>DATHGV010000237.1:0-2239 GCA_035490135.1 Candidatus Methylomirabilota bacterium
AACGATCCAAGCCCTGTTTTGGACCGATCACGACCTACGGGTGTGGAACGACGGCATGCTCGCCCTCGCTGTCGCGCACGGGCTCGACCTAGTGCAGACAGCACGGATGCTGGCAATGGTCCATGTGTCCGGGGGCGACGCCATGATCGCGGGCTTCGAGGCCAAGTACCACTATTGGTTCTGGCGTCCGTTTACGGCGATCCCAGAGGCTGACACGGACGGGAACCCGGACACTGAGGCTGACCCCACCTGGCAACCGTTGCGCCCGACGCCGAACCACCCCGAGTACCCAGCGGCGCACGCCTTCCACAGCTCCGCGGTGGCGACTGCGCTGGCGGCGTTCTTCGGCACCGACAAGGTCCCCTTCTCCCTCGACAGCCGGGTGACCCAGACTACGCGCGAGTACACGCGCTTTCGCGACGCCGTCAGGGACGTCGAACTGGCGCGCACCCTGGCCGGCTTTCATTTCCGGAACTCCTGTTTGCAGGGTGCGAACCTCGGGCGCAAGGTCGGCCGCTACGTCGCCAAACACTACTTCCAGCCAGTCCACGGACACGGACGATAGACATCGTTTCAAAACGAGTACGAAAATCCAAACGGTCCCAGCGGATATTCTTGCGAAACCGCTGGGACAACGTTTTCAGAATTTGCGATTAAAATTGGACGTGCGCCAATGTCGGCACTCGTCCTAAGTCAATCGCCCCTACCTGGCGAATCTCATGGGCGGTTTCTTGCGCGGCTTGGGTGCATGCGGCGCACGCGGAAGGTTCGCCGAAAAAAACCTCAACTCACATGATCACTTTGAGCGGCCGTTTTCGTTTATGGGGATGAAAGGAAAACTACCAAACGAAAAAGAAAGAAATCACCTCAACAACAACTAGAACAAAAAATATGAAAACTCTAAATGTAACAAAGCCAATTCACCGCTCACCTTTGCGGCGCGCTCTTCTTCTCATTGCACCGGTGCTGGTTATCATCACCGCTGCGTTGACAGCCGTGCCGGCCCGCGCAACGCCCAACTGCGGAGTTACAACCGCCAACCTTTTATACCCTGGACAACCTGTAGACACTGCGCACGCCGCTCACTTTCCAGATGGCCTGCTCGACTTGATGTGCAAGGACCTCTTGGGTTGGGACCTCAAGACAAAGGTCAAGGGGGATTCGGACGTCTACATCATCCAAAACACGTTCCCACCTGGCGCCCACACCGGGTGGCACACGCACCCTGGCCCCAGCCTGATCACCGTCACATCTGGAGCGCTCACAGCCTACGAGGCCTCGGACCGCAGCTGTACGCCCATAATCTACACAGCAGGACAGAGCTTCACCGACATAGGCTGCGGGGACGTACACCTGATTCGTAACGAGGGCAGTGTCAACGCAGTGACGGTCGCAGTGCAGATTGTTCCGGCAGGCGCTCCGAGACGGATCGATGAGCCAGCCCCCGGTAATTGCCCAGCAATTACGTGCCCGTAATTGCCCTATCCGAGAACAAGAAAGAGGGTGAAGCAACTCTATGGCCCGCCAGCCGCGCTCGCGGCGGCGGGCTCACGAGCAGGAGCGGCGCGGCTAAACTCGGAAAAAAATAGGACCCGAAGCACTGATCTCGGCGGTCAGGCTCCTACGCCAAGGCTACGGCGTCTCTGTGACACGCCGTTCCCTTCGGCAGGCGTCCGCCGCGGCGGACGCCCTACAGCATCTGACGATTGTGCACCGTTATCGGCGAACCGTCGGCAATGAATGCGGATCGAGGAGGCTGATTTAGCGTCTCAGCGAATTGTTGGCCGTAAAGAGTTGCAAGGTCTGCCTTCAGTTCGAAATCCGTCGCATTCCAAATTTTCCATCGGGGATGCTCGACTCGATATTCGCCACAGCCGCTGCGCAGAGAAGTATAACCCCAGTAATGTTCAGTGATAAATTCCGCGTGGGTCCCCGCCAGAATCGCCTGTGGTTCGCCAGTCGCCTGCAATCTAAGTGATTCCCATTTGCGGCCGCGCCGCCACGAAAATTCCACTTTCAAATTGGAATCTCGATGTTCAATTTCGTGTTTCATCGGTAATGCGAGATAATTCTCCCCGTAACATGCGCGCGCGACGAACGCGATCGCGCGCCGCGGGACAAGCTCGCGGACGAAAACCACACCGCGCCGCCAGGTATCCGCCGATTTTCGCCTTACATAGAAACGCAAATTCACTTCTTCAAAGTCGCGGTGCAATGGGATGGGGACACCGAGAAGACG
>DATHGV010000238.1:0-24774 GCA_035490135.1 Candidatus Methylomirabilota bacterium
CAGGAGAGGGTGGAGTGCCGGAAAATTGCGGGACGCCTCGAATACCGTCAGTCCACGCTTGAAAGACTCAAACAAAAACAGATACGCCCTGCTCGTCTTCCGTTTCGATCTGGCGGTATAATCCCGCCAGCGCTTCACTCCGGCAAGTGAGAGGAGCGCTAGTGGGACTGTATCGAAGAACGGACTCGCGTTTTTGGTGGATGAGCTACACCTGGAAAGGCGAGCAGTATTTCGAGTCAACCAAATGCAGGAGCAAGGCTCTCGCTAACAAGATACTGGGTAAGCGCGAGGGTGAAATTGCGATGCAGATGTTCAAAGTGGGCGAGCAGGGGGACAGAATGTCATTCACGGGACTGTGCAAAGAATTTGAAAGCGCACACGTCCCGACTCTTGCTGCGAGCACACAAACCAACGTACGAGACTTTCTTGAAAACATGCGGAAATTCTTCGGCGACCGCTTGCTGGCAGATATCGATGCCAAGTGGGTCACGGATTACCGGAATCACCGCAAGGCGCAACCCTCAAGGAAGAATCCAACCCGCAAAGTCAAAGGAGCCACCCTCAATCGCGAGATGGCTTACTTGCGCTGCATGCTCAATTTTGCGATCGAGCGCAAGTATATCTCCGAGAACCCCGCCAGTCGTGTGAAGCCATTCGATGAGCGCCGGGAACGCCCAGCGAAGCGCATGCTCAGTTTGGAAGATGAGCAACGCATTCTGGAAAACGCCCCGCCGTATCTGAGAGTGGCAATCATACTGTTGGCGCAAACGGGAGGCCGCACCTATACCGAAGGCTTCTCTCTCCGTTGGGATCAGATCGATCTCGAGCACAACGTGATTTTCTTCGGAGGGAAAACCAAAACAGAAGGCTCATCCGAGCCTGTACCCCTGACCGGGCTGGCCCACGATGTTCTTCTCAGTTGGAAGAAGGAGCAGGGAGGCAAGAGCCCGTTTCTTTTTCCGAGTCCGGTCAAACCCGACCAGCCGATCACTACGGTTAAAACGGCGTGGAAGACGACGCTCAAGAACGCGGGAGTAGCTCACTTTCCGATCTACCATTTGAGGCATGTGTTCTGCACGCGTCTCAGTTGGGTTGCGCCTGACGCCGTTGTGCAGCGCGCGATGCGTCATTCGAGCCCGGAAACCAAGCGCCACTATCAACTGGGGATGGTGGAGCAGGTGCGGCAAAACCTCGAAAAAGCAAATGAGAAGGTCTACGGCAGGGAGAAAGTATTACGTTTTTATGACGGTCAGCCTGCTGCCGGGAACGAACAAGAAATGACCGCGTGTAAGTAACGGACGAAGAAGGAGTAAGTGGCGCGCCCGGGGAGGCTCGAACTCCCGACCCTCTGCTTAGAAGGCAGACGCTCTATCCAGCTGAGCTACGGGCGCACTACCTTCATTGATTCTAAATCATTTATCGGGAGGAAGAGTACGATTTTGGCGAGTTTACCCTCTGCCGAGAGGGCAGACGCTCTATTCAAGTGAACGATGCTCCCGTCCTTGGCTACACATTGATTCTACTAAAGTTGCAAAACCGATTCGGCAGCCGATTCTTCCGAAACCTTGGAGCAACTTGGAGCAATTGGAACGGGCGGAACAGAGAATCAGACGCCCATTGACTCAGCTTCCGCCTACGTCACCAACATCGTCTTAGGCGCTTGCCCCATCCAGATCTTGCTGAACGCGCTTGCTTCTCAACATTGATTACAATCTGCCAAATGAAACATCATTTTCCGCTTGACTCAAACTTCGCAAAATGCGAAGATTTTCTTGAATGCGGATCGTCAGCCGGAGGGCGATTAGAGAAGCGACCGCCAAGCACGGCGAATGGGTCGCATCTCTAAACGCGTGGTACAAGATTGCGAAGAACGCGGATTGGGAAAACTTTGCTGAGGTTCGGAACAGTTGGAGAAATTCAGATGTTGTCGGGCGATTCGTTGTTTTCGATATAAGCCATAATAGATGTAGGCTGATTGCTACTATCAAATACAGATGGAGAATGGTTTACATCCGACGCATTATGAGTCACGCGGAATACGACGAGAAGGAGTGGCAGAAATGATAGTCGCAGTACCGGAAAAATACGCACTCGGCGTTGCCTCGCCAACACCGATCACATCCGAGCGTCAACATGAACAGTACCTAAGCGTCTTGGACAAGTTGGCAAGCAAAGAAAAGCCAACAACCGAAGAAGAGAAGTATGCCGAAGTCTTGATGACCCTAATCGAAGCATACGAAGAAGAGCACCACTCCATTCCCGATGTTTCTCCGGTCGAAGTCCTCCGCACGTTGATGGATGCGAATGATCTGCGTCAGAAAGATCTGGTTCCAATCTTTGGCTCTGAAAGCATCGTATCCGAAGTCTTGCATAAGAAACGTGATCTCAACAAAACTCACATCGAGAAATTGAGCAAACGATTTAATGTTTCTCCAGCCCTGTTTTTCTAACTCTCTGCTTCGATTCGGCGCGCTCTTTGGTGAGGGTTCCAGTCAAGGGCCTCGCCTTTTGTTTTTCAGTGCCGCAGCTTCGCGCCTTGATTTGCGACTAAAGTCGATCGCGAAAACAAATCGCGCAAGAATGTCCGGAACCCAGAAAGCGGAACAGAGAGATCGAAACGCTAGTCGAATTGAAGTACGAAAATTAACTGAAATACTACCCATATTGGTACGGACCAACCGATCATCAAGACCCGGACCTTTCCCTTTCCGAAAAGACTCAAGACCGTAGCAGCGACGAACGACCAAACTAAAAATGGTCCGAGACTTTGCCAAAGGCCGGGTCCTGCTCCCATGCCGTGCGGACTACCGCCATGCTTGAGCCAAGAAACGTTCCACGCCATATTTGATACCGTTGAAACAGATGCCGCTAACAGCGCCACGTACACGAGGTAACGTCTCCAGATTTGAAAGGGGCGCAGCGACCTTAGCTCGATTGAAGGCTAACCAAGCAGAGAACAAGAGCGACCATGGCATTAGGAACAAAACCGCTGAAACGATGTAGAATGCACGAAAGCCAGGGGAAAACATCTGTCAGGAAATCTTCCTGTTCGCAATATTTGGACCAACTTTGAGCAGTACAAGGGCAGCCCGGAACTCGTAAGCGCAAGCGAAGCAACGACTTGGATTGATATTGCCCACTTAGAAGGCAGACGCTCTATCCAGCTGAGCTACGAGCGCACAATAACGGCAACAGTGATTTTAGAGCATTTTTGGACCATTCCGAAAAAAAATCCCATCATTCAAAGCCGCGTCGCCGCTCACGACTTTTTCCGATATGCATCGCGATCTGCTTCGAGTTCTTTGTATGTGATTTCGAACGGCGCATGAGTATTGGTGCGGCAACTTACCGGGTGCGCCAGCATTACTTCTATATCTGTTGGATTGCCGCGTAAGGTCGATACGACTGATTATTGTTGTGCCCGCTTCCGGTATGCTAGGAGTAGCGTTCAGCGGTTAGGGTAACAGTGATGGATGAAGGACGAGTTTCCAGGAGAAGTGCTCTTAAATACTTGGGGCTGCTAAGCGCAAGTGCTGCCGGGCGAGAATTCCTGGCGTCCTGGCTGCCCATGCAGTTGGTGTGGGGCGATGAACATCGCGCGCTAGTAACCACCTCCGGTATGCATCATGAAATTCAAGAGCCGGAGCCGGTTGCGAGGTACCGTCCACAATTTTTTAATGCTGATGAATTTCGCACTGTTGAGATTCTGGCGGCGATGATCATTCCTACCGACGATGCGCCGGGAGCAAAAGAAGCGCAGGTTGCTAATTATATTGATTTCGTTGTTTTTTCCGCGGCGGAGTTTGAGCCGCTGTTACAAAAGAAATGGATCGATGGACTGGCCTTTCTGGAACGCGAAAGTCAAAAGCAATTCAGCAAATCATTTCGCGACGTGGACGAAGCGGATCGCATCAAGTTGCTGACGGATATGAGCGCGCCGGAGCGAGATGCAAAAGCGCAGCACGAAGGTTTTGCGTTCTTCTCTCTAGTAAAGGACATGACCGTAGAAGGTTTTTACACTTCGAAGATCGGATTGATCGATGTGCTGAATTTTCAAGGGATGAATTATATGCCGGACTTTCCAGGTTGTACGCATCCGGAGCATCACTAGCGGACAGGCGAGGACAAAATTTAGTTTGGCGACGCAAACTGTTTACGACGTGATCGTAGTTGGCTCGGGAGCTGCGGGCGGAGTGGCCGCGTACATCCTGGCCACCAAAGGCTTGAAAGTGCTGTGCCTCGAAGCCGGCCGGATGATTGAACCGCACAAAGATTTTCACAATCACAAACCTCCATACCGCTGGCCGTACCGCGGCCACGGAAAACCCGGGCAATACGGCGAGTTGCCCCAGGGCATGGAATGGAAAATCAATGAGTGGACGGATCAGCTCTTTACCATTCCGCACGATGATCCTTACGCTCTGGCTCCCGGAGCCAAGTTCACCTGGACGCGGTTGCGCGCCGTGGGCGGGCGCACGCTGGTGTGGGGAAGGGAGTCGGGGCGATTCGGCCCGCTGGATTTCAAACCAAGGAGCATGCAGGACGGATTTGGCGAAGATTGGCCCATCACCTATGAAGATCTGGAGCCTTATTACGACAAGACGGAAGCGCTGATCGGAATGGCTGGAGGTGGAGAGGCGGTTTACAATTCGCCGGCCAGCAAAAACGCGTTGCCGGCGTTCAACGCGCGCTGCGGCGAATTGTTGATAAAAAAAGGTGCGGCAAAACTAGGCATGAAGGCGGTGTCGATGCCGCTGGCCGTGCTGAGCAAGGCTTACGATGACCGGCTGGCTTGCCATTATTGCGGCACTTGCAACTTTGGATGCGACACCGCCTCTCGTTTCAGTACGCTTGAAGTGTTATTCCCGAAAATGCAGAAGATGCCGAATTTCACGCTGCGCACCAACGCAGTGGTGAACAGGGTCTTGATGGATCTCAATAGCGGGAAAGCACGCGGAGTTTCGTTCATCGATACGATCAACCATCAGGAATATGAAGTTTTTGGCAAAGCGGTGGTTCTAGGTGCCTCGATGGTAGAGTCGCTGCGCATCTTGTTTAATTCGCGCAACCGGGAATTTCCGCAGGGGCTGGCGAATTCGAGTGGAACGCTTGGGCGCTACTTGATGGAGCACGTGGCGTTCAATCAGCTCACAGGTTTTTTTCCGGAATTGGCCGGAAGGCCGTCAACCAATGATGATGGACCGGGCGCGAACAGTCTTTACATTCCGCGGTTCAACTACGGAAAAAACAATAAATTTTTGCGCGGATACCGTTTCACGATGGAAACGGGATGCAGCATGGGACCGGGGCCGGGCGCGGAGCTTCCTGGATTCGGTTCGGCGTATAAGAAACGAATCAAGGAACTGTACCCGGCGGCGGTGAGTATCGGCGGATATGGAGAAGGGCTTCCGTTCGAATGGAATTTTGTGGAAATTGATCCTGATGGCTTGACGGATCGATTTGGGATCCCGCAAGTGCGTTTTCATACCAACGCGGAATACGACAACGCGTTTGCGCTACGCGATGAAATGTACGGACAGATGGAAGAAATTCTGCGAGCTTCCGGTGCCGAGCTGCTGCCCTATGAAAAACTAAACCCCTACCCGATGGGTAGCGTGACGCATGAAGCGGGCGGCGCGCGCATGGGAGATGATCCGCAAAAGTCGGTGCTGGATGGATGGAACCGCTGCCACGATATAAAAAATCTCCTGGTGCTGGACGCGGCGGCGTTCGTTTCGCATCCGGAAAAGTCGATCACGTTGACGATCATGGCGCTAGCCATGCGAGCCTGTGAACATCTGGCGGAGGAATTGCGACTTAGCGCTTAACTTTGTTAGTTCAGGCTCTGCCGGGTCGAAGTTCTGCTGGCGTTCATCCGCACATCCTTACTCAAGCTTTTCTTCGCAAATGCAGGCCGCTTCATGGTATTGCTCTTTTCTGCCTTAACAAATGACTACGCACATTGGACTGCTAGGCGGGGGAAATATCAGCGAGACGCACGCGCGTGCGGCCCGCACGATTTCAGGTGTTGAAATCGCGGCCGTCTTCGGTACCAACGCGGAGAAAGTTGGCCGCTTGTGCCGCAAATATGGCGGAAAACCGTATAGCAATTTCGATGAGTTTCTTGCGCATCGCCCGATGGAGCTGGTTGCCATTGGCAGTCCGTCGGGGCTTCACGCCGAGCAGGGAATCGCGGCGGCGCGACACGGCCTGCACGTGCTTACCGAAAAGCCCATCGACACTACGATCGAGCGGGCCGATGCGCTTATCGCGGAAACACGAAAAGCTGGGGTGCAGCTTGGAGTTTTCTTTCAGGATCGTTGCAAGCCGGATATTTTGTCGGTGAAAAATGCCGTGGACGCGGGCCTGTTGGGCAAGCCGATTCTCGTGGACGCGCGAGTGAAGTGGTATCGTCCGCCGGAGTATTATGCAAACTCCCGATGGCGCGGGACCCGGGAACTCGACGGGGGCGGGGCATTGATCAATCAAGCGGTACATACGCTTGATCTCATGGTGTGGATATTCGGCGAAGTGAAAACGGTCCAAGCTATATGCAAGACGGCGTTGCACGGTATCGAAGCAGAGGACACGTTGATCGCGATGCTGGAATTTGCCAGCGGAGCACTGGGAGTATTGCAGGGGGCCACTTCGGTGTTTCCCGGCTACCCGCGACGACTAGAGCTTACCGGATCGGAAGGCACGCTGATCATCGAGCAGGATCGATTGCTGACGGCAGACCTGAAAAATCCGTCCTCGGATTTATTGAAAAGATCCGAAGCCGACAAGAATCCAAGCTCGTCCTCGCCGATTGTCAGCGATGCGCGAGGTCATCAGGCTGTTTTGGAGGATTTCCTGCGAGCCATTCGAACGGATACGAAGCCGCGATGCGACGGACAGGAGGGACGCCGCAGTCTTGTGCTTGTGCAAGCGATCTATGAGGCTTGTCGCACCGGGAAACGCGTGAGTATTGAAGGTAGCCGAAATCGTTAACGTGGCCACCCGCCCAGAAAAAAAACATTTGATTAGTCGCGACGCGCGTCCAATCGGCTTTGCGTGGCCCAGAGCCCGGAAGACGGCGTGCTGATAAAAAATACCTCTTCACCGTCGGGCATAATATTCCAGCCCTCTTTCATTTTCGCCGGCGGATATTTGGCGAGCGCCTCATCGAGCGCTACATAATGATAGTTAACCCGTTCGATTTCCTTCCTAGTTAAATGACCCGGAGCGTAGGAGATGGCGAATCGCCCTTCACTCGATCCATGAATCAGGTGCGCTGCGGCGTGTGCCAATTCCCGCAAATCGGAATTTTCCTTGTACTGTTTCAACGTATAAGGGGTGCCGCGGTATCCGTATTTTCGAATCAGGCGATCGACAGATTCCTGCTCTCCGAATCGCTGTAATCCCGGCGCGATAATCAACAGCTCGGCGCCATCGGCTAAAGCCATGCGTGTACGGTAAACGGCTTTGTTGGCAACCCAGGTACTGTGAAATTCATCCGCTTGCATGACCGCCACCGCTTTGGAGATGGGCTTTTCCACGATGGTGATATTTTCTTTTTTACTGGCGCGCGCGGCCATCAAGTACGTTTCGAGATCGTCTCCCACGTATACACCGCAGGTGACCAGCCGGTTGTCGGGACTGCGCTTCATCACCACCTGAAAATAAACGTCCGGCAAGTGGCCTAAAAATTCCTGTTCGGCCCAGTTGAAACAACTGCGCAGCGGAGTGATAAGTTTTCCCAGATTATTCTCGATGCCATAAATCGCCGCCGCCATATGTGAAGCGCAGATTGTTTCTTTGCCGCCCAGCCCGATGAAGTAATTTTTGTTGTGATTGGCAAAGCCCAGGACCTCGTGAGGCACGACGTGACCGATGTTGATAATCAGGTCCCAGTTTTCGCGCATCAGCGACGTATTCAGGTCGACTGGAATGTCCCAATCGGCGACACCGCCAGTGCTATTTGAAACCAGTTCGCCGGGAATGACGCCTACTCTGGTGACACCTCCGATCCAGTCATGGACATGAATGCGCTCGTTGGGGATGCTGCCGAAGACCCAGAGGTTTTGTTCAGCGGTATGAGGAACATGTTGGCCGAGCGTAGGAATGACGTGCACATCACAGTGTGGAGCGAGCGCGTTATATAGAGTTTCGGTGATTTTGCCGGAGCCGCTGTGTGCGCGCGTCAGATCAGGCGGCAGCAAAAGCACTCTGCGAAGTTCTCGTCCGACTCGATCGCGCGCCTCATTGACGAGTTGAAGTGCCAGGGTGTCCACTTCGGCTCGCGACAGTTCGTCTGCTTCGCGCCAAAACCACGGCAATGTTCACCTCTCGCCGATAGATTTTAATCGTAAGTGCATTGATAGAAAAAATTGCTGCGCTCTACTGGTTGACGCCACTTGCCAGGAATCCGCCATCGATCACTAGCGTCTGCCCGGTTATGAACGAAGCCGCATCGGAGGCCAGAAACACTGCTGCGCCCGCAACTTCGTCGACTCGACCGAAACGCCCCATAGGCGTGCGCATCAATAATTCGTGGCCGCGGTCCGTGCCGTCCAACAACGCGGCATTCAATTCTGTACGGAAGACGCCGGGAGCAATGGCATTCACCAGTACGCCATGTTTCGACCATTCGACCGCCAACGACCGCGTCAGTGAAACCACCGCCGCTTTACTTGCAGCGTAAGCAGCGACCTCCGATAAGGAAACAAAACTATTGAGCGAGGCAATATTGATAATGCGACCGTATTTTTGCTCCAGCATGTACTTGCCGAAAACCTGACACGATCGCAAGGTGCCGGTCAGGTTGGTGTCCAGAATGTCGTTCCATTGGTCTTCCGGAAATGTCACCGTCGGCGCCCGACGAATCTTCGCGGCGCAGTTCACAAGAATGTCGACTTTGCCAAAGCGCTGTAGCACCTGCTGAAGTAAATCTTCGAGGGATGCGCGACTGGAAATGTCGCAAGTCGCGCGCAGTGTG
Source organism: Candidatus Methylomirabilota bacterium (assembly GCA_035490135.1). Lineage (GTDB taxonomy): Bacteria > Acidobacteriota > Terriglobia > Acidiferrales > UBA7541 > Acidiferrum. Next base: position 8,978 of record DATHGV010000238.1, read on the forward strand.
CTGAAATGTTTAGCTTCGAGTTCGACGGCTACGCTATCGACCTTCTCTTTGCTTCTGCCAGAAGCGATCACCGCAGCGCCCGCATCGGCAAAACCGAGAGTTATTGCGCGTCCGATGCCGGAGGTGCCACCGACAACGACCGCTATTTTGCCTTGCAGATTGATGGAGGCCGTTTTCATCGTTTTGTAGACTGTGCAGCAAATTGAAAAAGCCTTGCGGTTATACGCCTTTTTGCAAAATAGAGTACTACAGGCGGAATTTAGGACATAATTTGTCGGGGAAAACCAAATGAAAAACAAATCAGTCGACCGACGGGAATTTATCAAGACTTCTGGCAACGCTGCTGCAGGTATGATGGTGGCCGCTGGACTTTCTCCAAGGGCTCCGCGGGCTGTGCGGGCTACAAGCAACCCAAGCACATTGGATTCACCTGCGAAGCGATCGCTGAAATTTTCGGTTATCGGCGTTAACCACGATCATATTTATGTTCAAGTCGAGGCTGTACGCCGTGGAGGCGGGGAACTGGTTTCTTTTTACGCAAAAGAACCGGAACTGGCTGCGGCCTTCAGCAAGCGTTATCCGGAAGCAAAATCGGCCCGCAGTGAAAACGAAATACTCGAGGATCCCTCCATCAAGCTAATTTTGAGTGCTTCCATTCCCGCTGACCGCGCTCCTCTGGGCATTGAAGTGATGCGCCACGGAAAAGATTTCATGGTGGACAAGCCGGGCATGACTTCACTCGAACAACTCGCTGAAGTGAGAAGCACGCAAAAGTCGACCAGGCGGATTTATTCCGTTATGTACAGCGAGAGATTTGAAAATCGCGCGACGGTGCGCGCCGGGGAATTGATGGGGGCTGGCGCAATCGGCCGCGTGCTGCAAACCATCGGCACCGGACCGCATCGCATGAATCCGGCGCAACGCCCACCGTGGTTCTTCGAGCGCGAACGATATGGCGGTATTCTTTGCGATATCGGCTCGCACCAATTTGACCAATTCCTTTATTTCACGAATTCCACGAAAGCTGAAATTGTGGCTTCGCAGATCGGCAACCTGAACCACCCGCAGTATCCGGGCCTGGAAGATTTCGGCGATGTGATGCTGCGAGGCGATCATGGAACGGGTTACATCCGCGTCGACTGGTTTACGCCCGATGGTCTCGCAACCTGGGGAGACGGGCGGCTGTTTGTACTGGGCACTGACGGCTACTTTGAAATTCGCAAGAACGTGGACATCGCGGGAAGAAATCTTGGGAGTTTTCTTTTCCAGGTCGATCAGAAAGACACGCGCTACATCGACTGCCAGGACGTAGCCTTGCCGTATGGCGAACAACTCATCAACGATGTGCTGGACCGCACCGACACGGCCATGAATCAGGAGCACTGCTTCTACGCGATGGAGTTAGCGCTGAAGGCGGAAAAACAAGCGCAACGGATCGATCCGCCGCGCTAAGCACTCGTCTAATCAGACTATTGTTGGCCGTTCGTCATCGGTCGTTGGGAAGCTCGCGCTTTACCTGCTCAAGATTGTCACGCGCATTTGTAAGGTTCGGATTGATGGCCAGCGCTTTTTCCAGATGCACGCGCGCTTCTTTCCAGTTTTCTAATTCCGCAAGCGCCGCTCCAAGATTTGCTTCCGCATTAGCGTCCTGCGGATTGAGGCGCACCGCCGCGCGAAATTCTTCAACCGCGGCGGCGAAATTATTCTGCATGGCCAGCGCGGTTCCCAGATTGTAATGTGCGTCAAAATAATCGGGCCGTGAATGGAGCGCGGTCTGCAAGTAGGTTACCGCTGCATCGGGGTGACCCGCGGCCAGATTCGCTCCCGCGATAGCGTTATTCACGGTGGCGTCAGCGGGGCGAATGCTCAGCGCCATCGTGTATTGTTTTTCCGCGCCGGCTAGATCGCCGCGTCCTTGCAACATCGCGCCCAGATTGTAGTGCGCTTCAAAGTCAGCGGGATTTTTGTCGACGTTGTGCTGCGCCATGGCCTCTTGCAAAAGTCTGCGGGGATCCCCGGGGTCGCCAGAGTTGTTGCGCGGCAAAACTTGCAGCCAGAGATGCGCCATTTCATCGCTGGCACGATTGCCTCCGACCACGCGTTTCGGCGGCACATTGGGATTGCGAATATTTTCATCGGAATTGTCGTAGCGATAGCGCATGGAAATCACGGTTCCAGCCGGCAACTCCAAGGGATCCTGGTAGCGAAAAACCGCCTGCCAGTTCAGGTCCCACGACGGAATGTGAATCAAAGGTTTTTGCGTTCCGTCCGGAAACTTGGCAAAGGCCTGCAAGTCTTTCCCCACGTAATGTGCGTGCGGATAAATTGCCAGCAGCTGCACGTCCTCGGGCAGCGTGAACTCGTCGGTAACCAGAAAGTTTTTCTCACCCGGGGGAATATCCAGCTTCCGGTCGTTTTCGAACTGCAGCAACATTGGAAAACGTGTGGCGGGTTGCTCCGTAAAATACAAACCAAGGGTTGGCTGGATCCACTCCGGCTTTCCGGATGGCTGCAAATGAATGTTGAGCACTAGGTCGGTGCCCGCATCGAGTCGCAAGGCCATGTCGTCGGGCTCGGTGTAAGGCGCTGTTCCTGGCTTCCAAAACAGGAAATGGCTATCGGGATCAAACGCTTCTGACTCGATTTTTACTTCCATGCCGGGGAAGCCGGATCCGGGAGAGGATTCCTGCGCGCGCGCCGACTGCATGCGATCGACCAAAACATTCGCGTGATGCACCACGCGCTTGTCGCCTGGCCTTATTTCGATGGCTTTGAGCCAGCGGGTTTTATTTACTGGAGTACGGAAAATAAAATTCCAGTATTGGTCAGTGCCGCTGGCAGGAAGTTGGTAGGGCTTTTCGGCCTTGATGACCAGATCGGGCGTCCCCGTCTGCCAGCCTTCTGCAAACCTAGGAGTGGGCGGCAGATCCGATGGTTCGCCTTCCACCGCACCTTGTTCCACCCAACGGGCGATCGTAGTGATTTGCACGTCGGAGAGTCGAAGTTCATCGGCAAATTTAAATTCACCGGGCTCAGGCAGCCACGGTGGCATGAACCTGTTTTGCGTAACGGCAGCGATTTGCCGCGCATGAGATTTCGCATCCTTATAGGAAAGCAATGGGAAGGGACCGGATTCGCCGGGGCGGTGGCACGCGGCGCAATGGCGAAACAATATGGGAGCAATATCCTTGTTAAATGTAATTTGTGAATTGCTATTGCTGTCTTCTTGCGGAGCCGTGGCTGTTGCAAGGCCGCGCCCCGGGTGGCACGACAGGAGAACAACTATCAGGGCGATCGTATAAATTGCTTGCCCGACCCGAATCATTCTAGATCCGAGATAAAACATCCAACGGCTTCCGTCGTTGACACTGGTGGGCTGACACCTTTGCTCGCGGCTTCAATCGCGTCGGCCAATTCATGCGTGGTGGCAGCGCGGCGGGATTGCCCGATGTGTTCGTAGAGGTTGTCGATGCGGCCGTGATAGACAAGTTCTCCTCTGGCATCGAAGACTGCGGCTTCGGGAGTGGCCTTGGCCATGATTCTTTTTACGAGTGCGTGCTCCAAATCGCGAATCGCCGGTAATTGGTATTTGTAGACTTGAAGATAATGCCGAATTTTATCGGTCGATTCATTTCTATCCGGAAAAACGAGCTGGAACGAGGCTTGCCGCCCGTACTTTTTGTTCATCTCCTGCAGCAATGGCGCGTAGCGATTTGAAATTGGGCAATCCGTGCGCACAAAAATCAAAACTAATACTTTGCCCCGGCTTTGCGTGAGCACCTCGTCCGCGGAGCCATGTACATCGATCACAGTTTGGCGCGCGACGAGAGGATAAAAACTGAACAGGCACGGCAGTATAGCGGCCAAGACGACGCGCGCGTCAAAGTGAATCGCGAATGGTTTGGATTCGCTGCGCAAGAAATTCTCGCATCCAAGAAACAAAAAAATCTTACACTCAGCAACACCCGCTGTCTATGCAACTGATTCCATTTGGCGCACTGTTGCCCGCGGCGTGGCGTAAATGTGCGGGCATTTCAGGGCGACCCAAGGCAATACAAAAAAATGGCGGCTCCCACTTTAAAATGGAAACCGCCATTTGACTTGGAGGTTTTTTGCGTTTTTTTACGCCACTGTTCTGCGTTGAAAGAAATGAACGATGATCGAAATCACCGCAAATAACAGCAGCAAGTGAATCAGCGCACTAGAAACGTGAAATACGAGAAACCCGCCGAGCCACAAAAGCAGCAAAATGATGAATAGCACCAGGAACATACGGCCTCCTTTGGAGCTTTTGAGTTACGGCTATGAAGTTCTTGCGAAACTAGTACCCGGTCCCGGCCTTGCGAGTCGACGGAACGTCCCGCGCGTCCGTTTTGTCTTTAACATCGGCCGAGGCTTCGCCCGCCGCGGATATATCTTCCGCGCCGGTGCGCTGAAGAATGTCCTTGCCGCGTTTCACTTCTTCGGAAGTATCGCAGTGCACGGATACCAGAATTCCACCCTTTTGCAGCCGCCCCTCATAGCGCTTCGCTTCGTATTCCGGGATGCCCATACCTACGAGAGCGCCCGTAACGCCGCCAACAGCGCCACCAACTCCGGCGCCAGCTAACGCCGCCATAATTGGTCCGGCTGCGATGAAGGGGCCCAGGCCGGGGATGGCCAGAGCGCCGATACCAACCAACCATCCAAGCGTGCCGCCGATCACTGCACCAGAGCCTGCGCCTGTTGCGGCGCCTTCCGGTGCCTTGGTATTTTTCTCCGTGGCGACTTCTCGATTGCCCAGATTCTCCGGCAGTAACACAGAAACATCGGACTGTTGGAAGCCAGCATCTCTTAAGGCGGTGACTGCGTTCTCGACACCGCTACGGCTCGAATAAATTCCGAATACCGATTTGTTTTTAGCCATTTTGTATTCTCCTTAAATAGTTTTCTTCCGACACAAAAAATTGAGCGTTTTTTCCACGCTTTCAGGGCGCACTCATAGTGGTGCACCCTTCAGGGCAAACCAATACGGAGTTCGCTGCAGAAAAAATGGGGTTTTACCCGACCCGTACTAGGCACTACGTTGCTCTCGCCGCGGGACTACATACGACCGTGTATGGCGGTGTAAGTCCGTGAGAGATACCTTTTGCCACGGCCACTTTAGCGTTTGTTATTTAACTCTTTAACTGAGGGCAACTATGACAATCAAATACAAGACGTTGCAAATCGCCGCTCTGGGTTTGGGGATAGCTGGATTTTCATTGACCGGCCTCTCCACGCTCGCGCGGCAGTCGGATCAACAGACGCAGCCCGATAATACTCGCAACAACAAGGGAGACAACGGGAAGGGTGGAACCACTGCGGATCAGCAAGCAAACAACCCTGTCGATCGCGAGCTTGCCAAAAAGATTCGCAAATCCATCGCTAGCGATTCTTCGCTTTCCACCTATGCTCACAACATCAAAGTCATCGTGCGGGACGGCATGGTTACCTTGAAGGGCCCGGTGCACACCGAGGATGAGAAGAATGCCATCGGAGCGAAAGCTTCGGAAGCCGCCGGTGGAAACGACAAGGTGCAGAACGAGCTGACTGTAAAAGCGTCGTAGAACGTTTTAACGAAAATTAGAAAAAACCGCCGTTGGGTCGTAGAGGCCAGCGGCGGTTTCTATTTCAGGCTGGAAACTAAGAAAGCCAGCGATGCCCCGAACATGGCGATCGTGCCGATCCAGCCAGCGATCTGTAGATAAACTGGCAGCGTGAAATCTCCCATGATTTTCCGGCTGCAGGTCATCAGCATCATCAAGGCCATTACCGGCGCGGCTAACAATCCGTTGATCACCGCCGCAATGAAGAGGGATCTGATCGGGTCGAAGTGCACAAAATTTAATGCCAAACCAACCAGCGTTGCCACTCCCAACGTAAGATAAAACTTTGTCGCGCGCCCCGGCTTGACTTCCAACCCAACGCGCCAATGCATAGCTTCGCCAACGGCATAGGCTGCGGCTCCGGCCAACACCGGGACCGCGAGCAAACCCGTCACGATAATTCCCGTGGCAAAAAGCGCATAGGCGAAGCGGCCGGCCAAGGGCTCCAGCGCGCTGGCTGCTTGCGTGGCAGTTTGAATAGCGGTATCGCCGTGGGCGTGCAGCGTGGCCGCAGCCGTCAACATAATAAAGAACGCCACTGCGTTGGACACCGCCATGCCCGCGTAAGTGTCAATTCTTATTCTGCGCAATTGTCTGGGCGCTTGTGCCGGGGCACGTTTCAGCGGCCTTTCCTCCGGCCGAACCTGAACTTCCTCGGCTTCCTGCGAAGCTTGCCAGAAAAACAGATAGGGACTGATGGTCGTACCTAATACCGCTACGACCATGGTCAAGTAATTGCCGTGAAACATTTTTATGGGGGGCACTAATGTGGCCATCAGAGCGGCGGGCCAATCGATGTGCACCACAAACGCAGTCACCACGTAGGCCATCAGCGACAATACCAAAAATTTTAAATATTTCACGTAACGCGTATAGGGGACAAAAATCTGCAGCAGAATCGAAATTAATCCCATCACCAGCAAGTGCATCCACGCGGGGCCACCAAGTAGCATATGAGCTGATTCGCCCATGGCGCCCAGATCGGCGCCCAAATTAAAAATGCTGGACACCAGCAGCATGGCCACGATGGCGTAGACCACCGGCCGCGGGTACATTTTGCGGATATTGGCGGATATTCCGACTCCCGTCACGCGACCAATGCGCGCGCTGATTTCTTGTATCGCGCACATGAGCGGATAAGAGAAAAACATCAACCACAGCGTTCCGAATCCAAACTGCGCACCCGCCTGCGAGTAGGTAGCAATTCCACTGGGATCGTCGTCGGACGCACCGGTGACCAACCCCGGTCCCACGAAGGCCATATTTTCTGCAAAGGAGTCAGGGTCCTGTGGAGGGAAGCTTGTTCTGCGCGCCTCCGATGCGACGTTGTTTTCCGGAGTTTTGACTACCGTGGATTTTGAGGGTGTGGCCACGCCGGATTCTCCTGTTCTAGAAACGAGTTTGAACCCGGCGACGGCAAGCGAAACGCATCCACGCCTTTGGCTAATTTCTCTTACTAAATTCTGCCGAGTAGCAGCAATATCACCAAGATGACCACCACAAGCCCCAAGCCGCCGCTGGGGTAGTAACCCCATCCGCGGCTGTACGGCCATGCGGGAGCTGATCCGAGTGCGAGAACCACAAGCACAACCAAAAGAATAATCATGTGCCCTCCGTGCCGCATTGGACCGTTTTAGCGTAGCCAACACAATCCATGTAAGTGTGTATTTAGGGCGGAGTTAATGCTCACTGACCGATCTGTAGGAGCAGATCGCCGCTTTTATGGTAGACAAAGGCGATCCGAATACAGCTTAAACAGTATTTCTTTGCAATTGGATACAGACAACTATCTATTGAGTCGACACTCTTGTGGCATCGACGTTTGAGCGCCTAGCAAGGCGCTTCCGGTAAATTATTCTCGGTCCTAATTTCTTTGCGAACAGGAGATAACCCATTGCGCATTTTGGTAGCGGACGATCACGACATCATCAGGCGTGGTCTTAAAGAACTGCTGGCCTCACGCTCCGGCTGGGAAGTCTGTGCCGAGGCGAAAACAGGACGTGAGGCGGTGACGCTGGCGGAACAGTTGAGACCTGATGTGGTGGTAATGGACATCAGCATGCCGGATTTAAATGGACTGGAAGCTGCTCGAAAGATTCGCAAGAGTCTTCCCAAGACGGAAATCCTGATTCTTACGCTTCATTTTTCCGACCAGTTGGTTCGCGAAATCGTCGAGGCTGGCGTGCGCGCGTATATCATGAAGTCCGACACCGACCGTGATTTAGTCGCCGCTGTTGAGGCGCTCGGCGCTCACCGGCCTTTTTTTACAGCACGAGCCGCCGATATGCTGCTGGATGGATTTGTTCGTCCTCACGCCACCGCGCCGGATCCCGACGCTGTGATTCGCAACCGACTGACTTCCCGCGAGCGCGAGATCGTGCAATTGCTCGCGGAAGGGAAGAGCAGCAAAGAAGTGGCCGCGTCGCTGGGAATCAGCGTAAAAACCGCGGAAACGCATCGCGCGAATATCATGAGGAAGCTTGAATTGCATTCGGTGAGCGAGTTAGTTCGTTACGCGGTTAGAAACCAGATTATCGAGGCGTAAAAATTTTGGCAATCGTGGAAGTGGCGAAATGGAAATCAATCAGACTCGAACACGTCAGTCAGGAGAATCTCCAGTTCGCTGTTTGTAAATGTGCGGAGAGTTATGCCACGGGTTTTAATTGTCGACGACCATGCGGTGATACGCCGCGGTGTCCAGGGGATTCTAAGTACCTATCCCGAGTGGGACCTATGCGGTGAGGCCGATAACGGGCAAGATGCCATTCGGCTCGCGGGTGAGCTTGCGCCCGAGGTGGTCATCATGGACGTATCCATGCCCGGCATGAACGGCCTGGAGGCAACGCGCATTATCCACGATGTGCTTCCAGAAACTAAAGTTTTGTTGCTCACGCTGCATTCTTCCTCGGAATTCGTGCGCAGCGCGTTCCGGGCGGGAGCCAGAGGTTACGTTTTGAAATCGGACGCGGAAAATGAGCTCGTGCGCGCCTTAAATGTGGTGATCGGAGAAGGCACTTACGTAAGTCCAGCGATTGATGCGCGCGCCGTGAAAGAATCCATCTTCAACAACAACTAGTAGGTTTGCATGCGACAAGCGCTTGGCGTGGACTTTTCTTCTCTCCGCATACAAAATAGAAACGCAAAATCGTTTAGTCAAAATTTCAGGAGGATTCAGATGCCCCCCGCTAACCAAAAGACGGCCCCCGCCGACACCGGAACACGTGAAGATCTTATCAAGAGTTTGAACGGAGATTTGGCGCGCGAATTCCAAGCGATCATCGCCTACGTCGTTTACTCCCAGGTGCTGAAAGGCGCTGAATACATGAATATCGCGGGCGAATTGGAAAAACACGCCAGCGAAGAATTGCAGCACGCCCTCACCATCGCCAAGCAAATAGATTATCTTGGTGGCACTCCAACGGTGCAGCCGGAACCCGTCAAGTCCACGGAAGACAACAAAGAGATGTTGCGCGCAGATCTAAACAACGAAAACGAAACAATAAAGAACTATCGGCTGCGGATTCGCCAGTGCGAACAGCTTGGCGAGTTTGCCACCGCCGAATTGATCCGCGAAATCCTTATTGAGGAACAGGATCATCAAATTGCGTTAGCCACGGCTTTGGGGATTGACCCTCCTAAGCTATAAACGAATGCGATTTTCAACGCCGATATTGCCGTCGATTTCTCGTGCTTCTGTGCTTAGTCAACGCTGAGCTGCTGAAGCCTCTGCTTCGTAGTTCACCGATGGTGGCAATCCCGGGTCAGTTGGCCCTGGCCCCGGAAAAGGAGCGCGTCCCGGGTCGGGCGATGGCAACTCCGGCTCGGAAGGTTTTTTGGGGGGCAACTCTGGTTGCGGAGGTTGCGGCACAGGTTCTTCTGGACCAGGCCAGTTCGGTTCTGCGGCGTGCAAACGCGGCATGAGCTCCTCCTTAATCAATCACTGAAAAGCAGCATCGCTTACCGTGCGAAATCGAACAATAGGTACATTGTGGTATGTGTGCGTTTTGTTGGCGAATGTAGTCTGCGCGGTTTGGCAAAAGAAAATTCGCCGTACTACGGTCTTTGCCGGATTCTCCCCGGAATGCGATAGAGGCTATCCTTCCTATTGACTACAACACCGCCGGCCGGTGTCCTTCACGGGAGTGACTGCACACGGTAGCCCTGCAGGGCCTTTGCAGTTTGACCTGTCTGGAAGCTATCCCCGGCCGCGGTCTGAAATTTTTCCTTCATTTTTTTCTTACCCTTAGTCATCCGCAATTCTACGTGTTATCCCCGATTGAGACGGACGCCGGAGCGATGCACAGTACCGCGCACAGCCGGAATTCCCGGTAAGGTGTCGAGGTGACTCCGGCTGAATGCGTAGGAATTAATTCAAGGAGAGATATGAAATCGCTTAGATCAATGTTGACCCTCGTTCCCGTATTGTTGGTTGGGGGTTTGCTGGGCTGCTCGAACACCCCGACTAAATCGCCGGATGTCACGGACAGCGTCCGCAGATCCTTGGATCAGTCCGGTTACAAAGATGTAAGCGTCAGTCAGGACCGTGATAGAGGCGTAGTCACGCTGGCGGGGACGGTGGCTTCCGAGAGTGACAAGGCGCAAGCCGAATCACTCGCAAAGGCTGCCGCCGGCGGGCAAGTTGTAGCGAACACTATCGCGGTTCGTCCTCCAGGAGATGAGAGCGCGGCCAAAGCGGTGGACTCCGACCTCGACAAAGCCATCGAAAAAAATCTCGATGCCGCGCTGGTAAAACGCAAACTGGATAAGGGCGTCCATTACGATGTCAAAAACGGCGTGGTTACGCTAAAGGGCGACGTCGGAACGTCCAGCCGCCGCTCTGCCATCGAACAAGTCGCCAACGGGGTGCCCAACGTTAAGCAGGTCGTCAACGAAATGGAAGTCAAAGGACAGAAGGCCACTTCTTCCCGTCATTAAATTGTCCGCCGGGAGCGTGGCCACGAAGCCTTGCTCCCGGTTCGACTTTCCCGCCGGCAAGCTCCAGATGACGTATCGGCATGTTCGATTTTGTTCTCACGTGTGATATACCAAAGACATCGTTGGATTGACCGTTCTACTGATTCAACTCCACGCGTCGGAGAACAATGGCCGAGGAGAATGTCGCGTTAGCTGCGAACGAAAAAGCGCTACGGCCTGAGTCTGTTCGTCCTGTTTCTCGAATCCCGGTATTATTTGGCTTTTTCATCATCATCATCATAGCTGTGGCGGCCTATGTAACGCAGCGCGGGGTCAGTAACAGCACCAATTGGGTGTTGCACACCTATGATGTCCGCAATGAGCTGCAGAATTTCCAGACCCAACTAGCTGAAATTCGTGGCAGCGGCCTAGCGTACGGCATGTCCGGAGACGAATCCCAGTTGCAGCTTTTCCGCCAGCATTCCCAGTACATCTCAAGTGCTCTTGACGATTTTCGCAAATTGACCGCGGACAATGCTCAGCAGCAACAGCGTTTGAGTGAGCTCGAATCTTTGTCCAGAAATTACATTGCGCAACTGCAAAGCACCACGGCATCTGGTGTAGCGGCTTCCACTTCGCCAGCCAAGACCGCCGTGATTCGCGACCTCGACGTACAGGAATCACAACTGCGTGGTGTAGTGCGCAGGATGGACGAAGAGGAAATTAAGCTTCTAAGCCATCGTTTGGGTGCCTGGAATCGCCAGTTTTGGCGCACCGGCCTGGTTCTTGCGCTGGCGCTGTTCGCGGCACTCGGCTTTCTTGCATACAATTTTCGTTTGCTGAGCAGAGAAATTGTTCGAACCCAGGACCTGGAGCGCTTCCAGCGCGAAAACGTACGCTCATCGCGCGCACTCAGCGCGCGCATTCTCGACCTTCAGGATGCCGAGCGCCGCAGAATCGCTCGAGAATTGCACGACAGCGTCGGGCAATATCTGGTGGGTTTAAAAATCAACCTGGAGCAGTTATTAAGCACTCGCGCGAATTTGTCTCCAGCGCACGAAAAGCTGTTGATGGACACGGTAGAGCTGGCCGAGCGCTCCATGTTGGAAGTGCGAACTATTTCGCATTTGCTTCATCCCCCGCTCCTGGATGAGGTCGGTCTTGAATCAGCCACGCGTTGGTACGCGGACGGGTTTGCAAAACGTTGCGCTTTGCAGGTGAGCCTGCATCTCGATCCCGTCACCAACCGTTTGCCAAAAGAAGTAGAGCTGGCATTGTTCCGGGTGCTTCAGGAATGCTTGACCAACGTTCACAAGCACGCGGGCGCCAAGTCTATAGAAGTTATTCTCACGTGCTCAACCGGGCACGTGGTCCTCACCGTTATTGATGATGGTATTGGGATTTCCTGGGAGACTCTGACGCGTTTTAGCTCCGGCCGGGCTTCTGGCGTGGGTCTCGCAGGAATGAGAGAGCGTTTGGCGGAACTGGACGGAACACTGGAGGTTGAGCGGCGCTCCCGCGGCACCACCGTTCGCGCCACAATCCCGGTCGAGGAGCGTGCGAGCGACCCTAAACGGTTGGAAACCAGCGCCGTCTGAAAGTTGCTACAGAATCCGAGTATTTGATCTACGCGCTATACGCTGCCAACGGCCGTGTGCGAGCGAGCATTTCAAGCCGTCGCCGTGAGCGTGTTCGCGCTCTGAAAACCCGCGATTTGACTGTCTCTACCGTGATGCCCATGGCCCGAGCGAGCTCACGATTCGTCCATCCTTCTGCTTTCTGCAGCACGAAGGTATGGCGAAGGGAAGGATTCAGACACTGCAACGCTTTATTCGCCAGCTCGCGATTGATGTATTCGCGTTCGTGATTTTGGCGCTGGTCTTCGATTTCCGGATAATTCGCGAACGTTCCGCTGTCCTGCCCAGTGTCCGATGGATTTACGAACCGTTCTGGCTTGTGCCGGCGCAATTTCATGAGGGCTTCGTTGATAGTGATGCGAAACAGCCAGGTTGAAAATTGTGACTGACCCTCAAAGCGGCCGATGTTGTAGTAGGCCTTCACCAAAACGTTTTGGACATTGTCCTCGGCGTCTTCGCGGTTCTTCAGCATGCGCAGCGACACGCCATAAATTTTACCGGAGTGCTTTTGCACCAGTTCGGTGAAGGCTTCGTGGTTCCCACGCCGGGCCATCGCGATCAATTTGTTTTCCGAAGATAACACTTCGTTTTTCATCTGCGACGCTCCTCAACAACCCCTAAATTGGTGATTCGCTCTCCGACAGGGGGGACATGCAAATTACGAGAGTCTTCTGCTTGCCGAAGCTTAAATTTAAAGGTAAGGGCTAGGCTTCAAATGGACAATACAGAGGACCTTGTACCTGGCCGCTGAGGATTTTGTAGGCTAGCAAACAGTACGTTTGGAGGTTCGCAACTACTCTGAAAAAGTGAACCATCGAGTTAAAAGCGAAAGGGCGGAAACTTTCCGCCCTTTCGCCATTCCGAGACATCGCCCGTTTTTTCGGTAGCCGTTACTTCTGCAGATGAGGCGATGCCTGTTGCAAGCGCGACACGAGCAAACGGCCCTCTTCGGGACCTTCTCTCTTTCCTTCTTCAACGATCTCCGCAGCGGTTACGCCCTTGCCGTACAGCTTTTCATTGGCTCCGCCGTCGGGGCGCAAAGTCGAGCCTTCCAGCGATACGCCGGCGAATGCTCCGCGAGACCGAGAATAGCTCAACATCTCCGCTCGCAGGGTTACGTCCGATTCCGCCGAAGCAGTGCGGCCCTTGGGGCCCGCCGCGATGCTGGCGTCACCGCCCAACTTTACCTTGCTGTGCAGCATGCTACTCATCCCCCGATCATTCATCACCAGGATTACGAAGTCGGTCGCTTCTCCGCCGATCTGGAATCCCACGCTGCCCCCTTCCAGTGCCATCATTACAGGCGCTCCCCACGGGCCGGCGTAGTCATGACCCCTGCGGCACACCATCACGCCTCGGCCATAGCTGCCACCAACCACGAACGCAGCCTTGACCACCGACGGTAACACCACCACGCAGCGAGCCTTGTCCAAAACGTCCTGCGGGATATTGTCGGGCACATCCAAAATCTCTTTTACTACGCGTCCGGCGTTTGCGACACGTTCTCTTTCTTCTTTTTCACTCGCCGGTCTAGCGACTGCGAGCGTTGAAAACGCCAGCACTCCCGCCATTGCAATTGTCCATTTCTTCATCTTTGTTTCCTCCATAAATTGTGAATTTTTACTTGCCGCGCCCCAGGGCTAGAACCGCAACTCCGCTAATCACTGCAATGACGCCAATTACGGGGGGAACCGGTATCATCCGATGTTCTTCTTTGGTTGCTTGTATCGGACCAATGTCGAGCACTTTTTTGTGCGTCGTGTAAGTGAAACCCTGGTACACCAGCGCGATGATCCCAATCACAATCAGGGCCACACCTAAGAGCAGTCGTGCGTTCATTTACCGTCCTCCCGCCAGCGGCACAATTCCTGATACATTTCGCAGCTGCTGCCACGGCCGTTCCTCACACGTATACCCGGGAGTTATCATGAGGTTTCCAGCGAGCTTGTTACTTGTACGTTATCCGCAACTAAGGCTCCATACCTAGAAACCTTTAGCCTGAGCAATTGCATCGTGTAGCAATCTACGCGCATTTTGCGATGTGAGGAACGAACAAAAAAGTACCAGTTTTGGTCGGATGAAAATCTACAACAGCCAGTCTGCGCATATCAACCAAATGCTGTATTTGCTGACTACCAGCGATATGGTCTGCTTTACCAAGTGCTGTTTTGATTGAATCATCAAGAACCGATAGGGAGGCTTCAATGAACTGGGATCAAATCGAAGGCAAGTGGAAGCAGTATGCAGGCAAAGCTAAGACCAAGTGGGGCAAACTTACAGATAACGATATGCAAACGCTGAGCGGCAAGAAAGACCAGCTCGTGGGGCTGGTTCAGGAACGCTATGGTATTGCCAAAGATGAAGCTGAACGGCAAGTGAACGACTGGGGTAATTCTTTTTCGGATGACAACGCCGCGCAGCGGGAGGAAAATGTCCGGCGCGACAAGAGCCGCGGTGCTGGATCAGTCTAATTCCCTTGGCAGGCCCTTCCGTACTAATTCGAGCTGGCCCGAAATTTGGGCCAGTTTTTTTTTCGCGGGCTGCTGATAGAGGTAACTCGGGCGGAAGCGGCTGCGACGGAAATGTAAGTTTGAGATTGAGATTTGGCGATTCATTCCCACCGCGTATCTTGAACGTTCACCCCAGGCGGATAGCTCGTCTTCCGCTACAACATTTTCAAACTGCTTGCTAAACTTCAACCGCGTTCGGCAAGCATGCCATGAATATTTTGAATGCGCTCGGCTCGGTCCTCGGAACTGGATACTCGTCCGGTTTGAACCTCTACGCCACAATCCTCACCCTCGGACTTCTCCAGCGCTTTGGTTTTATTCATCTCTCCAAATCGCTGGAGATACTTTCGCACCCCCTGATTTTAGGCATCGCTGCGGTCCTGTATTTCGTCGAATTCTTCGCTGACAAAGTACCCTATATCGACACGGTGTGGGATGCCATCCACACATTTATTCGACCGCCTGCCGCAGCGTTGCTAGCGTATGCTTCGGTCGGAGATATATCGCCGGAATGGCGCTGGGCCGCCGCATTGCTTGCAGGGGGTGTTGCGCTCACTTCGCATAGCGCAAAAGCTTCCACACGAGCAGCCGTAAACACCAGTCCCGAGCCATTCAGTAATTGGATTTTGAGTTTTGGCGAAGATTTGTTGGCCGTGTGGCTTACCTGGATGGCCCGGGCTCATCCGTTGACCACCACAATCGTGGTCGGCGCACTATTGATTCTGTCCGCGTTTCTGATTTTCCATTTATTCAGGTTCGCGCGTCGCGCATTTCATCGCTTGTCTACGGCCTGAGCGCGGTGCTTATTTTGATTCTGGCTTTAAATAGATTGCCAGCCAATCGAGAAAAGTTTTGTACCAGAATTGCGAATTCTGCGGTTTCAGCACCCAATGGCCTTCGTCCGGGAAAATTACTAATTTCGACGGTACCCCTTCCCGCTGCAGCGTATTGAAAAATTCCAACGACTGCGTGTACGGCACGCGAAAATCATTTTCCCCGGCGATTACCAGCGTCGGCGTTTTGTATTTTCCCAATTCTGCCGCGAACGTGGACGCCGACCACTTCTTGTAGCTTTCCGGATTGCTCCACGGAGTCCCCTGCATATCGTG
>DATHGV010000239.1:0-14567 GCA_035490135.1 Candidatus Methylomirabilota bacterium
CTCCAAAAAGTGAGTCTTCACACACACTCTGAAGCCCCGTTGAGGGCTCCTAGACGTGCTGGCTAAAGCCCGCACACTACAACCCCAACCACAACGCCCCACCCGACAGCTCTCGCTTGTCTAGGTTCCGACTTCTACAGCTGGCGGCCCAAATTTCTAAGTTCGAACTTCTGACTTCTCTCAAACTTCTAATCTCAACTTAGTGGTCGGCTTCTTTGGCGTAATTTTTGTTCCACTCAGGGATTTCTACCACGATGTCGGTGGTGCCGTCGGGGACGGTTTGGCAGCCCAGGCGCGACTTGGGAGTGATGCCGGGGGCTTCGTCGAGCTCGTCGAGTTCGGCGTCGGTGGCTTCGTTGCAGGATTCGAGGCCTTGTTTGACCATAACGTGGCAGGTGGAGCAGGCGCAGACGCCACCGCAGGCGTGGTCCAGGCCCATTTTGAAGCCTTCGGAGATGTCGAGGATGCTGCCGGGAATACCGTTGTGTCCGTAGGGAATTTTTTCCGGGTCGACTTCGATAGTTTTGCCGCTGGGCAGGAATGTGACTTTATATTTCTGCGTGGCGGGCTTGTATTTGACTTCGTCGATGTAGGGGTTACTGCCGCCCATTTTTTCTTACCTCCGATGCAGCGAAACTTTTTATCATCAAGCTAAACTTTTCTGCCAGGACCTAGACTTCCGCCAGCTTGCGGCCTGCCAGGGCCGTTGAAACCGCGGAATTCATGAGCAATTCCGCGAGGTGTTCGGTGGCGTGATTTAATTCGTCGATGCGCTTGCGAATCAGTTTGTAATCGGTGCCGGTCACGGATTGTTTCAAGGTGGCAATGGCGGCCTCGATATCGGAACGCTCGGCGGCCGGAATTTCAGCGGATTGCGGATTGGCGAGCGCCTTGGTGGTCGCGGACAGGATGGCCTCGGATTCGGTGCGCGCTTCGATCAACTGGCGCTCGGCGAAATCCTGCTCGGCGTACTCGATGGATTCTTCGAGCATGCGCTCAATCTCGGTGTCATTGATGCCGTAGCTGGGCTGCACTTCGATGGAGTGCTGCTCGCCGGTGCGCATATCTTTTGCGGCGACTTGCAAGATGCCATTGGCGTCGATCAGAAAGCCCACCTCGATGCGCGGCAGCCCTGCGGGAGCAGGAGGGACCTTTAGAGTGAAACGCGCGAGCGAGCGGCAATCTTTGGCGAGTTCGCGTTCACCCTGCAGCACGTGAATGTCGATGCCGGTCTGATTATCGACGCCGGTGGTGTATTGCTCTTGCGCGCTCGCGGGGATGGTGGAGTTGCGCGGAATAATTTTAGAGACGGCGCCGCCGTAAGTTTCAATGCCGAGAGAGAGCGGGGTGACGTCGAGAAGGAGCATGTTGCTGACGCCGCGCTCGAGAATGTTGGCTTGTACGGCTGCGCCAAGAGCGACCACTTCGTCGGGATTTAGTTCAGTGTGGGGCTTGCGGCCGAAGAATCCCTGCACGGTGTGGCGAATTAAAGGTGTGCGGGTGGTGCCGCCCACGAGGACGACTTCTTCGATGTCTGCGGGCGCGAGGTGCGCGTCGGCGAGGGCTTGTTTTACCGGGCCCATGGTACGGTTTACGACATTTTGAATGAGGGCCTCGAAGTCGGCGCGCGAAAAATTGTGCACAAAAGTTTTGCCGCCGGGCAAAGCGAAACGCAGAGTGACGGATTCCTTCTCCGACAGCTCGTGCTTCGCGGCGATGAGTGATTTGCGCAAATCCTGGGCGAGCTCGCCATGCGGGGAGAAATCAAGATCCTCGGTTTCGCGGATGCGTTTGTGCACGAAGGCCTGGAGCAGATTGTCGATGTCGTCGCCACCGAGATGGGTGTCGCCGTTGGTGGAAAGCACCTGGTAGATGTCGCCTTCGCTGGTGGAGATAAGTTTGAGGATGGAGATGTCGAAGGTGCCGCCGCCAAGATCGTAAACGGCTACGTGGCCACGCTGCTTTTCGTGCAGGCCGTAGGCAAGAGCCCCAGCGGTGGGCTCATTGACGAGACGCAAGACTTCCAGGCCGGCGATGCGGCCGGCGTCTTTGGTGGCTTGACGCTGGGCATCGTTGAAGTAAGCGGGAACGGTGATTACGGCGCGATCGACTGGTTCACCGAGAAAAGCCTCAGCCCAATTTCGCAATTCGCGCAGAATAAAAGCGGAAATTTCCGGGGGAGTAAACATTTTGTCGCCGAGCATTACGCGAATGACGTTTTTGCTTTGCGGGTCGATGCGAAATGGAAAAAGTTGCAGCTCGCTTTGCACATCGGCGGGGCCGCGACCCATCAGGCGCTTCACGGAATAGATGGTGCGCTCGGGCTGGGTGAGCAGGCGGCGGCGCGCGGCTTCGCCAACGATGACGCTGCCGTCGGGGTCGAGGCTAACGACGGAAGGGCACAGCGTGGAACCGTAGGGGCCGGAAATACACTTGGGCTGGCCGGTTTGCGCGTCCACGTGCGCCACCAGGCTGTTGGTGGTTCCCAGATCGATGCCGACGATGCGTCCCATTAACAGCTAGCTCCCTATAATTCTTTTTCCACGCCGGCAACCAGGTTGCGAATGTACGAGCGGCGGTTCAACAATTCATTCAAGCGCTGCAAGATCGCTTCGCGATCGGATTCGCTGGCGTTGGCGTCGAGAGCGGCGTCCCATTGCTGCGCCGCGGTTTTCATTTCGTTGTCTACTTCGTGAAGTTTTTTGCCGAAATTCTTTTCGGCTACGCGCAGTTTTATGGTTAGCACGTCCAGATTCGCACCAGCGGATTTGGCTTCGCGCAATTCGTCGAGCGATTCGTTTAGTTCAAAGACTTCTTCGAGCAACTCGGGCGGGGCTTGCTGCTTGTGCTCGCCTTCCTTGCGCATGCCTTCCAGTTCGAGCAGATATTCAACGCGTGCGACGGGATCGCGAAGGACGCGGTAAGCGTCGTTCAACCTAGAGCTGCGTTGGAGCGACATTTCTCGTTCGCGCTCGTCAGTATTCACAAAATTGTCGGGATGGAGCTTCCAGCTGAGTTGCAGAAATTTTTGTTCCAGGCCGTCCATGCCCATCCATAGCTTGCGGGGGAGGCCAAAATAGGTGAAGTAATCGGCATTGGCGGGGAGGGACTGGATTTTTCCGCACTGGGGACAGAATGCTGCGGCGTTTGTTGGAGTGTTGCAGCTCCAGCAGATGGTGGTGGAAACGGTGGCTGATTTGGGTGCGTTCATCGGTGATGGAAATCTGGAATCGGTTTTGACGGCGGATCAAATGCGCCGAAAAAGCCGGGGCCGAAAATCCCCACCCTTGAAAAAAGAGGGTGGGGCACCCTCCGCGTTTCTATGAGCGGCGAATGGGAGCGACCAAGCAGTTTCATTGATGTTCGGAAACGAACGGCACGCTCAGGCGGTAAAGGAGCTGCCACAACCGCAGTTTCGCGCTGCGTTGGGATTCTGAAAAACGAAGCCCTGGCGCATCAGCGTTTCTTCGTACTCGAGCGTAGTGCCGTTCAGATACAGAAAGCTCTTCGGATCTACGAATAAGCGCGCGCCATGCTCTTCAAAAACTTTATCGCGGTCGCGTGCCTGAGTATCAAGGCGCATCGCGTACGACAAGCCAGAGCAGCCGCCACCTTGCACACCCACGCGCAGGCCGCCGAGTTCCGTGGAAACGCCATCTTTCTCAAGGAGCGCGCGAATTTTACGCGCGGCGCGCTCGGTGAGCGTGATTTTCGCGATTGTGGGCGTAGCTAGTTCTGTAGCCATAACAAATCCCTTTCAGGGTTACTAAGACCGGCAGGCCAACTCGTCGCCTGAGCAGCCAGGCCTCGGTACTCTTAGAATCGCCCCACCTGCCACGGCAGGTAAACCCTTTGCAAAAACTGCAAAGGGTAGGCCACCCAGAGTCTTCTTAGTGCGCGACTTTGGCTACAGCGGCGACTTCGATGCCGTGCTTCTTTTTCCAATCGCCGATAGCCGCCTTGATAGCGTCTTCCGCGAGCACGGAGCAGTGAATCTTCACCGGCGGAAGCGCGAGCTCACGCACGATGTCCGTGTTCTTGATCGAAAGGGCTTCTTCGACGGTCTTGCCCTTGACCCACTCAGTGGCCAATGAAGAGCTGGCAATTGCCGAACCGCAGCCGAAGGTCTTGAACTTGGCTTCTTCAATGACCTGCGTGTCCGGATTGATCTTCATCTGCAGCTTCATGACGTCGCCGCACTCCGGGGCGCCTACCAGGCCAGTACCCACGTTGGGGTCTTCCTTCGGCAAGCTGCCCACGTTGCGGGGGTTGTTGTAGTGCTCGACTACCTTATCGCTATAAGCCATTAGCCATTGCTCCTTGCTAGATTAACTAGATTTCCGAAGCCAGCGCTCTTCACCGCTTTGTCAGAAAGCGACACGTTTGGCACAGAGGCCGAGCGCCCCGCAGTAAGCTGTCGCAGCGCGTCCTTGATAAATTCAGCTCCGACGCCCAACAATTTCAAAAAGGCGCGAACCTGCTGTAGTTCGTGAAACGAGCGTTCGCCCGCGGCAGCGGCATCTTCCCCTTCGCCGCCATAAGGCACAAAAGTTACGCGGAAGGCCGCGCCTGTTCCGCCGATTGACCGATGAATTCTAATTGTTCCTTCGTTCGCCATTGTTGACCCTTTCAGCTTTAGGCTGTTTGCCAGTTCATTTTAGAGATGTCGATACCTTCCTTGGCCATTTCATACAGGGGGGAGAGTTCGCGCAGTTTGGTTACCACCTGCACCATCTTGTCGATGACGTAATCGACTTCCTCCTGGGTATTGAAGCGGCCGAGGCCAAAGCGGATCGACGTGTGGGCTAGGTCTTCGCCGACCCCTAATGCTTTGAGTACATAGCTGGGCTCGAGGGTTGCCGAAGTGCAGGCGGAACCGCTCGAAACGGCTATATCGTTGATGCCCATGAGTAAAGACTCGCCTTCCACATAGGCAAAGCTCATATTGAGATTGTTGGGCAGGCGGTGCTCCATGGAGCCATTGACGAAGACTTCATCGAGCTTGGCTTCCAGGCCAGTCTTGAGTCGGTCACGCAAGCCGCGCATGCGCACAGATTCCTGGGCCATTTCCTGCTGACAAATTTCGCAAGCTTTGCCGAGCCCGACGATGCCTGGGACGTTCAGCGTGCCGGAACGCATGCCGCGTTCGTGGCCGCCTCCATCCGCAATGGCGGAAAGTTGCACGCGCGGGTTGCGACGGCGGACGTACAGCGCACCTACACCCTTGGGACCGTAAATTTTGTGGCCAGTGATGGCCAGAAGATCGATGTTGTCCTTTTGCACGTCCACGGGAATTTTGCCGACAGCTTGCACGCCATCGACGGCGAAGAAAATGCCGTGCTCCTTGGCAATCTTGCCGATTTCGGCGATGGGGTTGACCACGCCAATTTCGTTATTGGCGTACATGATGGTGATGAGAATCGTTTTTGGCGTAATGGCTTTGCGGACGTCTTCAGGATCAACGCGGCCGTCTTTTCCAACCGGCAGATAAGTCACTTCGTAGCCGTATTTCTCGAGGCGCTTGCAGGTGTCCAGAACGGCCTTGTGCTCGATGGCCTGGGTGATGATGTGATTGCCCTTTTCGCGGTACATTTCCGCGATGCCCTTGATCATCAAGTTGTCAGACTCGGTCGCTCCGCTAGTGAAGATGATCTCTTTCGGAGTGGCGTTGATGAGCGAAGCAATCTGCTGGCGTGCATTTTCCACCGCTTCTTCGCCGGCCCAGCCGAAGGCATGATTGCGGCTTGCGGCATTGCCGAATTTCTGGGAGAAGTAGGGCAGCATAGCTTCGAGCACGCGAGGATCGACCGGGGTGGTCGCGTGATTGTCCATGTAGATCGGTAAATTCACAGCCATAATTCTGTTCTCCTAAGTTTGCAATTCCACCAGCACGGGTTCGTGCTGCTCTTCGCTCATGTGAGAAATCGTAACGGTACTGAGTACGCTCAAAATGCTTTCATTGACGCGCCGCAAAGGCTCGCGAACAGAACACTTGTCGGCGGCACCGCAATTGCCGTGATTCGTGACGCAAGACGTAATTAATACCGGGCCGTCGATGGCCGAAATCACGTCCAGCGCGGTAATTTGCGAAGGCTCTTTGGCTAGCAGATAGCCGCCGCTGGCGCCATGTCTTGCCGAGACGATACGCTGACGGGCCAGCTTCTGAAGCACCTTGGCCATAAGCATTGTGGAGATGCCATATTCTTCGGCGATCTCGGTGGCGCTACAAGCATGCTGGTCGCGGTGCATGGCCAGATGCTTGACCGCGATCAAACCGTAATCCGCTTTTTTAGACAACTTGAACATATGATGTTGAAATCGACTTGAAAGCTATAGCATATAAGACTAATTCGGTCGCCTCATATAACCCCATATCAGACCGATTCAGTCGCAAATGGAGTTTAGTGCGGTTTGGCGGGGTTGTCAATCGTCGGTTTCCAATGATTGCGGCCAAGCCTAGTAGTTTCAATTACTTAACGATGTTCAAATTAAATGAAAAAGAGAGGCTGGCCTCAAGCGTTAGAAACTTAGCTTTACTCCGGCTGAAACGCTGCGTGGAAGAGAGACGGCTGTCCCCGAAAACAAGCTCGCGAAATTGATCACATTGACGCGGTCGGTGACGTTCGAAACCTGGACCTGCAAAGCGACGCTGCGCAGTTCTTTGCGGTAAAGCTGCACGCCAACTGCAACATCAAGCGAGAAATCTGGACGGATTCGCCCCCGGTCGAAATTCACGCGATCAAGGATCGCGGAGCCGAACTGGGCGAGCAGAAAACTCTGATCCTCACCCGAGCCTAAATCAGCAGGAAGTCCGCTGCCATATTGGGCGCTCGTGGCAATCCACAGGCGCTTGTCGGCTTGAAACCTCACGCGCGCCCGCGCGGTATTGCGCTGGTCCTGGGAGACCGCGAATTGACTCGCGTCGGTAAGCGCACCAGCGGCGTCACTGCCCAAAAACAATCCACCGGTGATGGGCCCGCTACCGATGCCGGACTGATTCGAATAGCTGAGATAGCCGGAGAAGCGCCACCATTCGGGGACTTCCAAGCGCAATTCTTCACCGAAGATGCGCGCATGAGAAAAAGCGATCGGAAAGCTGACACCGGTATCCAGCAGAGTGTCATCGTCGGGGTAATTATGAAAATCGCGCCGAAAAATATTGGCTTCGATGCGCAGTTTACCGAAGACAGATTTGGTGGCGCCCACCTCGTAGTAATTGCCACGCGCCGGGCGCACCGGCAGGCGTAAAACCACGGGATCAATGGAGTTCAACTGAGCAGAGCTAGCGAGGAGCAAATTTTCCATTGCGGGAGTTTGAAAAACGCGATCGTAGGAAGCGCGCAGCAGCAAATTTAATGAGGGTAGAAAACGGGAGACGCCAACGCGCGGGCTCCACGCCGATTCGTGCACCACGAATGCGTAATGATCGAATCGCAAGCCCGCGGAAATGTTCCAGTTGCCAAAGTGCATTTCGTCCTGCACGTAAGCGGAGGGCTCAATATCCCACTGGTGGTCCGCGAATTGAAATTGCTGCTGGGCACCGGGATCGAACTGCGTGAGGTCGGTAATGGTATAGCTGAGCGCTTCGTGCACGGGAGTAAAGAAACTGTCGACGCCGGTTTTCCAGTTGTGATGACCCTTATGACCGGATAAATCGGCTCGCGCATATCCCTCGCGGTAACCCCGCGATTGCGAAATGATGACCGGGGTGGCGGACGGATTCGAGGTGAGATCGGCGCTGGCATCGCGGACGCTACCTGACAAGCTGAGAAACAGATTGGGAGAAATGGTGTGCTGGAAGAAGACCTGGCCGCTGGTTTCCTGATTGGTGATGTCCTGACGCTGGCCGGCCTGCTGCTGTACCAATTCGTTTGGCACCAGGAAGCGTGCCGCGTTGTGAATGATGGTGAAGCGCAGACGATCACTGCCGGAAAAATCCCGCTCGTAAGAAGCTGAGAAGCCACCCGCGTTTCCGCGGTTGGTGAAGTTTTCGAGCACGGGCGGATCGAGATAGCGATCGGTATGAAAACCGTTACCGCTGAGCGAGAAACGGTTTTGGCCGAAGGCGTAGGAAACGGCTGCGGAGCTGCTAATGCTGGAAAAACTTCCGCCATTTATGTCTAGTTGACCGTGGAGACCGTTGGGCACATCTTTCAGGGTGGTTACTTCCACGACGCCGCCGAGCTTGCGACCGTATTCCGCGGGAAATGTGGCGGTCAGCACGCGCATGGATTCCACGTCGTCGGCATCGAACTCTGGCGCAAAGGCGGGAGAGCGATTCTGGGTCAGCGGCAAGCCATCGAAAATATATTGCACATCGTATTCCGAGCCGCGGGGATGAAGGACGCCATTGGCTTCGTATAGCCAGCCAGGTTGTTGATTGACGAGATCGCTTAGATTGCGGCCGGGCTGTGCGGCGATTTGCTGATCGATGGTTTGCCGGCCGACGGAATAAATGGTGCCGGTGCGGCTGGGATCGACGAGCGTGGCGGAATCGGTCACTTGAACCTGGGTAGCTACAGGGGCGACACCGAGAGTGACGGGGATGCGCACGGGAACTTCGGAGCGAACGTCGACGAGATTGGTCCAGGGGGCAAATCCTTCGGCGTTGATGTTAAGACGATAGACTCCGAAGGGAAGATCCTGCGCGGTGTAGTGGCCGTCCTGCGCGATCTTGAAGGTGCGATGTAGTTGATTGGCTTCGCTGAGCAGTTCGGCGTCAGCAGAAACTGCTGCGCCGGCGGGGTCGTGAACCTCGATGCGCAATTCTCCGCGAACGCGCTGGGCGTGGAGGGTACTCGCGGCGAGGCAAAGAATTGCCAGAGCGGCGAAGATCAGATAATGGAGTGGTGCGCGCATCTTTTGTCGTTTCGGTAATTGGGTTTCGATCTTTTCGATGCCTCGGGTTGCTGAACAGAGTTCCAAAAGACTTAATCGGCGATTTGCACTGCCACCCGCGCAGTGAGCTTTCTACGCGGCAACCTCGCGAGCCTTTTTTAAGTTAGCACGAAGGGCACCGCCGCTATGGGAGCCAGGCGACAAGCGGCAACTAAACAGCAACAATTAAGTGAGTGGCCGTTTGCTAATATTTGAGCTTTCGGGGGTTCACGCCCGAACCCGTTGGGGATTATGCGCCGCCTGCTATGCACGATTGGGTTTACGGGGAAAACCGCGGAGGAGTTTTTTGACTTGCTTCGCGGCGCTGGCGTCCAGAGCGTGATCGACGTACGGCAGAATCGCACCGGGCAGCTTTCCTCGTTCGCCAAATATCCGGACCTCGAGTTTTTCCTGTGGCAGATTGGGAACGTGGGATACCGGCACGAACCGTTGCTGGCACCGACCTCAGAGCTGCGAAAATCCTACCAGGAAGATAAACATTGGGCTGCTTACGAGGACGGCTTTTTAAAATTATTGAAGCAACGTGCTGTGCCGCAGAGTCTCGACGTGTCCGGCTGGCCCACTAATGTGGCACGGCTGTGTACCGAACTGGGGCCGGAGAAATGCCACCGCCGGTTAGTTGCTGAATTGTTGGCGAACAACTGGCGCACGGCGGGCGAGGATGTGGAAGTGCGACATCTGGTTTCGAGCACAAGACGTGGGAAGCTGGCGCAGCGCGGGATTGCGTCATGAATGCTAATGCAAATTCGCCAGTCGAGAAAAAATCCAGAGGCGATAGGCGCGACGGTGTGGCAATTACGGGGTGGGCGGCGGCATTAGGGTCGCGGCGCGTGCTATCGGAAGAAGTGGACCGGGCATTTGGGATGCCCATTGGGAAATTGCGAAGCCGCGCGGGAATTGAGTCCGTGTCATATGCCGCTGAGGGCGAGACGGAACTGACACTCGGCTCGCAGGCAATGGAGCGAGCGTTTGGTGTTGCGGGATGCCAGGCCGATGAAATTGACTGGATCATTGCGAGCAGCGAGACGCATGTCGCATATCCTTCGCTAGCCGCACAACTGCATAAAAGCGCGGCTGCTCGCGAAAAATGTGGGGTGCTGGATGCTGGTGGCGCTTGTCTGGGACTGCTGAACGCGATGGCGGTGGCGCAATCTTTCCTGGACAGCGGCCGGGCGCGAAGCGTTGCGGTGGTCACGGCGGATGTTCACAGCCGCACGTTGGTACCGGGCAGAGTCGCTGGGGAATTCGGCGGTTTGTTTGGCGATGGCGCGAGCGCATTTATTCTGCGCAATGATTGCGAAGATGAAAAATCCGCTGGCTACCTTTTGGGAAGATTTTTCTTTGGATGCGCCAATCAATACGCGGAAGCAATTTGCGTGGCCGGCGTTGAGAATGGTGGGTTGGCGGTGCGATTCGACGGAGAGGCGTTGTCGCGGGCGGCGATTACGCGCATGGAACGGACGCTGACGGAGGTTGAAAAGACTAGCGGAATTTGCCGGCAGGAGGTGGGGGCATTTGCTACCCATCAGCCAAATCCGCGGCTTGTCAAGCTTCTCGCCAAGCAATGCAATGTACCGGCGGAAGTTTTTCCAGAGGTGGCACGCAAGTCGGGAAATCTGGGTTCGTCCACCTGCGGCGTTGCGCTTCATGTCGCGCTGGAGGCTGCTGCGAAAAAACCGGCTTCGGCGCGCAAGCCGATTTTCCTCGCATCACTTGGCCCGGGACTTTTATACGGAGGGGGTTGGCTGACGCCCGGCGGCGTTGCAGGCATTGCGGCCTAAACTTTCATCGGTGTTTTGAATTTCGGACGACGATAGCGAACAGTGAGTTATTCAGTGCGTTGAAGTTCTAGTGGAGGACGAGCCGCGAGTTTTTCCGCTACCGCACGCATTTCATCGTGGATAAGACCATTCGTCGCCAGGATGACCGGCCCACCGAGGCCATACGGCTGGCCTGAAAAGTCGGTGACTTTGCCGCCGGCTTCTTCGACCAGCAAAACACCCGCCGCAGTATCCCAAGGCTTCAATCCAAATTCCCAAAAACCTTCGAAGCGGCCGGCAGCTACGCTGGCTAGATCAAGTGCCGCGGAACCGTCCCGGCGCACTCCGTGCGAGCGCATGGTGAAATCGCCGTAGTAACGGAGATTGGGGCTGGCAGTGCGTTTGTGAGTGGGGAAACCGGTACAAAGCAGGCTGGTGGAGAGCGAGGCGATTTTTGAGGCGTGGATTTTATTGCCATTGAGGGTGGCCCCTTGGCCGCGAGCGGCAGCGAAGAGTTCTTCGTGGATAGGGTTGTAAACGACGACGGCGATTAGCGAGTCATGCTGCGCGAGAGCCAGGGAGACGCAAAAGCAGGGATAGCCGTGTGCGAAATTGGTGGTGCCATCGAGCGGATCGACATGCCAGCGGTAGCCTGAGGTGGCCCGCGACTCGTGGCCTCCGCCTTCTTCGGCGGCGATGGCGTGGTCAGGGAATAATTTTGTGATGCGCGAGACGATAGCGGCTTCGGAGCGCTTGTCGGCTTGGGTGACGAGGTCGACTTCATCGCCTTTGTAAGAAATTTTCGCGGGGCGCGCAAATTCTTCGCGAAGGATTTGGCCGGCTTCGCGGGCGACGTCGATAGCAGGTTGCAGATAATTTTCAGGCATCAAGAAATTCGCAATAAATCTTTGCGGTTATTCAGCAGTGATAGTCTATCAGGGCCTTCTTTGCCAACCCTTACTTCGGGCCGGTAAGGTAGGTTTTTCGGTGGCGCACCTTGTAATTGTCCAGCACTTTGACCTGGATGCTCCGGTAAGTGTTGACGGGCCCGGGCGGATTTGGGTAGTAGCCCAGGCGATATTGGGTGCGCAGCTCGCGATCGATGCGATCGAAAATAATGTCGAGATCCTGGGCGGTATTGGGGAAGAAAATGGCCCCCCCGGTGGTGTCGGTGATGGTTTCGATGGCGTGCTCCCCGGCGGTGTTGCGGCCGCTTTCGTTCTTCACCGGCCGCACGATTATGGAATAGAGCAAAGTGTTGGCGCGCACGGCGGCTTTGCGGGCAGCCTCGAAATCCCACTGGCTGGTAGTTTCGCCACCATCGGTAACCAAAATAATGACGCGGCGGCGGTCTTCCTTGCGATGTTCGAGTGCCTTAGAGCCGAGCACCAGAGCGTCATAGATCGAAGTGCCGGAGCCATCGGGGATTTTTTGCACGGCGCTTTGCAGCACCTTGACGTTATCGGAAAAGCCTGCGATCTGCCTGACGTTTTCATCAAAGGCAAAGACGGAGAGGTGGTCTTCCGGGCGTAACACCTGAGCGATGAAGTGTGCGGCGGCCTGTTGTTCGAAGGAAATTTCCTTGTGAGCGCTAAGGCTAGCGTCGATCATCAAGGCGATGTCGAGGGGCAGCTTGGTCTCTGGTTCGAAGACTTCGATTTTTTGCTGCACACCTTCTTCCAATATCTGGAAGGCCTCGACGGGCAGGTCTGGAGCGGGCCGATTGTTGTCATCGAGGACGCTGACGAGCACGTTTACGAGATTAACGCTGACGCGGATGCGGCCTTGTTGCGGCGGCTCAGCATTGGAATTGCTATCGCGATTGTCTTTATTGACGGGCTCAGGCGGGCTGGTGTTATCCGGCGTGGAACCGGTGGAGCTGGTGGTGCTAGGCGTGGGTTTGGATTTAGGTTTTCGCGCCCAGGGAGGGCGGTCGGAGCTGTCCTGCGACGCGGCACTGGCGGCCACAAATAATGCCGCAGCGGCCAGGATAGCGAGTTGTTTTACGTTGAATCGGGGGGTCCGCATCAGGTAATGCCGCATCCGGTGATTAAGATGCAGGTTTCACCGCGGATGTCGCCGAAGGCACGGGAGGCAATTCTCCATCGGCCCAAGAAGAGCCGTCTTCGAAGTATTCTTTTTTCCAGATAGGCACAGTGCGTTTGAGGGTGTCAATGGCGTAGCGGCAGGCGTCGAAGGCGGCGGCGCGGTGCGCGGCGCTTACCACGATGTACACGCTGGTTTCTCCAATTTCGAGGCGGCCGAGGCGGTGGACCACGGCGATGCGATGGATGGAAAACTGGTTGTGGAGGTGCGCGGCGATCTCCTGAATTTTGGCCAGAGCCATGGGCTCGTAAGCTTCGTACTCAAGGTAAAGGGTGCGACGGTTTTTGGAGTGGTCGCGGACGAATCCGTCAAAGATGACGATGGCACCATCCCCGTTGCCGCGAACATAAGCTCCCAGAGTGTCCCGATCTATGGGTTCGTGAACCAGCGAAGTTATATCGGTGGAGGACGTGGCCATGGGTATACTTCAGCCTCCGCTTACGGGCGGCAAGAAGGCAACTTCATCGCCGGTGCGAAGAACGGTGTCCCACGGGGCGAACTCCTGATTGCAGGAGGCTACCAGAGAAGAGCGATACTGCTGAAGTTCGGGGTAGCTGCTGACATAGCGGGCAAAAAGGGATTCGATATCGGCCGCGGGTGCAAGGTCTACGGCTTCGTGGGCCTGGCCGGCGATGTCTTTCAGGCGTCCGAAAAACAGGACCTTGACGCGGACCGATTGGGAAGCGGAAGGCACGAGACGATTGTAACCTGCGTGTCGAGATGGGACTAGTGGACCAGCTGTTTGGCCTAGGGTTTCCTTTGTGTTTGTCCGCCGTTGGCTCGGGTACAGCGCAAAATCATTTCACTGAGGACATGATGAATATTTTGATGACTGGAGCGACCGGACTGGTGGGAACGGCGCTGGTAAAAACGTTTGCGGGCGAGGGACATACGAGTTACCGGCTGACGCGGGCGGAAACCAACAAGCGCAGCACCAAGGAGGCTGGGGTTTTTGATGTGCCATGGAATCCGAGTCGCAGCGAAATCGGGCGTTCTGGTGATTCAAGCCTGCTTCAAGTTCCAGCTGACGTGGATGCGGTCATCAATCTGGCGGGCGCGCCTGTTGTGGGTGGCCGGTGGACGAACGAGCGCAAAGCGGTGCTGCGATCAAGTCGCGTCGACACGACACGTGGACTGGTGAGTGCGATCGCAAAAATGGAGAAGAAGCCGCGAGTGTTGATTTCGGCGTCGGCCATTGGTTATTACGGCGACCGCGGCGACGAACTGGTGACAGAAAAGAGCGCGCCGGGCACGGATTTTCTGGCGGAGCTCGCGAAGGAATGGGAAAACGAAGCGGTCAAGGCTGAGAAATTTGGCGTGCGAGTTGTGCTGCTTCGGTTTGGAATCATTCTGGCAAAACAGGGTGGGGCGCTGCCGAAGATGATGATGCCGTTTAAATTTGGATTGGGCGGGAAGCTGGGGTCAGGGCGGCAATGGACTTCGTGGATAGCGTTGCAGGACGTCGTAGCGATCGTCCAGGAAGCGCTTCGAAATGAAAGTTGGAAGGGGCCGGTGAATCTGGTCGCGCCTCAACCGATGCGCAATTCCGATTTCACAGAATCGCTAGCCAAGATCATGCATCGTCCAGCCATATTTTCCGCGCCAGCTTTCGCGCTACGTCTGGCGATGGGTGAAATGGCGGGCACATTGTTGGGAGGGGTGCGCGTTGCGCCGGAAGTATTGGAACAGCACGGGTACCGATTTCTTCATGCGAATCTGGATGAAGCTTTGAAGGCGATTCTTGGCTGATGCCAGCACGATTGGCAAAGCTTGACGTAGGTCATTTTCAAATTGGAACCTTTA
>DATHGV010000240.1:0-34295 GCA_035490135.1 Candidatus Methylomirabilota bacterium
CTCCAGCGGCAGGTCTGTCTTAAGTTGGCGTTCTTGCTTGGCCTCGCTCTTGGAGAACAATTTTGCGGTGAGCAACATGGCTGTAAAGGTGACCGTCAACAGCCCGAGTTGCTTCCAGCCGCTGAGCATGGAGGCGTTGCCCATCAGCGTGAGTCCCGCAAAACAAAATAGCAGGTGCACGCAAAATACTTGCAGCGAAGATTGACCCATAATCACGAGCGGTTTAATTGCCAGGGGCCTCAAGATCGATTGGAAGTAGACCACCACGGTTGCGGCTGCCGCGAAATTTACTAGACGCATGATTCCCAGGTGCCATTTGTCAAAAAGAAATTCCGCGGCACCTAACTCAAATCCATGGGAGATTTGGCGACGCAGAACAAAGAATGCGACCACCAGCATGGCAGCTGGGATTACACCGCGTTTGGCCCAAATCTCCAGCGGAAGTCTGTTTTGCGCCCAACGCACGCCGAACCAGATCCCCAGGATCCACAGAAATTGCCAGGCCCACAGATCGAAAGAGCCCATTTCATTAAGAGGGATTCGTGTGGGAATGAAGCGCATCATGAAATTGTGTTCGGCACTGCGGAAACCGAATTGCGCCACGAAATAAAAAACGAATGCTCCCCACAAAATGAATTTCCATCCAAACTTGCGCGACATCAGAAGCGCCGCGGTCGTAAAGGCCAGAAAAATAATATACATGGGCAAAATGTCGAGCAACGGCGGACGATAAATCAAAAGAAATGCTTCTCCGACGGCGCGTTTTGGCGCAAAGAAATAAAAATCCAGCAGGTTGTGCAGACCCGGGCGGTTGCCGCGAGAGGCGATGGGCACAGCAACCAGAAACGCAAAAGCCAGTAACAGCGCGTGGTAGCCGTACAAACGCAAAGTGCGGTTCCACAACCTGAAGATCGTGGCGCGATAGCCATCGTGTTCCGCCATGCGAAAATAGATTCTTCCGGTGAACAGCGCGGAAAGAAAAATGAACCCTTCAGCGGCGGATACGATTCCAAAGGGTTGATTGACGTAGGTGCTGGCGGCTGTGGGCAGATGGGTGAGCGCAATCCAAACCAGCATCAGGCCACGCACGGCGTCGAGTTCCAGTCGCCTTCCGGATGGTTTTGGCTTGGCTTCGCCCATTGGCCCTGTTTTGGTAATTGCCATCATAAGGTTAGATACGCCCCCAGTATGAACGGTTTCTAACTAACTTGAATACAGCGTGTAAGGGATTGCAAGGCATCAAATCAGGGACCCAGAATTATCATTCATGATAAAATTTGGCATCCGGAGGCATGCGAACGTGCGGCTGCGCCAGTTACTATTTCCTTTCCTCTGCCTGTGGATCGGAGTTCCCGTCTTCGCAAAAAGCCATGAAACGGGCTTTCTGGATCGCACCATCACGCTCCAGGGCGTGACGTACAAATATCAGGTCTTCATTCCTGATAATTGGACGCCCAGGCAAAAATGGCCGGTCATTCTGTTTCTCCACGGCTCCGGCGAGCGCGCCGACGATGGTTTGCAGCAGACCGATATCGGTATCGGCACCGCAATCCGCATTGATCGCACCCAGTTTCCGTCGATTGTGGTGATGCCGCAGTGTCGAAAAAATCTCTGGTGGGTCGAACCTGCTATGAGCGATCTGGCTATGGCCACTCTGGATGCCGCGACCCGGGAATTTCACGGCGACACTGCCAGAACCTATCTCACCGGGCTTTCCATGGGAGGTTACGGGACCTGGTATCTGGGCCAAAAATATCCCGGCCGTTTCGCAGCGCTGATCGTAATTTGCGGAGGCATTCATCCGACCGCAGCCACGCTTAAGGCTCACCCAGAGCTCATAAAATGGGCGCCCGAGGATGGCCCCAAGAGTTACGCCGAAGCTGCCGCGAGGATTGGTAAAGTGCCTGTCTGGATATTTCACGGCGCCGACGACGAGGTGGTGCCCGTCACTGAATCCCAACGAATGCAGGCGGCGATGAAACAGATTGGCGCAGAGGTGCACTACACGGAGTATCCCGGCGTCAAGCACGTCTCCTGGGACAAGGCGTACGACGACCCGAAGCTATTTCAGTGGCTTTTCTCCAAGTCTCTGCCCGCAAAATCAAAGTAAAATCTGTAGGGGATTAACCAGCCATTCTTAGGGATGTGCCGGGCCTATTCGTTGAACAGGCGCGGTTGGGCTGCGGCGGGAGCTGCAGCCGGTTTACGGCGCGCTATGCCGACCACACCCAGCACGGTGATTTCGCGTAAAGCGGCGCGCGGCACAAAGATGCGGTCAGTATTCGAATTCAAATCCGGCGGGGTGATCTGGACGCCGTTATCCAGCAGGTTCAGCAAGTCGTTGGGGATCACGCCTTCCAGGGTTTCTCCGTCGCTGTAACGTAAGCGCACCCACAAGCCATCCAGCTTCGGCCGGCTCAGGAACGCTTTGCGCTCGGGTTCGAAGTCGTCGTTGAATTCGCGAACAAAATAAATCGAGCGCAGCTTGTCCAGCGGGATTTCGGTGTGCTCACCGTCCGGGCTGAGCAGGTCGATGGGGCCGTTCTGGCCTAGCCTGGAAGGGTTCAAATAACCGCGCTGGGACTTCTTGTCCGCAAGGACAACAACCACCTTCTTGTGCGTCGAAGTTGGGGCGCGGTTTTTCAAGGAGTTAGCGGTACGAAACGCCGACGGGGCGAAAATTTGCCAATCAGCGGGATGTATGTTATGTTAAGCAAGTTCTCCTGTCAACCTACTGTGTTCATTAGGGTTAGGCCCGGAGTGCCGCCCGTTGACCGAAAAGAAGCAGATACTAAAATCCGCCTCAATCATCTCTCTTGTCACCATTGCTAGCCGCATTCTCGGGTATGTCCGGGACCAGCGCTATGCGTTGCTTCTGGGTACCTCGCATATAGCCGACTCCTTCATCCTCGCCTACCGCATCCCTAATCTTTTCCGGCGCTTGGTGGGCGAAGGCTCCATGAGCGCGTCCTTTATACCTGTATTTACGACCTATATGCGCGAGAAATCGCCCAAAGAGGTCTGGCAGTTCGCAAATAACCTGTTTTGGACCCTGGCGCTGGTCCTCGCGGTGATTACTGTTTTAGGTATGGTCTTTTCGCCTGCGGTGATCCATACCTTTATTCCAGCGTCCGCCCAACATCTGAATTGGGATGACGCTATCACGTTGAATCGCATTATCTTCCCTTATCTGTTTTTCATTGGCCTGGCAGCCCTGGCCATGGGTATGTTGAACTGTTTTCACATTTTTGGCTTGCCGGCCTCCACGCCGGTGCTTTTGAATCTGTCGATCATTTTCTTTTCGGTGAGCGTGGTTTGGCACTATTTCAAGAGTCCCGCAATTTCGCTCGCGGTAGGGGTGCTTGTCGGCGGAGCGCTTCAATTTCTGGTGCAGGTGCCCTCCCTGGTGCAGAAGGGCATGCATTTCGATTTTGGCATTTCCTTTACGCACCCCGGCATTCGAAACGTGGCCAGGCTGATGATCCCGCGTTTTTTCGGCATCGGCATCGGGCAAATCAACTTTTTTGTGGACACCTATTTCGTAAACTCGGCGAAGATGCCGCAAGGGAGCTTGACAGCTCTGTATCTTGCCGATCGCGTGATGGAGTTGGTGTTGGGCGGCTACGCCATCGCGGTAGCGACAGCCATCCTGCCGATGATGTCCCATCAAGCTGCTGCAAAAGATTACAGCGGGCTTAAACAAACGCTTTCGTTTTCGGTGCGCATTGTGGCGTTCATAACCATTCCTGCCGCTCTGGGACTGATGATTCTGCGCGAGCCGATCATCCGCGTGCTCTTTCAGCACGGCCAATTCGTGGCTGCGTCGACGCGTCTGACGGCCAGGGCGTTGCTTTGTTACGCCGTGGGATTACCGGCGCTAGCTTCCGTGAAGCTGATCGTCCCAGCGTTCTATTCCACCCATGACACGCGTACTCCGGTCGCCGTAGCTTCGGTATCGCTAGTGTTAAACATCATTCTGAATATTGTCTTCCTGAAATATTTGTTTGCCTATGTGCAAAACGGAGGACCGGCGCTAGCTACCGCGATCGCCTGCTTCGTGGATTTCTTTGCGCTCTTCATTATTTTTCGATTGCGCTATGGGCCCATTGGCGGGAGACAAATTTTCCATTCTTTCGCCAAAATCGCTTTATGCTCGGCGATTATGGGTGTGGCGTGCTGGTTCGGAATGCACTATACGGAGTTCACCATGCACTCCCGCTTCCTGGTGCAACTGTTAACTTTTCTGGCGCTCCTCGGCGGCGCGACGCTCCTTTATCTGGGCACTGCCTGGCTTTTCCGATGTCATGAATTGGAAGAGATCTACGGGATTGCCACACGCAAGAGGACGCCGGCTGACGCCGGATTCGCGGAGCCGTGATGGAAATATCGGCCACCATTTCGTCATTTCTGACCTACGTCAAAGTAGAGAAGGGGCTGTCGTCTAACACCGTCTCGGCGTACCGCAGGGATCTCGTCAAATTCGATGTGTTCGCGCAGAAGCGCAAGCTGTCGCTAGAGGCTGTTTCGCGCGACGACCTCGTGGATTTCTTGGCCAGTCTTTATAGGTTGAAACTCGAGAGCCGCACTGTTGCCCGGCACCTGGTTACACTGCGAAACTTTTTCCGTTTCGCGCAGATTCACGAACTGATCACCACCGATCCCTCCATCAATCTTGAATCGCCGAAGATTCGCCGCTCCTTGCCGGGGTATTTGCGACTGGAAGAAGTCGAGCGGCTGCTCGAACAGCCCGATTCGACAACCGCGTTGGGTTTGCGCGATCGGGCCATGCTGGAAGTCTTATATTCCACCGGCTTGCGCGTTTCCGAATTGATTGGTTTACGGGTGAGCGATCTGGATAGCAAAGTCGGATGCGTTCGTTGCATCGGCAAGGGCGACAAGGAGCGCATCGTCCCGGTGGGGCGCAAGGCCCTTATGATGGTCGAAAAATACCTTCGCGAGGCGCGTCCGAAGCTGCTGGGCAAACTTAGGGGTAGCCCCACACTGTTTGTGAACCGCAGAGGTGTTTCTCTAAGCCGGGTAGGGGTGTGGAAGATTTTGTCGGGGCACGGCAAGCGCGCGGGGTTGCGCGTTTCGCTCACCCCGCACATGCTCCGCCACAGTTTTGCGACACACCTGCTCGAGCGCGGCGCAGATTTACGGTCGGTGCAGTTGATGCTGGGTCACGCCGACATTTCCACGACGCAAATCTATACCCATGTGGTGGAAGGGCGGTTGAAGCAGATTTATAAAGCACATCATCCCCGGGCATGAATATGTTGAATCTACGTGCAGCGGGACGGGCCGTGATGTTTATCGCAGGTGCTTTCGCGAAGTTCGCGCAAACATCCTGAACAGAGAAGAAGGAGCGCAATGCCAGATTATATGTTTTTGCTGGAAAGCCGGCTCTCGCCGGAGCAGCGCGCTGTACTCACGCGCGTGCAGGAACTGTCCGCCGCCATGGGCTTCAATGTTTATCTGACCGGCGGCACGGTTCGCGACCTGGTTACCGGTGCGTCGCTACGTGATCTGGACTTCACCGTGGAAGGTAACCCGGCGAAGATCGCGCGCGAACTCGAAAAGGGCGGCGCCAAAACACTCGTCGAAGACGACAAGTTGCGCCACATCGAATTGCTCTTCAGCGGAGACGTGGAAGGCAGTATTTCCGCCGCGCGTGACGATCACTACATTCGGCCGGGCACCCGCCCGGAAGTTCGCTGGTCTACCATCATGGAAGACCTCCGCCGCCGGGATTTTTCTCTTAATGCTGTAGCCATTTCCCTGAATCCGGCTTCCCGGGGGCTACTCCTCGATCCGACTAACGGGCTGTCTGATATAGAACGCGCCGAAGTTCGTGCGCTAACTATTCACGCGTTTACCAATCAACCAGTGCGTTTACTGCGCGTGCTGCGCTTCGCCGCACGTATGGGTTTCAAAATTGAAGCACGGACGCAGGAATGGTTTGATCTAGCTATCGAAAGGGAATTGCCCGCGACGATTACTCCGGAAGATGCCGGCGCTGAACTGCGCGCTTTGGCTCGTGAAGAACGCCCGGCAATGGTATTAAAAGCTTGGGAAGATCATGACCTGCTCGAGGCCGTCAACCCTGTGCTCGCGAAAAAGCGTCCCGGTTATGACGCAATTACGCGGCTCTCCAATGTCCGCGAAGACTTGTTTACCGCTGGATTGCGGCCGCGTCTCGCCACGCCCATGCTGCTGGCCATTCTTGCGCGTCTGAAAGACCGAGAGCAGAGCGGAGTGCTTTCCAAGGCGGGCTACCGATCTGCCGAAGCGCAGGAAGTTCTGAACTTTGACAAGCATATTCAGAGTATCCAGAAAGAATTGACCGGCAAAAAAGTTAGCACTCCGCTGGAGGCGTACAAGTTCCTGGAGAAAGTTCCTGTCGACCAGATCGCTTACATTATGGCGGAGTCAAATAATTCAGCCGCCGTCTCCAAGATTCGGGCGTACCTGAATAAATGGCGCCCGCTTCGTTCCGGCCTTCAGCTGGTGGTCAACGAATTGACCGCGCTCGGTATGCCGGCCGGCGCGAAGTTCGACGCCATCGTTGAACAGGTGTTTGGCATGCAGCTCACCGGACGAGGCAAGACTCCCGAGGAACGCGAGAAAATTCTGCGCAAGCTTTCGGGCATCAAGGAACAGCCTAAGAAAAAAGAGAAAGAGAAAAAATCCAAAGCGGCCGAGAAGTCTCAGGCGGCTCTGGCCATGGGCAACGCAGCTAAGCAGAAGCACGCGGACGCCGAAACAGAAGCAAAAAGGGCGGGCAAAGCGGGCGCTAAAGGCGCTCACAAGCCTGCCGACAAACGCGAACCGGCGCGACGCGGCGCGAACCGTTCGTCCAGTAAGAAAAGTCACGCTCGCAAATAGCGTTCGGTTGAGCCAAAGATTTTTTGGCCACAAAGTTTTCAACAATGCCATTCGCAATTATCCGCCCAGAGATTTAGAATCGAGGTCCATGGGTCAGCCGCAGTTTGTTCACCTTCACGTTCATACCGATTTCAGCCTGTTGGATGGTGCTTGCGAAACAGGCGAATTGCTCGACGAAGCTTCTCGCCAAAAAATGCCCGCGGTGGCCATCACCGATCACGGCAATCTTTTTGCTGCGGCGAATTTTTTTAATGAAGCCAGCAAACGCGACGTCAAGCCCATCATCGGCTGCGAAGTGTATGTAGCCAGAGGCAGCCGCCATGAGCGCGGCGAAAAGACCAACGGCGCCAACGGACAGGAACGCGGCGAAGGCGAGCCCGCCGGGCGCGGCAGTAATCATCTCGTTCTGCTTTGCGAAAACCAGGAAGGCTACCAAAATCTAATCAAGCTGGTTTCGTCCGGTTTCCTGGAAGGTTTTTATTACAAACCGCGCATCGACTACGACCTGCTGGCCAAGCACAGCAAAGGATTAATCGCGCTTTCCGCGTGTTTGCGTGGGGTGGTTACCGAAGCGGTGGTGGAAGAGCGATACGACCAGGCGCGTGAGAATGCGTACCGGCTTCGCGATATTTTTGGCAAAGGCAATTTCTTTCTAGAGATTCAGGATCAAGGCCTGGATATCGAGCACACCGTTAATCCCCATCTCGTGCGTCTCTCGAAGGAATCCGGCATTCCTCTGGTGGCCACCAACGACTGCCACTACCTGAAACACTCCGACGCGCACGCTCAAGAAGTCCTGCTGTGCATCCAGACCGGCAAGACCATGAGCGATACGCATCGCATGAAATTTGCTACCGACCAGTTTTATTTCAAGACCGCCGCTGAAATGGCGCAAGTATTTCGTGAATTGCCCGAGGCCCTCAGCCGCACCGTGGATATTGCCGCGCGTTGCAACGTGAAGATTGAGCGCGTCCCCAATCCATTTCCGGAATTTAAGGTTCCGGACGGCCACACGCCGGGAAGTTATTTTGAAATGGTGGTGCGTGAAGGCTTTGCCACCCGCGTTCCGTACCTGGAGCGCCTGGCCAAACAGGGCCTGCTGCGAAACAGTCTTGCCGAATATGAGCGCCGCTTGTCTTTTGAGATCGAAATGATCCAGAAGATGCGCTACGAAGGCTACTTCTTGATCGTGTGGGATTTCATTCATTACGCGCGCGCGCAGTGTGTTCCCGTCGGCCCGGGCCGCGGCTCGGCAGCCGGCAGCCTGGTGAGCTACGCATTGCGCATCACCGACGTCGATCCGTTGCAGTACAACCTGATTTTTGAACGTTTCCTGAATCCCGAGCGCGTCTCCATGCCGGATATTGATATTGATTTCTGCATGCGGCGCCGAGGCGAAGTGATTGACTACGTCACGCAAAAATACGGGCGCGAAAATGTTTCGCAAATCATCACGTTCGGCACCATGGCGGCCAAGGCGGCGGTAAAAGATGTTGGCCGCGCCATGGATATTCCCTATACAGAAGTGGATCGTCTCGCGAAGTTGATCCCTACCACCCTGGGCATCGAGTTGCCGGATGCCTTGGAACAATCCCCTATGCTGAAGGCCGCTATCAATAGCGATCAGCGTCTCAAGGATTTGATGGCCGTGGCGCTACGCCTGGAAGGCCTCGCCCGCCATGCCTCGACGCACGCCGCGGGCGTAGTGATTTCCGCGCGGCCGCTCACCGACATCGTTCCCATTTACAAGACCAACCGCGACGAAATAACCACGCAATACGACATGAATGCGCTCGAGCGCATCGGCTTGTTGAAGATGGATTTTCTTGGCCTCACCACCCTCACGGTGCTGCACGATACCGTGAACATGATCGAGAAAAATCGCGGCGCCAAAGTCGACATCGATAATCTCTCGCTCGACGATGCGGAAACCTACAAACTTTTCGCGCGCGGCGACACCACTGCTATTTTCCAATTTGAGTCTCATGGCATGCGCGACATTTTGCGCCGTTACCAGCCTACCCGTATCGAAGACCTCACCGCTCTCAATGCGCTGTATCGCCCCGGCCCTATCCAGGGCGGCATGATCGACGATTTCATCAACCGTAAGCATGGCAAGACGAAAGTCAGTTACGAATTGCCGCAACTGCAGGACATCCTCGAAGAAACCTACGGCGTAATCCTGTATCAGGAACAGGTGATGCAGATCGCCAACAAGCTGGCGAGTTTTTCGCTCGGCGAAGCGGACATCCTTCGCCGCGCCATGGGCAAAAAGAAAAAAGAAGAAATGGCCGCGCAGCGCGCCAAGTTCATGGCCGCTTGTCTAGCGAACAAAGTTCCGGAGAAAAAAGCGGAACGCATCTTCAACCTGATGGAAGAATTTGCCGGGTACGGATTCAATAAATCCCATTCCTGCGCATACGCCTTGCTGGCCTACCAGACCGCTTATCTGAAGGTCCACTATCCGGTGGAATTTATGGCCGCGCTGCTCACCTCCGATGCCGGCAACATCGATAAAACGGTCAAGTACATCAACGAAGCGCGCGGCATGAGTATTTCGATTCTTCCGCCGGACGTGAATGAGAGCGACCTATATTTTACGCCCGTCAATGAAGCGATTCGCTTCGGTTTGGCGGCCATCAAGAACGTCGGAGAAAATACCGCCAAGGCCATTCGCGAATCGCGCGTCGCCCAAGGCGAATTTCGCTCGCTGTATGACTTTTGCGAGCGCGTCGAGCCGCGCTTCCTCAACAAGCGCGTCTTCGAAAGCCTCATCAAGTCCGGCGCGATGGATTCGCTGGGTCCCCGCGAAGGCATGCTCGCGTCCGTTGACGATGCCGTCAACGCTTTACAACGCGCCTCGCGCTCGCGCGAATCGGGCCAGCATGGACTATTTGGCGGCGCAGCCGCGCCCGCTCCGATTTTATTTGAACTCCGCGAAGCCGCGCCCTGCAGTGAAGAGGAACGCCTCACCAGCGAATACGCCATGCTCGGTTTTTATGTTTCCGGGCATCCGCTCGCTCGCTATGCCTCGCGCTTGCAGGATATGAAAGCGCTGACGCTCGACCAAGTCGAAGGTCAACGCGACAATAAAGACATCACCGTTGCCGCTCTCATTGTCGGCATCCGGCCCATGCGAACCAGGAAAGGCGCTCGTTGGGGTATTTTTACTTTGCAAGATATGAGCGGCGTGCAGGAACTGCTGGTGTTTCCCGAGACCTTTACGCGCCTCGAAGCGATGCTTAAGCCGGGTGTTCCCCTCTTGCTGAAGGCTCGCGTACAAGTTGAAGAAGCTGGAACGAGGCTTTCTCTTCAAGAAGCGCGCCGTCTGGAAGACCTTGCGGAACGTGTTGCGCCGCAGGAATTTCGTGTGCGCATGGATATGCAATCCATCAATCCGGAGGCTCTGGATCGTCTTGAAACTTTGTTCGGAACTTTTCCCGGTTCATGTGTCGTAGTGTTTGAGCTGCATTCCGCGGATGGATCGGTTGCGCTGCTACAGGCCCAGCAACGGGTGCGTTTCAATCCAGAACTCGTCGAAGCGGTGCGCCAGATTTGCGGCGATCGCGCCGTGGAAATGGCGGCCACGGCATGAGCTCCAAAGATAAAGACAAAGAGAAGGAAAAGGACAAGGTCAAGTCCAAGCACAACGGAGCGGCCCGCCGAAAAGAAATCGAGCGCCTCGAAAAAGATGTCGAAGATTTGCGTAATCTTGCAGGCGATGAAGCCGCCGACGCGGAATTCGAACGCGTAAGCAAACAGGTCGCCGAGCTTCGTCGCGAATTCTATTCTCATCTTGGTCCTTGGCAACGCGCACAGATTGCCCGCCACCAAAATCGGCCTTACACTCTCGACATCATCGGCATGCTTTTCACGGATTTCATCGAGCTGCACGGCGACCGCAATTTTGGCGACGATAAAGCGCTCATTGCAGGGTTGGCGAAATTTCATGGCCGTCCGGTCGCGGTGATCGGCCACCAGAAGGGCCGCGACACCAAACAGCGTGTGGAACGCAATTTCGGCCAGCCCAAACCCGAAGGCTATCGCAAAGCGCTCCGAGTGATGCAGCTGGCCGCGAAGTTCTGTCGGCCAATTTTCACCTTCATCGACACACCGGGCGCGTACCCCGGCATTGACGCCGAAGAGCGCGGGCAAGCGGAAGCCATCGCCCGCAATCTTCGCGAAATGTCGCGCTTACCTGTCCCTATCATCGTCACGGTTACCGGAGAAGGCGGTTCAGGCGGCGCGTTGGCGATTGCCGTCGGCGACCGCGTAAATATCTTCGAAAACAGTTTTTACTCTGTCATCTCGCCGGAAGGCTGCGCGGCTATCATGTGGCGGGACGCCACTAAAGCGGAAACCGCCGCAACCGCGCTGAAAATCACGGCGGCGGATTTGAAGGAATTCGGAATTATCGACGAGATCGTTCCGGAGCCTGAAGGTGGCGCGCACACTGACCCGGAAGCCGCCAGCCGCCTACTCGACGCCGTCCTTGACCGCCAATTGCTGATGCTCTCCCAGCAGCCCCAGAAAGAACTGCTCGACGCGCGCTACGAAAAGTTCCGCAAGATGGG
The DNA here is from genome assembly GCA_035490135.1 of Candidatus Methylomirabilota bacterium. GTDB lineage: Bacteria > Acidobacteriota > Terriglobia > Acidiferrales > UBA7541 > Acidiferrum. Next base: position 11,460 of record DATHGV010000240.1, read on the forward strand.
CCAATTCTTCGACTTAGGCAGCTAACGCAGGTGAACTAACGACATTGGTAAATTAACGCCTCGCTTACCCTTGGCACATTCGCAACTCTGCTCAATACCTCTGGTTGTTGCCCTCCGCTCATGGGACTAATCTGAGAGCGTGTTCGGATTGCCTCGAACCTGGGCCCGGGCGCGGAGGAATTTGCAGATGTCCGAGCCGTTCCGCCCTTACGAAAAACTCGTGGAGATCACGTTACTGGGAAAGAAATTCCAGGTCCCAGAACGGAACTCCCTGCTTCGTTGTTTCCAATTCATCAGTCCCGAAACGATCCCCTACGGGCGTTTCTGCTGGAACCAGGAGTGCCAATATTGCCGGGTTTCCTGCCAGCTCCCCGATGACGATGAATCTCGCGAAATGTTGAGCTGCAAATTCATCGTCATGGCCGGAATGGAAATCACCGAAATCAGCCAGGAACTAAAGTGGTGCCTGCGCGCCAAGCTTCCGTCGGATACGCCCGTTTCCTCCTAATTCCGCGTCCTGTTTGCTCTCGGTCTTCCGCTGCATTACATTGCTAAGCAGCGATGACCGCGAACACCTCAGAAATTTTGTGCGACGGCTGTGGTCAGCCTGCTTCCCCCAAGCATATTTCGCGACGTTTGCAACGCCTCGAATGGGCCACTCGATACCGGCCAATTCATCTTCACACGCTGTTGCTTGGGGCGGTTTCTCCACAAACGCCAGCGGAATTCCTGTGTTCGCCTGAGGAGGCCCACTGCGGTGAAGCGGCGAATCTGGTGGCCGCTGCGGGGATTTCGGCCACCGGTAAATCGGCAGATACCATTCAATCGGAGTTTCAGCGGCGTGGGATTTACTTGACCCACGTTCTCGAATGTCCCTTGGACCTTCCATCCAGCGGGGCCGATTTCCTAAGCAATGCTTTAATCACGCGCCTGCCGACGCTCTTCACTCGGATTCGCCGCTCGCTAAAGCCTAAGCGTCTGGCGTTCATTTCGAGCAGTTTGACTCCACTGATCGAGCGCTTCGCCTCCGCACAGCTAAATTGTGAATTGGTCCTCGACGATGATCGTGCGTTCGCGTTAGACCATTCAAGTCCTGCCGAGGTAACTGCTGCAATCGCACGCTTTCAAGACGTCCTTGCCGTGCCTGCAAGTCGCTAGACGGCCGGGATTTGCCCCGGCTGGCGTAGCCAAACCCACTTTTTTAAGCTGTGATAGAATCTGCCTAATCGGGCATCGAGGCCATCGCGAGGTGTAGTTGTGCAGAAACGCGCTAAATTTGGGATTGGCATCGGCGTCATAGTTATCTCGCTGGGTTTTCTCGCCTGGATGGGCTACGGCGAGAGCAAAACCTACTATCACACCATCGCCGAACTGCAAACTCTGCAAGGCGCAGCGCTAAGCCACCGCATGCGTGTAGGCGGCACGGTTGAACCGGGCAGCATTCACCGGCTCTCCGGTCGCGTGGATTTTGTGTTGCAAGGGGAAGGAAAGTCGCTCCCAGTGAGTTATGTAGGCAGTGAGCCTCTGCCTGACACCTTTGTCGATAAATCGCAGGCGTTGGTGGAAGGCCGGCCCGCTGCGGACGGCCGTTTTGTTGCCGAACACGTACAGGCGAAGTGCGCATCAAAATATGAAGCTGCGCCGGGGGGCACGACGGCTCCTTCTGCGGGCGGCGAAGCTCGCACTAGCACTATGTAAAACTCCTCGGTTTGAGGAGGAAGCGGGGACTCGGTGGATGTATTCGGTTCGTTTGCGCTGCTGTTGGCTTTTGTGTGTGCCGTGTATGCGTTTGTTGGCGGGATTGCTGCCATTCGCACGCGGCACCCGCTGCTCGTAAAGAGCACGCGCCAAGCGGGACTTGCTACCTGCGGCCTGATATTTCTGGCTACCTTCAGCCTCGAATATCTGTTCTTCAGCGATAATTTTTCCGTAGCCTACGTTGTAGCTCACAGCAATCGCAGCCTCTCACCATTTTATAAAGTCGCCGCGCTTTGGTCTGGACAAGAAGGTTCGCTGCTGTTCTGGAGCTTCCTACTGGCGGTTTACGTCTTTTCCGCGCTGCTCGCGTATCGGAATAAAAATGGCGAGTTGATGCCGTACGTCGGCGTGGTCCTTGCCGGCGTACAGATTTTTTTCCTTACGTTAAATAATTTTGTCGCCAGCCCGTTTAAAGCACTCGGCGTGCCGGGAGTTAACGGCGCGATGGACTTGGTCGCCCGCGGCGACGGCAACGGCCTCAATCCTTTGCTGCAATATCCGGAAATGGTGATTCATCCGCCGAATCTCTATTCCGGCTATACCGGTTTCACCATTCCATTTGCGTTCGCTCTAGGCGCGCTGTTGGCACGCTATCCCGGCGAAAAGTGGATTCACCTCACGCGCAAATGGACGATGATCGCCTGGGGATTTCAGACCGCTGGGATTTTACTCGGCGCGCATTGGGCTTATGCGGTTTTGGGTTGGGGCGGATATTGGGCCTGGGATCCGGTCGAAAACGCTTCGCTGTTGCCCTGGCTTACCGGCACCGCGTTTCTGCACTCCGTGATGATGCAGGAAAAGCGCGGCATGATGAAAGTCTGGAACGTGTGGCTGGTTTTCTCCACCTTCCTGTTATGCATTCTGGGCACGTTTTTAACTCGCAGCGGCGTGGTCAGTTCGGTGCACGCCTTTGCCAGTTCGAACATTGGCAATTGGTTCGTCGGATTCATCCTCATAATTCTTCTCGTATGTCTCAGCGCCTATTTCAAAAATCGCGATTATTTGAAGAGCGAAAATCAGTTGGACTCCATCGTTTCCCGCGAATCCAGTTTTCTTTTTAATAATTTGATTTTGCTGGTGTCTTGCGTCGCGGTTCTGTCCGGCACGCTTTTCCCGGTATTTTCCGAGTGGTTCACGGGTGACCGAATTAGCGTCGGGACGCCGTTCTTTAATAAAGTAAATATCCCCATCGGCTTATTGCTGTTATTCCTCACGGGCGTTGGCCCCTTGCTCGCATGGCGCAAGACTTCGCTCGATAGCCTGAAACGTAACTTTGGCTGGCCTTTGTTGATGGGTCTGATCGCCGGAGCCATCGCCTTCCCGCTTGGCGTGCGCGGATTTTATTCGTTGATCTGCCTCATTCTTTGCGTCTTCGTGGCCTCAACCATCACCATGGAGTTTTACCGCGGCGCCAAAGTCATTCGCGCGCGCTCGGGCGCCTCGTTTTTCGCCTCCGCGGTGGATCTGACCATGCGAAATACCCGCAGGTACGGCGGTTACATCGTGCATATGGGCATGGTTTTGATTTTCATCGGGATCGCGGGCACGGCCTTCAATCGCGACGTACAAAAAGAAATGCAGATCGGTTCCAGCATGCAAATCGGCCCGTATTCCTTGCTGCTGCAGAACTTCGACACCAAGCAGGAAAAAAACTACACCGCCGAGCGCATGATCATCGAAGTCACCCGCAGCAATAAGCCGGTCATGATGCTCTATCCCGAGCGCCGCATTTTTCCCGCCAACCAGGCATCCGGCACTATGGTGGCCATTTATTCCACGCTCAAACAGGACTTGTATGTCGTGTATGCGGGACAAAGCCCAGACACCCAAGCACCGGTCATTCACGTGTATCTCAACCCGCTGGTGAAGTGCATCTGGTTCGGTGGCGTGGTTGTTGTGCTCGGAACTTTGGTCGCGCTCTTGCCGAACCGCCGCGCTGTGCTGGTTTTGTCCGCGGTGCAAGAACCCACGCGAGTCAAATCTTTGGCGGGAACGCTGACACCTTCGCCCACACTGAGAGAGGGTCATGATTAAGGGGCGCGTAATTTTCCTGGCCATACTGCTTTGTGCGGCTGGTTCGTTGCCGCTGCTGGTCGCGCCGCTTCCGGCGCAGCAGCCCTCCGATCGCGCTCACCAAATCGGTGGCAAGTTCATGTGCATGTGCGGATGCAATCAGGTTTTGTCGCAGTGCAATCACGTCGGCTGCACAGTTTCTACCTCGATGCTGAAAGAAGTGGATCAAGCCCTTGCGCGTGGCGATTCCGAAGACACTATCACGCAGGCTTTCGTGCAAGAGTTCGGCACGAAAGTTTACGCCGAACCGCCACACTCTGGCTTCAGCCTGGTGGCCTGGAGCATGCCCGCCGTTTATCTGGTTGTCGGACTCGTGCTGGTTCTCTTCGTGATCAGCCGGTGGCGCAAGCGTCCGGTACACGCCGTTAGTGGCGCGGCGAATAATAGCGGCATCTCCCCTGAGATGTTGGAACGAGCGCGCTTGCGTGCTGCGCGGGAAACGCAGGACTGATGAATCATTTTGCGGCTCTCGTTTTGGACGGCGTGACCACCACGGATTGGGCCGTGCTGGGTGCATGCTTGGCACTCGCGGCCGCTACGTTGATTTTTATTTTTTATATTCAGCCTGACGCTTCCGACCTCGCTCCGCATCGCACCAAGCTCGATCAACTGCTGGAGCGCCGCGACAGTATCTACGACAATTTACGTGATCTGCGATTCGAATTCCGCTCCGGCAAATATTCGGAAGCGGATTTCGAAGCCATGAAGGTGTCGCTGGAAAATGAAGCGGCGTTGGTGCTCGCGGAAATTGATCAAGTCACAGAATCGCAAGTACGCCGTCCGCGTGGACCTCGTCCCGCTGCTGCCACTCGAGGTCCGCAGTGAAGCGGGCGATTCCAAAACTGGCAAAGACATTTTGTGCTGCGATTTTGATGTGCGCCGTAGGCCCCGTTGCGAATATAGCGCTGGCAGGTACCGTGCACGGCACGGTGAAAAACGGCACCACTGGGAAGCCTGCGCCCGGCGTCGCGGTGATGCTCATCCAATTGCAAGGCGGGATGCAGCCGGTCGCAAATACGCAAACGGACGCGCAAGGGCAATTTACATTCGACAATCCGGGATTGGGCGCACAACCGATGTTGGTACGCGCAGTATATCGCGGCATTAACTTTCACCAGCCGGTGCCGCCCGGCAAGAGCGATGTGGAAGTCGCGGTGTACGAACCGACAAAAGATGCCAAGGCCATCGCCCTCACAACTCGCGTGGTTTTCTTTCAGCCGAATGGCACGACCCTGATTGTCGGCGAAGAATATTCCTTACAGAATGACACCAAACCGCCCGAAGCTTTTTTTCGCGCCGATGGCAATTTTGAATTTTCCGTTCCGGAAAATGCGCAATTACAACAGGTGGCCGCCTCCGGGCCCGCGGGAATGCCGGTGGTGCAAGCTCCTATCGACAGAGGCAAAGGCCACTTCGCCATCGCCTACGCTTTCCGGCCCGGCGAAAACACTGTGCGCTACTCTTACGAAATCCCTTACCCGAACAATACCGCGTCCGTAAAAATTCCCGCCTCCACCTATGCAGTGCGCCGCCTTCTGGTGGTCGCGCCACCCACCGTGCAAGTCGCCGGCGAAGGTTTGCAAGCCGGAGGCCAGGAACAGGGAATGGCAATCTACGGCCGAGAAAATCTCGCCGCCAACACGACTCTCGCGGTGAATATTTCCGGCAGCGCTCCGCCTCCAGGCGCAAATGGCGCCGCCGATCAGGGGCAGTCCGGGCAAGAGGGACAAGGCGCTGCTGCATCTGCAAACATTCAGCAAGTTCCCGGCCGCCTTGATGTGCTGAAATGGCCGCTGGTCGCGGGTTTCGTGGGAGTTTTCGCAGTAGGTGCAATTTTGTTGGCTCGCAAGCCCGTTGCGGTGACCGTTGCACCGTCGGAGAATTTGTCAGAACCATCGATCACCTCAAATGCGCAGTCTCACTCTACGAAAACTCCTGTTTCCCCTGCGCAAGGCAATGGTTCTATCCCCTCGATGGAAAATATGAACGCCGCGGTAGCAGCCAGCCTCGAATATTTGAAAGATCAGCTTTTCCGCCTGGAGCTACGCCACCAGGCCGGCACCATTCCCGACGAAGAATACGCATCGGAACGAGCGCGTGCGGAAAAGGTTCTGCGCGACCTCGTTCGAGGCTGAGCTTTGACGCCCCATCCCGCATCGTTCCCGATTCGCTCACGGTGTTCTCAATTCGCCTTTGAGGTCTTGCAATGACCGCGCCGGGTTTTTCTCCTACCGGTATTCGCTTCGAAAATATTGAAAAGCGTTACGGCGGCCTTGCGGCCTTGCGGCGCATCCGTTTCGAGATCACCCCCGGCGAATGCGTAGCGCTGGCGGGACGCAACGGCTCCGGAAAAACTACGCTCCTACGCATTGCCGCCGGTCTGGTGCGCCCTTCATCGGGGGATCTAACATTTCCATTGGCTGCTGGGGCGCCTGCTGGAGCGCCGTTACCTGCGTTGAACACCGAGGCCGTCCGCGCCAACGCCAGCGCAGGCTTTGTGGCTCACGCCACCATGGTGTACGACGAGCTTACCGCCGAAGAAAATCTCCTGCTCTTTGCACGGCTGCAGCAGACTCCAAATGCCGCTGAGCGGGTGGAAAAGCTTTTGCACGAAGTCGGCTTGTTCGACCGACGCGATTCTCTAGTGCGAACTTTCTCTCGGGGGATGCGCCAGCGCGTAGCCATCGCGCGTGCGCTGCTGCATAAGCCTTCCATCCTGCTCTTGGACGAGCCCAGCACCGGTCTCGATCCACAGGGCGTAGCATGGCTGGCGGCCACGCTGCGACAGCTCCGTGACACCGGCCGCACGATTCTCATGAGCCTCCACGGTGAATCGGAAATCTCCATGCTCGCCACCCGCGCAATTCGCCTCGATGCTGGGCTCATCGTCGCCGACACGCGCACGGGCGCGGAAGTGCGCTCTATCTTGACCTTCGCTGATGCCTGAATGAGCTTGCTCTCCAGTACCACCGCGTTGCTCGGCAAGGAACTCCGCACCGAGTTTCGCAGCAGGGAACTGCTGACCACTACGGTCGTTTTTATTTTGATGGTCATCGTGCTGTTCAGCTTCACCTTCGACCCCACTTACAATGAATCGCGGCGTTTCGGTCCAGGACTTTTGTGGCTTGCGTTTCTGTTTGCCGCATCGCTCATGCTGCAACCCTGTTTTCTGCGCGAACAAAACAACGACACCCTCAGCGCGTTGCGTCTATCAGTCAGCGATCCATTCGCTATTTTCCTCGCCAAGCTGGTCGCCAACACTTTATTTCTGCTTTTCACCGAAGTGCTGATGCTTCCAGTCTTTGCCGTTCTCTATAACGTACCGGTGCTCCGCGTCCTCGGCCAACTCTTATTGGTATTTTTTCTTGGCAGCCTGGGAGTTTCCATCGCTGGCACCGCACTTTCTGCAATTTCCGCGCAGGCCCGCATGCGCGAGCTGCTACTCCCGCTTTTATTGCTGCCTTTGCTCACGCCGGTGCTGGTGGCCAGCACCCAGGTAACAGTCGGACTTTTAGATGCGACCCCCTTTCTGGAATGGAAAGGTGTGGGCTTCCTGCTAGTTTTCGATGTGATCTTTTTGACCGCGCTATGGCTTTTCGGCGAATATCTTCTGGAGGAATAATCGATATGAAGAAGCAGCTCCTGGCCGCCGCGATTGTTTTCCTGCTAGTGGGCGCGGCAGCTTATGGCGCGTTTTTCGTTGCTCCGACGGAGCGCACCATGGGCCCCATCCAGCGCATTTTTTACCTTCACGTTTCGAGCGCCTGGACCGGCCTCTGCGCTTTCTTCATCTGTTTTGTGGCGAACATCCTGTACGTGTTTCGCCGCCAGCCGCAGTGGGACTGGCTAAGCATTTCCGCGGCGGAGGTCGGACTGGTCTTCACCACCGTGGTTCTGGTCAGCGGACCTATCTGGGCGCATCCTGTTTGGGGCATTTGGTGGACCTGGGATGCGCGACTCACCTCCACATTCATCCTGTGGCTGTTGTACGCGTGCTTCCTTCTTCTGCGCACGCTGGTGGAGGAGCCCGACCGCCGCGCGCTATTTAGCGCCCTGTTCGGAATCTTTGCATTCCTCGACGTGCCGCTGGTTTTTGGCTCCATCCGCTGGTGGCGCACCCAGCATCCTCAGCCGGTGGTGATGGGCGGTTCGGGATCCGGTTTGGACCCTACCATGTGGAAAGTGCTTTTTTTCTCGTGGTTCGCCATGCTGGCACTGATGGCGTTGTTGATGCGCGCTCGGTACGTGATGGAAGCAGCGCGCGGCGAGCTGGAAATGGTGCGTCATGAAGCGGAGGCCGTGTGAAAAATCTCAACAGCATTTTTGCCGCATATTTAATCGCGTGGGGGATTTTCTTCGCCTACTACCTGTCGGTAGCGCGCCGCGCCGCCGCGCTGCACGAAGACATCGAGCGCCTCAAAAATTCTCTGCACCGGGGTAAGTAAGTGCCCGCAAAGAAGCGCGTCGGCATCGTGATGTTTCAACTCGGCGGCCCGGATTCGCTGGCCGCGGTGGAGCCATTCCTGCTGAATCTTTTTCTGGATCCGGACATTATCCCGCTTGGTCCTCTCGGTCTGCTGCGCAAACCTATCGCGAAATCGATTTCTTCGCGCCGCTCGAAACCGGTCATGGGGCGTTACGCGCAAATCGGCCGCCGATCGCCTATTGCTGCGCTGACAGAACGCCAGCGCGTTCGTTTAGTTCGCGCCCTGACGCCCTATCTCGATCCCGTCGCGGTGATCGCCATGCGTTATTGGCATCCCATGAGCGTCGAAGCCCTCGACGCCTTACGCAACGCCGGTCCACTCGATGAAATTGTGTTGCTCCCGCTTTATCCCCACTATTCCTACGCCACCACGCTCAGCAGCATGAAAGAGTGGCACCGCGTAGCAGACAGCGCGAAGTGGACCACCTCCCGCGGTGCGCCACCCGAAAGAGTGGTGGAAAGCTTCTACAATCACCCGCTGTACATACGCGGTCTTGTTGAAAACATCGGCCGTGTATTGCGCCAGTTTCCGGACAGCTCGCGGATTCATCTGATCTTCAGCGCTCACGGCCTGCCCATGAGCCTGGTCGAAAAGGGCGATCCCTACCCGCGGCAGATAGAAGCAACCGTGCGTTTGACCTGTGAGAAAGGCGCGCAACAGTTTCCGAACTGGCCCCGGACGCACATTCTTTGCTATCAAAGCCGGGTCGGCCCTGCCAAATGGCTCCAGCCGCCCTTGGCCACCACCATCGAGCGCCTGGCCCACGAAGGCGTGAAGGAAATGCTGGTGGTGCCCATTTCTTTCGTCACCGAACACATTGAAACGCTCCACGAAATCAATATCGAGGCTCGCGAGGAAGCAAAAAAGCTGGGCGTCGAAACATTTCGCATGATGCCTGCGTTGGGCGACTCGCCATACTTCATAGCCGCGCTGAAAGACCTCGTCCTGCGAGCTATCGGGCTCGACACCGCGAGCGCAGTAATTCCGCCTGCGCCGAGTATCCCCGCTGCAGCATCTCAAGTTTGAAGCGCTCTGTGCGGTGCTGCGGTGCGCTCCGTCGTTTCGATTAGTTCTGGATTTTTGAAGGATTTGAACGCCATTTTCCTCATAGCGCCATTCCGCCACTCATGTATAATCCGCCGTTGGGACTTGGGCCAATGACGACCACTTACCATCCGTCTGTCCATCGGTTTGCGATTTTTGTGGTCTGCTGGACCGTCCTCCTCCTTATCGCCGGCGCCCTGGTTACTTCCAACGAGGCCGCCCTCTCCGTTCCAGATTGGCCGCTTTCCTACGGCACACTCACACCGCCGATGGTGGGTGGCATCCGCTACGAACACTCTCATCGAGTAATTGCAGGAGTTTTAGGGCTGCTTTCCATTGCCTTGGCTGTTTGGGTGTGGGCCAAAGACGAGCGACGGTGGCTGCGCTGGTTTAGCGTAATCGCTGTCGTCGGAATTGCCGCCCAAGCGGTCCTTGGCGGGGAAGTCGTGATTAAGCTACTCCATTACTGGCTACCGGTTATCCACGCCTGTTTCGCGCAGATTGTCTTTGCAGCGCTCTTAAGTATTGCGGTCTTCACCAGTCGGTGGTGGATTTCCGATCAGCCTCAAGTGGAAGACACTGGCTCCCCCTCAATTCACTCCCTCGCCATTGCAAACGCCGCAGTAATTTATTTTCAGGTGATTCTGGGTGCCGGCTTCCGCCATAAAGAGATCCCCGTGTGGCCGCACATGGTAGGCGCGTTAGTCGTCCTGGGCATGGTTATCTGGCTTGCTGCGGTCCTGCGCAGGCGCTTTGAAAAATCCGCAGTCATTTCCAAAACGCGCATCTTGGTACATGCGATCCTTGGCACACAGTTACTCCTCGGTCTCGGAGCCTACTGGTCGCGCCTGACCACTGCCGACGCACCGCAGCCGATGCCGCTCATGGTCACGCTGACCGTTCTGCACACTGTCGTCGGCGCTATACTGTTTGGCGTTTCGGTATTGATTGTTTTACTCTGCTATCGTCTGGTCCCACGCAGAAGGGAATTGCCTGCTACCACGCAGCGGCCGGTGGCCATTTAATGAGCACTGCGCGCACCACCGAATTAACGTTGTCCTCTCGCGCCAATGCTTTTATCACGCTCACCAAGCCTGACGTTTCCTTTCTCGTTCTGATAACTACTGCCGCCGGCTATTACATGGGCGCGCGTGGCCCGGTGAATTGGCTGCATATGCTGCATACGGTGTTTGCCACCATGCTGATTGCCGCGGGAACCGCCACACTGAATCATTACATTGAGAGAGATTCCGACCGCTTCATGCGCCGCACCGCAGGCCGCCCGATTCCCACCGGCGTTGTTCAACCGCGCGAAGCCTTGCTCTTCGGCGTGGTTCTATCGATCGCCGGGGCCGTCGATCTTTATCTCGTGGGCGGCCTGCTGGCCTGTGCCTTGGGCACGCTCACTTGCCTCAGCTACCTTCTGGCCTATACTCCGCTGAAGAAGCGCACTGTGTGGGCAACTTTCGTCGGCGCTTTTCCCGGCGCGGTGCCGCCCATGATCGGTTGGGTAGCCGCCAGCGGCTCGCTCGACCGCGGCGCATGGCTGCTCTTCGCCATTCTTTTCTTCTGGCAGTTCCCGCATTTCCACGCCATCGCCTGGATGTACCGCGAAGACTACGCGCGCGCGGGTATTCTTATGTTGCCGGTAGTCGACCGCAATGGCACGCGCACATTTCGTCAGATCGTGTGGTTCGCCGCCGGCCTCGTGGCGGTCAGTTTGCTTCCTGCGTTGCTGGGCCTGGCGGGAGTTTTATACTTTTTCGGCGCCTTGGTGGTAAGCACCGCGCTCGTTCAGGTAGCCCTCTGGGCCGCCAGCACCAAGACCAACGTGCGCGCCAAGTGGCTCATGCACGCCACCGTGCTGCACATTCCGTTGTTGCTCGCTTTGATGGCTTACGACAAAATTCCACGCTGAAGCCCTCGTTGATTTTTTTCGTCGTGTAATAACTCTCGTCTGAAACACTAATGAACTCCATCCTGGAACGGATGAAGATTACTTTTTAAGTTCGATGATGATGGCATCGATGTCATCAAGCGCTTCGTCGGAGTGCGTGACCGGGGCGCGCAGGGAGGCCTGACCGGCTTTCAATTCCACTACTGTCGAGGTTCCGTCTGGTAAGGTAGTGCGGATTTTGCCTCCCTTGATAACGTACAACACCGTTTCGGGATGGGAATGAACGGGAGTTTTGTCCCCCTTGGATGGAGTGAAATGCAAGACGCGCACCTTGTCATCCTCGGCCAACACTTTGATGTGTTTGACGCCGTATTTCATGACGTCCTGTGCGAATAAGGAAGTAAAAAGAGTGAGCGTCAGAGCAATCGTTGCTAGCGTTTTCATTTGGCATCTCCAGTCGAATAATTCGGCGGTAGTCTCTCACGAAAAGCCTCTGACGAAAATCGGAATCGGCGGTCGCAGCAAACACAGCCAAGGAATGGGTTGAGGTTAGGAAAGGACAGCTGTCGGCTTGGCAGCCATCAATTTGTTCTTGAACACGTTTGTGAAACACACGCGACACAGCCAGTAAATCAACACTATTAGTATCAGCAGAGGCGGCACGAAAAGCAGCTTCGATCCGCGCATATATGCGGGCATTACTTTCTGCTGGCCGAGGAAAAACGAAAACGCGGCGATCAAAAAAGCGAATGACATCCGCCAAAGATGGCGCACGATCCGCTTCGCTCCGAAAACACCGCCGTGCGTAAGCATGCGAACGTCTCCAGCGGCAGAAAGCAGCGCCACGGAACCGAAGACGAAATACGGCGCGACCGGAAAGTCATTTTTCAATCCTGTTTGGCCATCGGCCGCTTCCAGACCGGAGATTACTAGCACAGCTCCAACCGACAACCGCAATGAGCAACCCAATCGAAAATGCTCGTTTCGCTATCTCTGCGCCGCGCGGCCCACCACGCCGTTCCCACCAGATAGAAGGTCAGAGTGCCGACGAAAAAGTTAGCCAGTTGAGCTTGAGAATTCGTTAGGTAGAATTTGATGAGCCCTGCGATGGTGCCGCTTGCGCCCAAGGCCAGCACGGATACGACAAACACGTCTCCAGCCAAGCCATGTCTCGGGAACCTTTGCGCAGTGACATTGCTACGAAGCCGGACAGCAACGCGATTGTTCCAGCACAGATATGAAAAACGATGAGGGGCCATAAACTCACTTCATCCTCCTTCTTCGCAACTAACGCAAGCGTGCGCTGCTGCGATTGATGCCGAGGACGCGACTTTGAGTTTGAGTGACTAATCCGACCGCAAGGCCTGCATCACGTCCACGCGCGCTGCGCGCACTGCTGGCAGCGCAGAAGCGACTACCGCGGCGGCCAGCAGCACAAATGCCGAAGCCACCACTGGCAGCGTACTTGGCATTTGCATGCCTTCGAAATATCTGTTCGCCAGCCGAGCAATCCCGTACCCCAACACTGTGCCGGTTATCACGCCGACCGCAGCCATGACCGCGCCTTGAGCGATTACGCCCGCCAGCAAACGGCTTGGCTGCGACCCAATCGCCAGCCGGATGCCAAATTCGCGCGTCCGCGCACTCACCGAAAAGGCCAGCACCCCGGCGACGCCCACGACAGCAATTGCAAGCGCCACAATCGCAAAGCCTCCGAACACGATAGAGTTCAGCCGGTCCGCCGTAAGCTTTTCCGAGCGAACATCCGAAAGCGTGGCGGGGTGCTCCACAGGCTGGTCCGTCGACAGGTCATGGATAATGCGTGTGATCGGCGATACCAAGCCATACGGATTTGCGCTGGTGTGCACGAACACGTTGCCTCCAAACATTAATTGCTCGAAGGGCAGATATATGGTCATGGCCGGGCCGGGTATGACGTGCTCGTCATCGAAATCGCCGTACACGCCAACGATGCGCAGAGGCTCGGGGGTGAACCCCGGGATGAACTTTATCACCGGGTCTGTCCACATGACATGGCGGTTGACCGCATCCTGATTGGGGAACATACGCTGCGCAACGGTCTGGCTGATAATGACGATGTGCTCCCCGTCTTTGCGATCGGACTCCTTGAAATCGCGTCCGGCAACAATTGGAATGCCGAGCGACGCGAAATATCCAGGGGACACCGCCCGAAACTGGGCGCGTGGATCTTCTTCGCCGTTGCCTCGAACGTGGCCTTCGGCGTTGAATTGCAAACCCGGACCGAAGCCGCCCGAGTCACGCCAGGGAATACTCATGCCGATCGCAACATTCTGGACGCCAGGAAGTTCAGCGATGCGGCGGACTGTTTCGCGATAGAAGCCGGCAATTTGGTCGGGCGTCTTGCCGTAAGACATGATCGGAACGTTCATGGTAAGCACGTGATCGGTATCCAGGCCAGTCTGCGCGTATTGCAGAGCCAGTAGCGTTTTGACCAGCATGCTAGCACCTGCCAGCAACAAAAACGACGCAGCGATTTGCGTTACCGCGAAGAGCCGCAGGCGGCGGCTGGTGCTGCCGGTGATGCGCACGCTGCCGCTCGGAAGCCCTATGCCGTTTGAGCTATCAGCAGAAGGCAGACGTGGAACAAAGGCCAGCACCACTGCGGCGACAAGCGCCAGCCCAGCGCCGACCCACAACATGCTGGAGTCCACTTCCAGATCGAGTGCGCGAACAGAGAATCGTGATGCATAGCTCGCCAGGATGGAAACCATCGGGCGCGCGCTGAGTACGCCCAGCAACGCCCCGGCCCCACAGAGCAAAATGCTTTCTGCCAGTAGAGTGCGGCGCAGCGCGGAGTTTGTAGCGCCCAACGCGGCGCGAATCGCCAGTTCCCCTTCTCGTCGAACGGTGCGCGCCAGAATCAAGTTGGCCACATTGGAACAAGCGATGATGAATACCAGCGCGGCCGCAGCTAGAAGAACGAGCAGGATAGTTCGGGCACCCGACGTTATCTGGTCGCGCATTAGCTTAGTGTCGATACTGTATTTGGCATTCGGTGGATACGCGTCGGGGTGGTCTTTCATCATCGTCTGGTGCACGCCGATTAGCTCCGCGCGCGCCTGCTCCAGAGTTGCGCCTGGGGCCAGGCGGCCGAAAAGTTCCGTCATCCGATGCACGCGTCCCGTAACCATGGTGGCAGAGAGGTGGTGCGGACTGCAGACCACGTTGACCATCATTTCTGTTTCGCCGGGATACGGAACGGACGGTTCAAGGACGCCCACAACAGTAGCGGTGCGCGCACCGAAGCTTTCGAGCCGGATGGTCTTACCAATGACCGAGGGATCTTTCTTAAGAACAGTGTTCCAGTACCGATAGGTCAGCACTGCGGCACCGGCAGCGCTGGGGCCGTCATCGCGCATGTCAAGTAAGCGCCCGAGGACCGGATGCAAGCCCATCACTTCAAAATAGCTACCGCCAACCACACCAGCCTGTACTCCGCGCGGCTCGCCGAGACCAACCATGGTAAAGCCGAAGACGGAGAAGTCCCCGAATTCCTTGACGCTTTTGATGCTGGCGCGGAGGTCCTGGATCTCGGGTACGGAGAACGCGGTGTTGTCAGTCTGCAAGCCGGGGGCGCTCTGCCGTATGTAGATGAGGCGGTTTTCATCGCGATTGACGAGCGGACGGAGCAGCACGCCCCGAACCAGCGTGAAGATGGCGGCGTTAGCCCCGATGCCGAGCGCGAGGGTCAGCACCACGGTGATCGTCAGCCCCTTGGCATTGGACAGTGAGCGCAGGGCAGTTTTCAGATCGTTGAGAAAGGTCATGTGTTTCCCCCGTTGTAGAAGACGTAGCATCAGACGGGCCAATGCTAAACACCACATTGTAATCATTTACGGTGCAAATGCTGCGGCGGCAATGTCCGTTTTCAGAATGCACCTGTCGCAATACCGGACACTGATAGTGACGGTCGCAGACGGCTTTGGGCAGCAAGATGACTTCGACGACGCCATTGAAATCAGGTGTCCACCATCGCAACGCCCCGTCCCGCATTCGGACAAAGTCCCGGTCGTTCAGCGGCGCCAATTATTTCTAAATAATTTCGCTTCTTGAAGTTACAGATTGCATCGAATGGGCTGCAATCTTGCTCTTCTTAGAGGGCCAGGTTTAGCTGAGCGTATCCAAAGAAAAGTTCAGGAGGGCACTCCGGTGAAAAAAATCGACCGTATTCGCGAGAAGGTCACCATTCTCCCCACTTCCGTGTACCTATCCAAGATGCATGATGCCGGCTGGAGCCTCGTCGCCCTCGAGTGGGAACGCGAGATCGAAATCTCGGGTAAGCAGCCCGAAGAGCCCGTGGCCGAACTTGGCTCCGAAGAGATCCCCTTCGGGCTCCGCATCGCTGCCGACTGCCGCCATCTGGAAGACGATCCGCTTGAAACGCAGACCCTCAAATTTCTTGCCGAAATGATCGTCCAGGATATTTCCTTCACCAGCATGGCCGATGCCCTCAACATACGCGAGTATCGGACCCGTGACGGCCACCCGTGGTCCGCGGCGAAGGTCTTCAAACTTATTCCTCGCCTGATTGACGTCGCCCCGCGTCTGCTCTCAGGGTCCGAATGGGAGTCGCGCAAACAGCAGCTTTCCAAAGTTGCCTGGAACTCGTAGATAGGCTCTTCGTCGGTGGACCACAGAAAATAATTTGTCGGTACTCACTGCGACCTAACCGCGCATTGTCCCCGAGGTGACTTCACTCTAGCGGGGAAGTCTAATCATGCAGTTGTTGTTAGTGCGAGCGATGAAATGCAAAGTTTTTAATATCCGGCCAGAATTCCTCAAAAAGATTGCTGGCGAACCGCCCCGCGAAGCCGTCCGCTGTCCTGATAACCGCATCGTGCGTGTTAGCCTCGCTATCAACGCGCCATGTGTTTGACAGAAAATTGTTCCCGGAGATAGCCATATAACGAGCGTAGGCAGGTGCGAAGTGGCCATCACGCCTCCGGGCCACAAACGTAAGTTGCACGGCATTGCTCAGCCTTCTCTTAAAAGATTCGCCCGGCACACGAAAATAGCGCGGGTCTTCTCCCCACAGTGCTCCCACACTCGCTTCGATAGCGTTTCCGGTTGAAATGCCGGTGAGCCGCATTCCGTAGCGGTCGCCAAATCCTGCCCACCCGGGTCCATATTCTTTCGGTCTATCCACGGCGGTGCCAAAAGCTGAGGTAAACAGACCGCCTACAAGATGCGGCGGACCAATTGTGTTGCTAAGGAACCATCGCATCCGTTGACGTCCAGTAACGGGATGATAAGTGTGGTCTTCCGTTGTGGGCTTCAGTGGCGTCAGCAACGAAGGCTTATTTTTATCTGCTTCTTTGTTTTCCGTTTGGGCGGCGGGCTCATTTTGCTGGCGCAGCGACGTTTGCGCCCGGGCGGGGAACCATGACGCGAGCATAATCGTGCATAAAAGTGTGACGCCTGGTCTCACAATCGTTTTGGATGCTACCTGGAAGGTATCGGACGCTTAGTATTATAAGAATAGTTTCGATCCACAATACTCAAACAACAAAAAATTGCAGAAAGCTAAATTTCTTTTAATCTAGGCAATTAAATTTTAGTTGCCCCGGATGCATTAACAAACGGGAACGCATTCTGGGTTACAACTACACCCTGTCAGGAAAAACAACGCCGTCTACTTTAGCGCCCCCATCACCGCCTCGGTGAATTCATCCGTGCCGGCTTGACCTCCGACGTCGCGCGTGGTGTGCACACCTTCGCGATAAACCTTTTCCAGCGCCGCCTCAATACTCCGCGCAGCGCCGCGCTCCCCTAGATGATCCAGCATTAGAATGCTGCTCAACAGTAACGCCGTGGGATTTGCGAATCCTTTGCCCGCGATATCCGGCGCTGTGCCGTGGACCGCTTCGAACATGGCCGCGTCATCACCGATGTTCGCGCTTCCAACCACCCCTAGTCCTCCAACCAATCCAGCGGCCAGGTCGCTCATCACGTCGCCGTACAAATTGGGCAGCAGCAGCACATCAAACTGTTGTGGATTCAGCACAATTTGCATGCACGCGTTATCGACGATCATCTCCAGGTATTCAATCTCCGGAAATTCCTTGGCCACGATACGGATCGACTTCAAAAAAAGACCGTCCGACAATTTCATGATATTTGCTTTATGAATGGCGTGAATTTTCTTACGGCCCATTTTTTTGGCGTAGCTGAACGCAAACCGCGCGATGCGCGTAGAGGCTTTTTCGGTGATGATTTTTAAACTCTCCACCACCCCCGGAACAACCTCATGTTCCAATCCTGAATACAAGTCCTCGGTGTTTTCCCGCACCAACACCACATCCACGCCTTCGAATCGCGATTTAACACCGGGCAGGTTCTTCACCGGCCGTAAGTTTGCGTACAAATCCAGCGTCTTGCGTAATGCCACGTTCACGCTGGGCGCGCCCCCCGCAATGGCGGTAGCCATCGGTCCCTTCAGCGCAACGTGGTTGCGTCTGACGGAGTCAACTGCCGACTGACTGACCAGCTGACCCTTCTCGGTGCTCTTGTCGGTGCGGCCTTCCAACTCTTCCCACACAATCTTCACGCCGGTCGCCGCCAGGATGCGGCGCACCGCGGAAGCTACCTCTGGGCCAATCCCTTCGCCCGGTATCAAAGTGACTTTATGTGCCATAGATGCATCATATTGTAAGCGAACCTCCCGGCGTTTTTCAGAAAAGTGCCGGACAGGGTTTCCATCGGCGTGTGCGTTTCGAACGCCTCGCCGTGCAGCAGTTCAAAAGGTTTGCTATAATGAATCCAGGATCGCGGCCTGAGCCAGCGACCGGAGGCCAAAGGAATTATGATTAATCTGACGCCCGTTGCCAGCACCAAAGTCAAAGAAATCATGACTATGCAGAACCCTTCGCCGGTGGCCCTGCGCGTCGCCGTCGTAGGCGGTGGCTGCTCGGGGTTCCAATATCACATGGCGTTTGAAAATCAAACCAACGATACCGACCAGATTTTTGAGTTTGACGGTCTGAAGGTTGCCGTCGACCAGATGAGTTCCATGTACCTGGACGGCATTGAAATCGACTACATCGAAACGGTTGAAGGCGCCGGCTTCAAATTCAATAATCCCAACGTGAAGAGCACTTGCGGTTGCGGCAGTTCCTTCAGCGTTTAATTGAAGAGACCTCTAAATTTTCTCGGGCTCCCGACTCACATTCGGGAGCCCTTTTTTTTGTGGGAAACATCATTTCATGCAGTTCTGTCAGGGTATTGTTGGTTGCCCTACATTGGCGCTAAAACTAGCTTCATTCAACCACTTCTGCTATAACTCTTTCGTCTCCAGGCGCCCGGAGGACATGTATGGCGGTTAAGTCAAAATTACCTATTAAGGTACTATTGGCCGACGACAGCGAGATTATGCGCGAAGCCATCAAAAAGCTTCTCGTGGACGAACCGCGAATACACATTGTCGGAGAGGCTTCCTGCTTTGGCGCTGCCATGCAATTAGTCGCGGATTCGAAACCCGACCTTTTGCTGCTCGATTTGCACCTGCCGCAAAAGCGTGAACTGCCAGCTCCCATCGTTCGGTCCCAGCTGAATTGTATTGAATATACTTTAGCCATCTCCTTCGCTAACGATGAAGAAGCTAAATCTCTCGCCGCAAGTTACGGCGCCGCCGCGCTACTCGATAAGATGAGCCTGTATAACGAGCTGCTGCCGGCCATTATGCATTTGGTAGAGCCGTCTGCCCATCCGTCCCTTAAGATTGATCCAAAACCCAGCAGGGAAGCGGCCTCCCTGGGAATTTCGGAATAACCGCCGCCTCTTTTTCCACTCCGCAACATCGCATCCCGCACCATTTGCTTTCAAACCCAACGAACCGTATCCTCAAATCCGGGCATGAAAATAGCGCTCGCGCAGTTTAATCCCACCGTCGGCGATTTTGTAGGCAATGCCGCTCGCATCTTGAGCCTGGCCACTACCGCTCATCAACGAGGGGCGGACCTCGCCGTTTTTTCTGAGCTTTGCCTTTGCGGTTATTTACCTCAGGACCTGCTGGAACGCCCCGCTTTTATCGACCGCAATCACAAGGAATTGAAGGAACTCGCGGCGAAGCTGCCGTTGCCATCCATCGTAGGTTATGCCGGGCGAGTGAGAAACGGCCGCGAAAAATCCATCGGGAAATCCATCGCCAACAAAGCGGCATTGATTTGCGAAGGCCGCATTGTCTTTGAGCAAAGCAAAATGCTCCTGCCCACCTACGATGTCTTCGATGAATCACGATATTTTCAACCGGCCGACCGCCAATCCGTCTTTGGACTTGGACACGAACAGCTGGGCATCACCATTTGCGAAGACGTATGGAACGATAAAAATTTCTGGGCTAATCGCCGCTATGATCGAGATCCGGTAACCGAAATTATCGCGCAGGGAACTACCGTCCTTCTGAATATTTCTGCTTCTCCTTACACCATCGACAAGCGAGGCTTGCGGCTTGAGATGTTGCGTTCCATCGCCGTGCATCATAACCGGCCCATCGTCTACGTGAATCAGGTCGGCGGCGATGACAGCTTGATTTTTGATGGCGCCAGCATGGCGCTCACCGCCGACGGTAAAGTTGCCGCGCAAGCCCGCGCCTTCGAGGAAGACCTGGTGTTCTTCGATACCGTGACCGGGAAAGGGGAAATCCACGACCAGCCGCATGAAGAAATCGCCTACGCTTACCAGGCGATTGTGACCGGCACCGTTGATTACGTTCAAAAATGCGGCTTCAAAAAAGTTTTAGTCGGCCTTAGCGGCGGCATCGATTCCGCAGTAGTCGCTGCCATCGCTGTGGATGCGCTCGGAACAGAAAATGTTCTCGGGGTCTCCATGCCCGGCCCGTATTCTTCGCCGGGAAGCAAGACCGACGCGGAGGCCGTCGCCAAAAATCTCGGCATCGACATGATTACCATGCCTATCGGGGACGTGTTCGACGCCTATTTAAAAGTCACCGCCCCAATTTTTAGAACGTTAAAGCCGGATGTCACCGAGGAAAATATTCAAGCGCGCATCCGCGGAAATTACCTAATGGCGTTATCGAACAAATTTGGCTCCATGGTGCTCAGCACCGGAAATAAATCCGAGCTTGCGGTAGGATATTGCACTTTGTACGGGGACATGGCCGGAGGTTTGGCGATCCTTTCAGACGTTCCCAAATTGATGGTCTACGAACTGGCCAATTGGATTAATCGCGAGAGGGAAGTGATCCCTGAGTCGACCATCAATAAAGCGCCCTCAGCGGAGTTGCGCCCCGATCAAAAGGATGAAGACATCCTGCCTCCCTACGACGTCCTTGATCGCATCCTCAAAGCCTATATTGAGGATTTACAGAGTCCACAGGAGATTGCCGATCGCTGCGGCTATGATCTGAAACTAGTGCGCGACATTGCGTTACTGGTGGACCGCAACGAGTACAAGCGTAAGCAAGCCGCACCTGGCCTGAAAATTACTTCGCGGGCTTTTGGTTTTGGTCGTCCGTTCCCGATCGCGCAGCGTTGGATTCCCTGATTAGGTTTGGCATTTCCAAATCAAAGAGCAGCTCTAAAAAGAGGAGACGCGTGAATACCTTTACGAAACAATGTCTTGCCGCCGCTTTTTGTTTCCTCATCGCGCCGACTCTCTTCGCGCAACAATCCAAATCACCCGCACCGGCACCTTCCGCAACAAGCACCTCACCGTCCCCAATACAAAAATCCGTGGAAGCTTATCTCCGCAATCTCTATGCCTTCGGCCCAGACGTGCAAGTGACCGTCGGCGCCCTCAAGGAATCGAGTATTCCCGGATTGCTAGCTACCGACATTTCCGTAAAGATTGAAGACAACGTGCAAGCCGTGCAGTTTTATGTCAGCAAAGACGGCAAGTATCTATTGCGTGGGGAACTCTCCGACCTGACCAAGGACCCCATGGCAGAGAATCGAGCCAAGCTCCAGATCAAGGATGCGCCCGTATGGGGCGACCCCAAGGCCTCCATAACCATGGTCGAATTCTCCGACTTCGAATGCCCGGTCTGCAGGGGCCTCCACGATGTGCTGCAGGGCCTCTTGGCAAACTATTCCCAGGTGCGCCTAGTGTTCAAGGATTTCCCCCTTGAGCAGCACCCCTGGGCGCGTAGCGCTGCTATCGCCGGCCGGTGCGCCTATAACCAGGACCCCAAGGCCTTCTGGAAGCTCTACGACCTCATATACGACAATCAGGACATCATCTCGCCCGAGAATTCCTACGCCAAGCTGACCGACTACGCCTCGCAGATCAGCCTGAATCTCGATACCTTCAAGACCTGCCTGGCCAGCGCCGCCGCCGCCGCCGCCGTAGACGCGAGCCGCGAAAACGGCCTGGCGCTCCAAGTCTCCAGTACGCCCACAATCTTTATCAACGGCCGCCGCATCGTCGGCGCCGACCCGCACCTCGTCGAGCAAAACATAAAGTACGAATTGGACCAGCAGAAAACCGCAAAGCACTGACGGCCGCGAATCGTAAGTAGATGAATAGATTGAGTGGGGTGCGTGGTCGGTGCGACTCAGCGAAAGAGAAGAAGGAAGCCCCCAAAAACTTCGGAGGTTGGGTCCACAGGAGTTCCTGATTTCGTAGTTAACATAATATAACTTATGGGACGCAAAGGTCAGAGAGAATGCGCGAAAGCACCGTGTAATCATACGAACGCTTTCGCGTCGACGGCTTCACGCTTCGTTCAACTGCAAGTCATCGTAGCGGTTGGGAGAGTTGTTGCGGCTGATTTTGTATTGTCGCGCAATACGAATGAAGGCGAGGCGCACGATTGCATTCATTACGAATCTCAGCGCACTCGCCTGCATTCAAAAAAGCATCGTTGAAATGTTTATTTTATGGAGGGAATTTTATCGTGAAGCGCTGGTTTCTGGAACCGGACTCTTCTCTAGTAGTTGCTCTTTGCGGTAAACCAGCGAATTGATGTCATACGTCGCCAGCTCAAAGCCATGCCCGTGGGTAATCGCATCCGTCGGGCACGCTTCCACGCAATAGCCGCAGAAAATACACCGCGAATAATCAATATTGTAAACGCTGGCGTACCGTTCGCCCGCCGAAATCCGGTTCACGTCGGTATTTTCCGCTGCCTCAATGTAAATACAGTTCGCCGGGCAAGCCGCGGCGCACAAAAAGCACCCGACGCACTTCTCCAGCCCATTCTCATCGCGATGCAGCACGTGAATCCCGCGATAACGTGGCTGAAAATGCACTTTCTCGTACGGATAATTTTCCGTAACCGTTTTGCGGAATATATTGCGAAATGTGACGCTGAAGCCCTTCGCCAACGTACTGAAAGTCTCAGCCACTTCCCGGAGGCCTGATGCCATGTTCTAACTCTAACAAACGCCCACCCATCGGGCAAATTTGCGTCCAACAACTATCAGCAATTACCGAGCTGCGTGCGCCCTGCTCGCCAACGAATCAATTATCAACTTCCCATGAAATCTACCGTTCTCGATAAATATCTCGCTCGTATGCCGGCCACCGATCACCACGCCAGCCAGAAAAATCCCCGGCACGTTACTCTCCAGCGTCTCA
>DATHGV010000241.1:0-3965 GCA_035490135.1 Candidatus Methylomirabilota bacterium
TGCTCGCGTGCTGCCGGTAGACCGACCGCTCTACAGTAAGGCGGACCTTTTTGAGCATAGGCGCAACATTCTCCGCTCTGCCCGCTCGTTTCCCCAGGTCTCCAAGCGAAATCATCATCGGCAAGTTGCGTTGTTGTTTCGCGCGTTCTTCAAGAACACCAAGGATTCGCTTGATGCATATACTATTGAGGGCTCTGGCGGCTAATGTGATCATGATCTATTCGCCTTGCGCCGTGAAGGGCGCAAGCGTGAATCCATGATCACCATCGAATCGCTCGTCAACCGTCACCATTGTCGACAAGAAAAAAGCCACCGGTTGGAGTCGGTGGCTTTTTCCTCGTTGGCCCGCTAAAGCGTTATAGGCTTCTGACCCATTTTTAGTTGCGCATCCTTAGCATCATCCGAAACCGACCGCTGTCTCGTTTTGCTCATTCACGTCGATCTATTTTTCCCGAACCGCGACTGTGCCTCGATCATTCTTATCTTAGCCCCTACAGACGCGAGCGCCTACGCTTAATCTTCGGGATTGATCGCCGGTCATTGTCGCGACTCCAAGAGATGACTACGAAGATGGCGTGTGCGGTCGGAGGTCAAGTGGTTGTTCTCGGCAGGCGATAGAGGATTGTCATTCCTGCTCCGAGAGCTTTTTCCAGAAGCAAGACATCTCCGTCTGCTTGCTCATCTTCCATCGCTTCACAGCACGACGGGGTCCAATGTTGCAATCCCGGTGACCACCCCATCGCGCGGAGCAATTCACCGGAATTGATGAGGACGTTGATCTCCCCTCGCGCCTCGGCGCTTCCTAACTGCATACGCAATTCAAGTCGGCACTTGTCGGGAGACATCACTGAGGCTCCTGCCGGGGTCCGGTGCGACGATGATTCGGCGCAGTCGTCCAGTTCTGGACTGCGCAGTTGCTATTGGCGAGAAAGATTTATTCAGTGATGCGGTCTTTTCTGCTCAGACAAGCCTTTGATTGTTCGACATGCGGCACCGTCAATGTTCGAAATTGACTCGTTGGATTTATAAGTATCGACTCTATCTCTAACCCTCATTCAGCAACCGATGGTGTTGGATCTTGACTGCTGTGTAACACTCGCAAGTGAGGTCATTTAAACCCTCCAGATTTGTGATCTGGATGTGACCCCTGCAATATTTTATCAAGCCTGCCTGCTGCAATTCATGAGCAATGAGGGACACGGCGTTGCGCCTCACGCCGATCATCTGGGCCACGAACTCTTGGGTCAGCGGCAGCGTTTTTGCCTCCGACAAATCATGCGTCCGCAAAAGCCAGCGCGCCAACCGGGACTCCGCCGAGTGAGAGGCATTACAGGCAGCGGACTGCTGAGCCTGTGCAAAGAGCGCCTGC
This sequence comes from Candidatus Methylomirabilota bacterium, assembly GCA_035490135.1. Classification (GTDB taxonomy): domain Bacteria; phylum Acidobacteriota; class Terriglobia; order Acidiferrales; family UBA7541; genus Acidiferrum. Next base: position 1,370 of record DATHGV010000241.1, read on the forward strand.
TCGTGCCGAATAAGCATGGTGCGAAAGGCGATGCTTTCGTTGGCGATGGTCCGCAGGCGTCCTACCTCAAGGGTTGAGGCGGTGCCCGGAAGCTGAACAATGGCGTCAGTTAGCGAAATACTGCCGTCCAGGGCTGCCGATCCGCCAAACACACTATCGATGCCGATCATTGCCACTTCGACTTTCTCGCCCCCTGCAAGGCTTACAACGAGCGAAATGACGCCACTGTTGGGAAAGAAGACGTGCGTTAGCGCCTCGCCAGCCGCCACTAAAACTACCTCCTGCACCAGCTCGATGGTGTGAAGATGCGGGCGGAGCAACCTAAAGTCAGCCGCTGGCAACGCTGCCAAGAGATGATTGGGGGAGTGAGGGATCGCGTCCATGGATACTCCTGCCTGGGCGGAGCTCGACACGTGCGGTCGCCGCCCGCTGGGGGTAACACCATTGCTCAGTTGGATGCTGATCACTATTGCTCACCGGCCAGGAGAAAGTGCAGCTATCGGCAGGCGCGTCTCAAGACTGATGCCCCTCAGCTCAATCTTGCAGGGTCGGCAGCACCATGATCGCGCTCTACTCATCCTCTTTCAGCTCCGGCTTGTCGTGCAGCACGGCGTCGAGCAGCGCACTGTTGACTTCGATGTGGCCGTTGTAGCTGATCAGGCCGAGCTTGCGGAACTTGTTCATGAACTGACTGACGCGCGACCTTGTGGTGCCAATCATGTCCGCCAGTGTCTCCTGGCTGATATTCGGGGTGATTGGCTGTGACGAGCCTTCCTTGCCGAAATGCGCCAGCAGCAGAAGCATGCGGGCAAGCCGCCGCTCACTCGAATTGAAAAGCTGGTCGATCAGGTCTTCTTCAATCCGGCTGTTGCGGGTCAGAAGATACGCCACGAACAATTCCGAAAATGCCGGCTGGTCGTGAAGCGCGGTCTTCATGGCTTGTTTTGTAATGGAGGTGACGACGCTATCTTCGATGGCGGTGGTGGTCGAGATGCGCAGCGGGTGGCCGTTCATGCAGCCTTCACCAAAGAACTGGCCGGGTCCCAGAATCCCGACCACGGCCTCCTTATCATGTTGGGATACTACCGTAAGCTTAATCTTGCCCTGTTGAATGTAATAGACCGTGTCCGCAGTGTCGCCTTGCAGGAACACGTTTTGATTCTTTTGAAGTTTAAGGACCGCCTTGCCTACGCCCATCCCGGCGAGAAACTCTTGAGCGTCAAACGTGAGCTTTGTTCCCATCCGAACCTCCTTTGCACAGAGCCAAATCAGCGGCAGGCGGGAGCACAATACTCTCTGTCACCGAAATAAGCCGAGGGCAGCGCGGTTATGTGAGCGGTATGCGCCTTGACTGTCTGAAACGCTGCTCAATATTGCTCACCTTCCCGGCATTTTCTTTGGGCAAATCAATAAAGTGTTCTGTATGGAACAGCAGTAGTAGTCCGCATGATGTACCCCCACCGAGTCGTCGCAAATGATGAGATTTCAATTCGTGCGGAATCACCTGTTCATTTTAGAAAACAACGATGGCAGGGCCCGCGAGGTAACCGGTCAAATCGAGTTATCCGATGACGACGAGGCATTTGTCTTTGGCGAACAGGTGATCCGGCAGGTGATGCAGGGCAGCGGCCGGCAATATGCGGGCTGTGCCACGGAGCTTTACGAGGGCGGGCGCATCGTCGGTCGTACCCCCTTGGAGAATTATCAGAAGCCTCTCTCACCGTGGCAACTCGGCGTTGCCACACAGTGAGTAATTGTCACGGCATGGATGCCGTTCCAGGATTATGTACCCAAGGAGGCGACCGTGAGCCCAGCAGGAGCAGTTTTTCCGCCCGACCTCATCGAATCGATGAAGCTGGTTCTTAACGATGTCACGGCATTGCTGCCCGAAGCGAAGCGCACGTCGACGATCAAAGTTGAAATCGCATCGAAGATTCTCGCATGTGCCGCCAAGGGCGAGCGAGACCCGATTGCGATGAAGGCGGCGGCTCTTCTGATCGTCGTGCAATGCACGCGCTATTCCCACGACAGTTCACCGGATCGCCCGGCAGCCTGAGCGCGCGTGAATTCGGTAACCGGACATTGACGCGCCGCTGAGGCGGCCTTACGTGCGCGTCTCGCGACGAACCGGAAGCTAAAAAGCGCCTTTCCGACTTCGTCGCTCACGTCTATTCGCCATTCGTAATCGGGCGTGAGATTGCCGACGATATCGCGGGGCACACCGGCGCAGAGCGCGGCAGCACTTTGCAAGGCATACTCGCTGCTCTCACACACCTCTTTGCAAGGCGCAGCTTTCGGAAGATTTGCTTTGGCTTACATGGAAGGCGAGTGTTGGCATCCACGCATATAGGACCGAGCTAGCGGTTTCTATCTACCCAATAAAGGAAATTGGAACCTCTATCCTTCTAAGCGCGACATTAATCTTTATTTGGGTGCGGCGAGCGGCCATCTCGGACAGCTTTGTTTTCGTCTTGCCGGTACTGACAATATTGCCAATCTGGAACCACCATTGCCAAACATCCGGTTCAAGACTCACTGCGACGGTATATTCTACACCCCGGTAAATCATGCGATCGGCTCCATCGATTCCGCGAGA
>DATHGV010000242.1:0-19485 GCA_035490135.1 Candidatus Methylomirabilota bacterium
GAATGATCGCGACTTTCTGCCGTTGACCGTGGACTACCGGGAAAATACCTATTCAGCGGGAAAGATTCCTGGAGGATTTTTTAAGCGTGAAGGGCGCCCATCGGAAAAAGAAATTTTGACTTCACGGTTGATCGATCGGCCGATGCGCCCGCTGTTCCCCGAGTCATGGCGCAACGAAACACAGATTGTCAGCATGGTGTTGTCCGCGGACAGCGACAACGATCCCGATGTGATTGCCGTAACCGGAGCTTCCGCAGCTTGCTATTGCTCGGACCTCCCGTTTGAGAAGCCCATCGCCGCAGTACGCGTCGGATTGCTGGACGGCCAACTGGTCGCCAACCCCACCGTGGCCGATCAGAAAAAAAGTTTGATGAACATTGTGATTGCCGGAACAGAAGACGCCATCGTGATGGTGGAGTCCGGCGCTTTGGAAGTCTCCGAAGAAGCGGTGGTGGATGCGCTCGAATTTGGCCACGCGCAAATCAAGAAGATTGTGGCGGCTATCAAGGAGTTGCACGCGCAACTGAAGATCAAGAAAGTTACGGTGGCCCCGCTCCCGTTCGACGAGTCGCTCTACAAGGAAATCGAGAAGAAGTACGGCACGAAACTCCATGACGCCGTCAATACCGAGAAGCACCCCAAAAAAGAAAGCTATCTGCTGATTGACGCGATCAAGGACGAGCTCAAAGAATCGATCCCGGAAGAAGAGGAAGAAAAGCGTGTTTTGGCCAAGCGTGCCTTTGACCGCTTGCGCGAGAATATTTTCCGCGACGACGTGTTGAACAAGCGCCGGCGTCCGGATGGACGCAGCTTTGACCAGATCCGTCACATTTCCTGCGAAGTTGGTTTGCTGCCGCGCGTGCACGGTTCCGCGTTATTTACTCGCGGTGAGACGCAAGCGCTGGCCACGTTGACGTTGGGCACCAAGGAAGATATGCAGCGCCAGGACCTGCTCTTCGCGCAGGATCAGTTCAAGCGCTTCATGCTGCACTACAATTTTCCGCCGTTCAGCGTGGGCGAAGTGAAGTTCTTGCGTGGCCCCGGACGGCGTGAAATCGGTCACGGAGCTTTGGCGGAACGCGCGCTGATGAGCTTGTTGCCGCCCGAGGCGGATTTCCCCTACGCCATGCGCCTGGTGTCGGACATTCTGGAATCGAACGGTTCGTCATCGATGGCCACCGTTTGCGGAGGCTCGCTGGCTTTGATGGATGCGGGCGTGCCGCTGAAAGCCCCATGCGCGGGAATCGCCATGGGCTTGGTGGTCGGCGAAGACATGAAGTATTCCATCCTGACCGACATCGCCGGAGCCGAAGATCATTACGGCGATATGGACTTCAAGGTGGCCGGAACGCGGGACGGAATTACCGCTCTGCAAATGGACATCAAGGTTCTGGGCATCAGCATCGCCATGATGCGTGAAGCGCTGGCGCAAGCCAAGAAAGCGCGTTTGCAGATTCTCGACACCATGGAAAAGACTATCAGCGAAGGCCGCACGCAGATTTCGACTTTTGCGCCGCGTCTATTCAAGCTCAAGATTCCGCAGGACAAAATCCGCGACCTCATCGGGCCGGGCGGAAAGAAAATCAAGTCCATCATCGAAACCACCGGTGTGAAGATCGACGTGCTGGAAGACGGCACGGTGCACATCTTCTCCACCAGTGGAGCGGGCGGCGACGCCGCTTTGCAAATGGTGCGGGACATTACCGCCAGCGCCGAAATCGGCAAGACCTATCTTGGCAAGGTTGTGCGCCTCGCGGAATTTGGCGCTTTTGTGGAACTTTTCCCGGGCACTGACGGCTTGCTGCACATCAGCGAAATCTCAGAACATCGCATCCGCGATGTTCGCGATGAGCTGAAACTAGGCGACCAGGTTCTGGTCAAGGTGCTCTCCATCGAGGGCAACAAGGTACGCTTGTCGCGCAAGGCCTTGATTAAGGAAGCGCGCGAGAAGCAGCAGAAGGCCGCAGGTGCCGGTGCCACCACGACCACTACGACGGAAGATGATGGCAACGAGACTAATTCGAATATTTCAGAGTAGTCTTGAGCAACAATTGCGGTTTTTGCCTCGAGATATTTGTAAAACCTAACACTGTCGGAATATTTTACGGATGATCTTTAAAGCTAGTTTTGCAGGTACGACTGCGGGCAGTGGACGGCATCGAGCGCGCCCCACAGCGCGTTGAGCGCGTCATCCGTGGTGGCCATGATTCCTTCGGAATCATCGTGGGCGTGTTGCTCAAGCCAGTTGCGCCATGCCGCGCGATGCGCCTTGTCAGCCTCTTCGTGCACCGTGAAGTAGGCCAACGCCTCCGGATTAGTTACGCCGTAGAAGGTCTTCAGCCCTTCGATCTTGGTAGTGGCTATTTCGGGCACTTGAGATTCGTAGGCGTATAGTGCAGCAACCGCTTCAGCGACGGGGCGGTCGCCGCAAATTTCGCGGTAGGTTTGCACCACCGCTTGCGTGCCGGGAAGCGACGGGCAGTAAGTGATGTCGTCTTCCGGAACACCGAGCGCGATTGCGAAATCGCGCCATAGCTTCGGATGTGAGCCGTTTGGATCTTCTTCCTCCGCAAGATTTTCTTCCACCAGCTTGCGGAGATCACAGTCCGTACGAGCCGCGAGCACACGAAGGTGCGCCGGGAAAGCTTCAACGTGCCGGTAATACTGCGAGGCGTACAGCTGAAGGGCTTTGCGAGAAAGTTTGCCGGCCTGCCAATCCTGATAGAACGGATGCTTGAGCAGGTTCTTTGCTGCGATTGCGGTATCGAGTCGGGGAAGCAGTTCGCTGTTGGACATGTTCCTATCCTCACGAGCGAGCAGCACGCGCTAAAAGAATTGCGCGGCAGCCGCATTCAAAACGTGCCGCATTGTAGCAAAAATTGCCGGGGATTGCTTTAGGGTGAAAGATTGAGGAGCAGCTAACTCTTGAGGTTCAATCTGGCCCGTCGTGTATTGTGTTGCAGCACACCTACGTTCCGAAAAGCTGCGTATAAGGTCCCTCACAATATTCGCCTTGACAAGTACCGAGTGAATGAGCATAAACTCCGTCCCGGGTTCCTTGGGGATGTGGGCAGGCCGGATTTCCGGACTCCGAGCGTCGCGCTCCCGCGCCCCGCGCGACATACTGGGAAACGATCCGTCTTGTTGCTTGTTTGTCTCCACTGGTCCTGTATCACTTCGCTTTGCTAACTGCTCGACCTGCACAAGATTTTTGCAGCGAGCGAGCCTGCCTTTACGAGGAGGGTTCCCATGGAAACCGCCGTTGGAGTATTTGCTCAGCGCGACCGTGCTGAAGAGGCCGTGAAAAAGTTGCTTGAACAAGGCGTATCCCAGGATTCAATTGTGTATCTAACACGCTCCGAACGCGAAGCCACCAGCATCGGCAAGGAATTAGGCGCGTATGTCGGAGGCCTGATGGGAGGCGCGGCCGGTATGTCCGCGGGAGTTGTTGCGGCTACGGCGTTGGCGATTCCCGGGGTCGGTGCCGTTTTTGCACTCGGTTTTGGTGCGGCGGCACTGTTCGGATTGGTCGGCGCAGGAACTGGCGCCGCGGTGGGCCAGAGTGCCGCTCACGATGCCAGCGCGCCATCGCCAACCACTGGAGAGGCTTCGGCGGAAGATTCCGCATATTTCCGGGAGGTTCTGAATGACGGGCACTCTCTGATTGTGGTGCGCACGGAAGCGCCGCAGATGGCAGCGACTGCGTGCCAAGTTTTGAACGAATTCGGGATGAGCATGAAAAAGGGTGCGACGCAGAAAAACAAGGTGACCACCCGAGAGTTGGGTGATGCCATCGTGGTCGACATCGTGGGCAGGCTGGCGCTGGCCGATGGCACCGCCGCCGTACGTGATGTAATCGGAAGCTTGGTGCACCAAGGAAAAAAGCACATTGTGCTGAATTTGGCGGCGGTGGATTTTGTGGATAGCTCCGGACTGGGTGAATTGGTTCGCACGCATGCCTCGGTGCGTAGTCACGGCGGGCAGCTCAAGCTCGCGAATCCCAGCAAGCATGTTCACGATTTATTGAAGATGACCAAGCTGGACCGCGTTCTGGACATCGAGCAGGACGAAGCCAGTGCGCTTAATTCCTTCGAGCCAGGCCAGGCGAGTGCCCAGACTGCATAAGCAGTATTTTCTTCAAACGTGAATCACGCTAGCTGATTCGCCCGGTGCACAAACAAGTCAACGTAAGTTTTAAGCGGTAATCGTTCACGCGCGGACGGGCAATGTCGCTGTGATATGGCTACGCCGCGTCGGGGGATGGGGCTGCTGCATTTGGATTGTTCTTCGCGTTACCCTGCTCAACTTCAGGATCGCTGAAAACTTCCTTGGACTTTTCCGGGCTGCGGCGCAATAGGGTAATGCAGTACACCAGCACAAAAACCAGCAGGCCAAGCAAGCCTAGTTCAATCATGGAAGCATGAAAGATGGTGGCGCCCTCGGGCGTCGTCCACTTACCCTCTTTTGTCAGGGCCGCGGCTTCCAAGGTAATCACCAGAATGCGTCGTATCGAAGCAATCAGTCCTACAACTAGAAACGGTTCGGTAACCAGTGTGTGCGAAACGGATAGAAATGCGCACGGTGTGCAGAATTTCCACCAGCATCAACACCACTAAAAGCTGATCGAGCACAAGAAGCACCATCTCGGTATCCCTGACCGCCATCCACTGGTGCCAGGTGTCCCACAGCAGCCTGCTGGAGCGTGCGATGGTTGCTAGTGCTGTGAGCGAAATGAGCACCGCGAGAATGGGGAGAATGGCAACTTCGGCCATCCCAAGGTAATCGCCGAAATGTTTGCGCAATTTCTCGTCCGCCATTTGGGCAAATCGTATCAGCCGTAGCCCTAACCTTCAAGAAAACCCGAAAAATAAGAAACGTTTGCCGGCGGCGTTCGTTAACTAAGACAAATATTTAACTTTGGTACACTACCGCCGGAGCGGCACTTCATGACCGAGGCCGTCGCGAGTAAACGTGGCGCCCGCATCGAATCCGTCGACGTGGTTCGCGGCGCCATTATGATCATCAGGGCGCTCGATCACGTACGGGATTACTTTTCGAATCCCGGTTTTGAACCCACCGATCTCGCGCACACCAGCGTAGCTTTGTTTTTTACGCGCTGGATCACCCATTTCTGCGCACCGGTTTTCTTCCTGCTGACCGGCACGGGCGCGTACCTTTCGCTGCGAAAACAATCGCCTGCACAGTTGTCGCGCTTCCTGTTTGCTCGTGGCCTGTGGTTAATCTTTCTGGAACTGGTAGTGGTCCGGTTTCTAGGCTGGCAGTTTAATTTTGACTATCGCCTGACCCTGCTCATCGTTTTGTGGGCGTTGGGCTGGTCGATGATTGTTCTATCGGCGCTTGTTTTTATGCCGGCGTCGTGGGTTACGGCTTTCGGGGTGGTGTTAATCGCGGGTCACAACTTGCTCGACGGCATCCAATCCTCAAATCCAATTTGGTCAATCCTACATTCCCCCAACATCCTATGGAGCGACGGTCAGCATTCCGTGTTTGTTTTATATCCGCTCATTCCCTGGGTCGGAGTCACCGCGGCGGGTTATGGTCTCGGGCAAATTTACAAGTGGCAGCCTGAACGCCGGCAAGCTTTTTTATTGCGTTTGGGACTTGGTTTGACCGCGGCATTTGTGGTGATCCGCGCAATGAATATATATGGTGACCCGTTTCGATGGAGCGCGCAAAAAACCACCGTTTTCACAATACTTTCTTTTCTGAATACCACTAAATATCCACCGTCGCTGCTATATCTGCTGATGACCCTGGGACCCGCGATGCTTTTTCTTCGTGCGCTTGACGCCACCGTTCCACGCTGGTTGCGACCCGCCCTGATCGTCGGGAAGGTGCCGATGTTCTACTACCTCCTGCACATACCTCTTATGCACATAATCGCCGTTGTCGTGTGCTATGCGCGGTATGGACAGGCGCATTGGATGTTTGAGTCTCCGAGTATTGAGTATTTTCCGATTACCCGGCCGCCAGGTTGGAATTATTCGCTGCCGGTCGTGTATTTGGTTTGGGTCATTGTTGTAGTGACGCTGTACCCGCTCTGTAAGTGGTTCGCCGCGTTGAAACAGTGGCGCAACGACGCCTGGCTCAGTTATCTCTGAGGTCATTAACTTACCATCGCGCTAGCTAGAAAATCAGTCTTTGATGTGCAGGCGCACGATTTGCGCGCCGACACCGCGGAGTTTTTTGACGATGTCTTCGTAACCGCGGTCGATGTGGTAAACGCGATCGATCATGGTTTCCCCGTCCGCAACCAGCCCTGCGAGAACCAGAGAAGCGCTGGCGCGTAGGTCGCTGGCAATTACCGGGGTGCCGGTCAACGGAGAGGGCCCGCGCACCACCGCGCGACGGCCATCGACGGTGATGTTCGCTCCCATGCGCAGCATTTCGCTGGCGTGCAGGTAACGATTTTCGAAGATTGTTTCGGTGATGACCGAAGCGCCTTCGGCCTGGGTCGCCAGCGCCATATATTGCGCCTGCATATCCGTGGCGAAACCGGGATATTCCTCGGTGGTGATATCTGCGGCGATCAGTTTCTTTGCGCCGCGCACGCGCACAGTAGTTTTGTCCACGGTTTCGATGCGCACACCGGTTTGCTCCAGTTTGGCGATGATGGAGGCCAAATGCTCTGGCGCGCAATTGGTCAGCGTTAAATCACCGTCGGTGATGGCCCCGGCGACCAGAAACGTGCCGGCCTCGATGCGGTCCGGAATCACGGTATGTTCGGTGCCGTGGAGTTTGTCGACTCCGCGAATACGCAGCGTCGAGCTGCAATCGCCTTCGATCTGCGCACCCATTTTGCGCAGCATCTCCACCAGGTCAGTCACTTCCGGTTCGCGCGCCGCGTTGTTTAGAACGGTTTCGCCCTCGGCCAGCACCGCCGCCATCAAAATGTTTTCCGTGCCGGTGACGGTGATTTTTTCGAATGTGATATTCGCGCCTTTAAGCCGGCCATTGTGGCCATTGCCGGGAACTTTGGCTTGAATGTAGCCGTGATCCGTACTGATCTCCGCGCCCATTTTTTCTAGCGCCGCGAGATGCAAGTCCACCGGACGGGCGCCAATGGCGCAGCCGCCGGGAAGAGACACGCGCGCGACCCCCATGCGAGCCATCAACGGCCCCAGCGTAAGGATGGACGCGCGCATGGTCTTGACCAGTTCATATGGGGCGACCGCATCGCTAAGTGTGACCGCCTGTATGACGTAATCGCTGGCAGGGATATCTGTGATGGAAACTTTGGCGCCCATGAACGCCAACAGTTTGCTCATGGTGATCAGGTCGCGGACCTTGGGAATATTGTGGAGGGTGATGCACTCCTTGGTGAGTAGCGCCGCGGCCATCACCGGCAGCGCGGAATTCTTCGCGCCACTTATGGCTACTGTTCCGTGAAGCGCCTTACCGCCCTTGATTAGAAATTTGTCCATGAGAGAGAGTCAAATAAAATTTGGAACGCGAACCACTAATCGCACGGGCACGCGAACTCGAACGCGTCCCGCACTTCGTGCTTACTCACTCAGCGCTGCACGCAAATGTCCTTTCGCATCGCGCAATTTCTTAGCTGCATCTGCCGCGTTCAATCGCAATTTCAGCATCACCAGCGCGACGCGCAAATTGTGTCCCGATTGACGCAAAGCGTGTTCCGAGGCAGACAAACTTTTCCGGCTAGCGTCCGCTAGAATGCGCACCATTCGTCGCGAAACCTTGCGATTCGATGCTTTCACGTCGATCATCAAGTTTTCATAAACGTGCCCAAGCCGCGTCATCGCTGCAGTAGTCAGCATGTTGAGAACCATTTTCTGCGCGCTTCCGGATTTCAGTCGCGTCGATCCGGTAAGGATCTCGGGCCCCACGTCCGTAGCAATCAAAACGTCCGCCAGTCGCGCCACCGGAGTGTTGCGATTCACCGTAATCGCTATGGTCGCCGCGCCAGTCTTCGACGCGAAGCGCAGCGCGCCCAGCACGTACGGGGTGGTACCGCTGGCGCAAATTCCTACAAGTACATCCTTTTGCCTTAACTTGATTTTTCGCAGATCTCGCGCGGCATTCGCTTGTGAGTCCTCGGCCCCTTCCACCGCGCGGGTAATCGCTGGACCGCCCCCGGCAATCAACGCCTGCACTAATTTGGGCGATGTTCCAAATGTTGGCGAGCACTCCGCGGCATCCAGCACCGCGATGCGTCCACTCGAACCCGCGCCCACATAGATGAGCCGCCCCCCGCTGCGAAGGGCGTCCACGATGAGGTCAACTGCGCGGGCGATAGCTGGGAGCGCGCTCCCAATCGCAGCGGCCACTTTGCGGTCTTCGCGGTTCATCAACCGCACGATTTGCAACGCACTTAAACGGTCGAGATTTTTCGACGCCGGATTCCGCAGCTCACTGCGTCTATATTCCCTGGTTCCTGAAGGCACAATAGAATTATAGCCGTGGGCCGCAGCAATCCGGGGTACGCGCAACGAAAAACGACGCCGTCTTGCCAACAAATTGCTAATACCTTCACGAAACTAGGCCTTTCCTATTTGCGAAGACCACCTCGCGATTCAGCTATCATGAATCGATAGGCTGGCAACGGGTTGTCATCGGGACGGGACTCTTTGGAAATCGCATTAATGAACAGTCTGAACGGGCTATTTGAGGAGCGATTCCATTCGCCGGTCACCCACGTGCATCCGCTGCAAGGTCAACTGGGCGGGTCCGGGCGCCAGATCATCCGCCTTTCGAACGAAAAGAACACCGCCATCGGCATCGTCTACGGCGTGCGCGAAGAAAACATCGCTTTCCTCGATTTTTCCAAACACTTTCGCAAACATGGTTTGCCGGTGCCCGAAATTTATGGCGAGGACCTGGACCACGGCGTGTACCTGGAAGAAGACCTAGGGAATACCACGCTGTACGAGTTTCTATCGAAAAATCGTAAGGCCGCGACGATTGCCGCGCCGGTAGTCGAAGCGTATCGAAAAGTTGTGGCCATCTTGCCCCGCTTTCAGGTGGAAGCCGGCCGTGATGTGAATTATGAAACTTGTTATCCCATCGGCAGCTTTGACCGTCAATCCGTCGCCTGGGATTTGAACTACTTTAAATATTATTTTCTGCGTCTCGCCGGTGTTCCTTTTAACGAGCAAGCGCTGGAAGACGATTTCGGGCGTTTGACCGACTTCTTGATGACCGCGGACCGGCAGTATTTTCTCTATCGCGACTTTCAATCCAGAAACATTGTGTTGCGTGACGGTCAGCCCTTTTTTGTGGATTACCAGGGCGGTCGCAAGGGCGCGCTGCAATATGACATCGCGTCTCTTCTCTTCGATGCCAAGGCCGATTTGCCACCGGAGCTGCGGCAGGAACTTCTCGATCATTATCTTGATGCTCTAAGCGGTTACATAAAGGTCGATCGCGAAGCATTCATGAAGCATTACTACGCGTATGTGTACGTGCGCATCCTGCAGGCCCTCGGTGCCTACGGATTTCGCGGATTTTACGAACGCAAACAGCACTTTTTGCAAAGCGTGCCGTTCGCCATGAAGAATCTGCGCTGGCTTTTACATCACGTCACGCTGCCGATTGAACTGCCCACGCTGATGGCCGCGTTCCAAAGCATGCTGGCCTCGGAAAAATTGCAGGGATTGGCCGGCCAAGCGGAGCCTCTCACACTGCGCATTTTCAGTTTCTCTTTTCATCAGGGAGCGCCGAAGGACGAAACGGGTCACGGGGGCGGCTTTGTTTTCGATGGGCGAAGCCTGCCGAATCCCGGCAGGGAAGAGCGCTTCAAAGCGCTTACCGGCAAGGACACCCCGGTGATCGAATATCTCAATCAGCAGGAGAGCGTGCATCAATTTCTGGCCAGTGTGATGTCTCTGGTCGATGCCAGCGTCAACAGCTACCGCGAGCGAGGATTCAAAAACCTCATGGTCTCCTTCGGCTGCACCGGCGGGCAACACCGTTCCGTTTATCTGGCGGAACAATTGGCAAAACATTTTCGTGCCAAGAACGGCGTGGAAGTGGCGGTGCGCCATCTACAACTCGAAAAGATGGGCAAATGAAGTTCTTCTCTTCAATGCAGACTAGGCGATGCACTCCCTCCGCTGAAAGCCCTTTGCTGAAAGTCCATCGATGAAAGCCATGGTGCTGGCTGCCGGACTTGGCACACGCTTGCGGCCGCTCACCGATGACCGTCCAAAAGCCCTCGTGGAAGTTGGTGGGCGCACCCTGCTCGAAATTACACTTGCTCGTCTGCGTGCTTTTGGTATCCACGACGTAATCGTCAACGTGCACCACTTCGCCGATAAACTGACCTCGTTCCTCAGGGAGCGCGAAAATTTCGGCATGCACATTGAAGTCTCACGAGAGGATGTGTTGCTCGACACCGGTGGCGGCCTCAAAAAGGCCGGCTGGTTCTTTGTTGAGCATTCCGATTCGCCGGGCCAGGAGAAAGACGAACCGTTTCTTCTTCATAACGTCGACGTCGTGAGCACCATTGATCTCCAGCGCATGGTGCAGTTTCACTCGGACAATCAAGCGCTCGCCACACTTGCCGTGCAACAGCGTGAAACCAGCCGTTACCTCCTATTTGACGAACAGCTACAGTTGTGCGGCCGAAGAGTCGGACGCGATGCGAAACCAGAAATTGTTCGAGCCGCGCCAAAAACGGAGTTGCTGGCGTTTTCCGGTATCCACGTCATCTCGCCACGCTTGTTAACGCTAATGAAGGAAGAAGGCGTTTTCTCCATCATCGATACTTATCTGCGCCTGGCCGGTAGTGGAGAAACAATTATCGCGTTTCGCGCCGATGACTATTATTGGCGCGACCTGGGAAAGCCTGCCGACCTCCAGCAAGCCGCACGTGATTTAGAGCAGGGAGTTTTTTCCGCGTAGCGAATTATCCCAACGCAAATAACCCAAAAATACGGCACAAAAGAACTGGACGCGCCGTTAGTTTTTAGCGAGAAGCGTGAGCAGGCTCGGCGAGACCTAGCGACTCCATGACCGCGTCATGAAGAGCCGGGCGGACCTGAGCCATTTTTTGATTATCGCGTGTAGGATTCACGCGATTCGTGAGCAGCACCACGAAAAGTTCGCGGTCAGGATCAATCCAGATGGAAGTGCCCGTAAATCCAGTGTGCCCAAAACTATGCGCCGAGAAAAAGTGTCCGCTGGATCCGCCTTCGGTGGGCACCGCCCAGCCAAGAGTGCGCGTGCCGCTGGAAAGCTGTTGCGGCGCGGTGAACTGCGCGACGGTCGCGCGCCGCAGAACGCGATGGTGCGCATAACTGCCGCCGTTTAACAGCATCTGACAAAAGGCCGCAAGATCCGGCGCAGTGCTAAACAACCCGGCATGCCCCGCAACCCCGCCGACGGCAAAAGCATTCTCGTCGTGCACTTCGCCTTGCACCAGTCGATGCCGCAAATTGTTGTCGATTTCCGTGGGCGCTATTTGCAGCCAGAGTCTCTTCGCCGGACGGAACATGGTGTTAGACATTCCCAACGGATCGAACATGTAGCTCTTGGCCAGATCGTCGAGCGTGCGCCCGGTAAGCCGCTCAATGATTTCGCCCATTAAAATAATGCCGAGGTCGGAATACACCTCTTTCGTACCCGGCTCGTAATCCAGCGGCTCTGCAAAAATTCTGCTCAGAGTATCTTGCTTGCCTTTAGAGGTGCGCCAATATTCCTTAAAGGGCGGCAGTCCGGAAGTGTGCGTGAGCAAGTGTCGTACCGTAACTCTACTGCGCCATTCTTTTTGCGCAGTAGTCGCGCCCCATTCCGGGAGATACCGCTCGACCTTAGCATCCAGATCGAGCGAGACAGGAAAATCGCCTTCCACCAGTTTGGCCACGAGTGTTGTCGTGGCCACCACTTTCGTGAGTGACGCAATGTCGTATTTCGTTTGCTCCCCGACCGCAGGAGCTTGCGTGTCGTAGCTCAGCTTACCAAAAGCATGAATAGCAACTTTTCCGTGATAGCCGACAGCCAACGTCGCGCCGGGAAAAGCCTTGTCCGCGATAGACTTCTCGATCACCCGGTAAGCCGGCTGCAATTCTTTGTCGGCGGCGGCGTCCATGGGCTGAACTGTGCCGGGATCCGCCGGCCGCGAAATGCCGAAGCCCGCTTTAAGCGCGATTCCGGGAATTGTGACCGGCAGATGCCCGAGCACGGGAATCTCTGCAAACAGCGCGCGGGCCACGGAAATTTGCGCCACATCGCTGATGCCGAAAGCGGCCAGCCACGTTTCCGCTTGCGGAAAATTTTCGATCAGGTACGGGCTGCCAAGGCCCACCGCGATAACCGGCTTGCCAACTTTAAAAACCTGCGCCGCAAACGCCGCTTGCTCGGCGGGAATATCGACATCCCCTTTGCGATCGCTGACGCGCACAAACAGCGCCAAGATAGCCACGTCGTACGAATCGGTCGGCGGCAACTTTAAAGTGTCGGCTTTTACAAAGCGGGTATCCGCGCGCGGCGTAGTTACCGAATCAAAGCGCGTGCGCAGTTCACGCTCCAGGTCTTCGCCCGGATACGGCTCGGGGTCGGCATAAAAAGCCAGCAGCAGCGCGCGCGACGGTTTTGCAGCGCTCAACGGCAAGCGATTCGCGTTATCACGCAGCAGTGTAACGCCGCGGTCGGAAATGTCTTGCGCTTCTTTTTGCCAGGGTGCGCGGCCAAACTTCTCATTGATGGCGTTCAGGTCGACGAGCTTGTTTTTGTTGAGTTCTAGTCGCGCTTTCGCTTGCAAAATGCGCCGCACCGATGCGTCAAGGCGCTCGTGCGAGATGCGGCCCGATTTCACCGCGGCCTGCAACGCTTCGAACGCCGCGTCCGGCACCGGCGACATCAGTAGCGCATCAGCTCCCGCGAGAAACGCCCGCACGGCAGCCTCGCCGGGAGCATAACGCGTAGTGATCCCGCCCATATCCATCGCATCGGTTATGACCAGTCCTTCGAAATGAAGTTCATCGCGCAAAAGTCCCGTTAACACATTGTTAGACAGAGTGGCCGGAGTATTGGGATCGGGCTCCAGCGCAGGAATGGAAAGATGGCCGGTCATGACGCTACCAACTCCGGCGGAAATTGCGGAGCGAAAGGGAATCAGTTCCAGATGCTCCAGCCGATCTTTGTCGGCGCGAATCACCGGAAGATCGATGTGCGAGTCGGCCGCGGTGTCGCCGTGCCCCGGAAAATGTTTGGCGGTGGCCAGGCCGCCGTTCTCTTGCACGCCGCGCACAAAAGCAGCGACGTATTCAGCGACACGCTGTGGATCTTCGCCGAATGAGCGCGTATTAATAATGGGATTGCCTGGATTATTATTCACGTCGGAAACCGGGGCATAAATCCAGTGAATGCCCACGGCGCGGGCTTCCAGCGCGGTAATTTTGCCCATGGTGTAAGCGTCGGCAGGATTGCCCGCCGCAGCCAAAGCCATGGCCGTTGGGAAAGATGTGCCTTCATCGAGACGCATGGCCGAGCCGCGTTCGAAGTCCGCTCCAATCAGCAAAGGCAATTTGGATCGCGCCTGTAGTTGATTCGTCAGCACCGCCGTGGGATAAGCCTGACTTTTAATAATTCCCAGCGGCGACATCTGTGTGATGTTGATAAATCCGCCGACGTGCAGATCATCGAGGTCATGCATCATCTTGCGATACGCGTCCGCATCCGTGGACGTGAAGCTGCCGTGATAAGTAGTGAAGAGCAGTTGGCCGACTTTTTCGTCGGCGGTCATTTTACGCAGCGTCGCTTCCACCCATTGTTTATTTGCGGAAGAAAGCGTGCGCGCTCGCGTTGCCGGTTTGGGTGCGACGGATTTCTTCGCGGGTGAGGAGTTGCTTTGACTTCGTGCGGTGTAGGCCATAGGAAAAATAAACGCAATAAGAAGTAGCGGCAGCAGGCCGACACAGCGATTTCCCACCGGGCCATTATCGCCCTTCATCGAGACCCTTCATCGAAGCCCTTCGTAGAAGAAGGCCCGTTTGGTGCCGCGCATGCTCTGAGTTTGTATATAGCACACGCACTTCGAGGCCACAAACAACACGCGCGAGAAACGTTCCAGAATATCATTGCGACTTATGAGGCAGGCGATGACGAACATGGGCTCCGTTGAGTGTAAGGTGTCACAGCGATTAAAGATGCGATTTTTTCTGGTGCCGTTGCTGTGCTGCTTTGCTGTGGCCGCACAGGCTAACGTTGCGCACGGAGTGAACGCGCAACGCGCGCGGCATTCCCGTCATGCCGCAAGGGTGATGGTTGGTCTCGACGTGCTGGAAGCGGAACGCTTCGCCCCGCTGCGCGGCAAACACATAGGCGTAATCACCAACCACACCGGCCTTGATGGACAGGGCCGCACCACCATCGATGCGCTTACGCATGCGCCGGGAATCCAGGTGGTGGCGCTATTCACTCCAGAACACGGCTTGGGAGGGAACAAGGACGAAAACGTTTCCTCCGCCAAAGACCCCGTGAGCGGCCTGCCGGCCTACAGTTTGTACGGCGAGACGCGCCGGCCCACGGATGAAATGCTTGCCGGCATCGATGCGCTGGTCTTTGATGTTCAAGACGCGGGCGTGCGCTTCTACACCTACACCACCACGATGGGCTACTGCATGGAGGAAGCCGCCAAACGCAAAATTGCGTTTTTTGTGTTGGACCGCCCCGACCCGATTGGCGGAGAAATCGTCGAAGGACCGTTGCTGGACGCAGACAAGATCAGCTTCACGGCCTATTTTCGCCTGCCAGTTCGCTACGCACTGACCATCGGTGAGTTGGCTCAATTATTCAACGAAGAAAATCACATTCAGTGCGATTTGCACGTGATCGCCATGAAAAATTGGCGGCGCAATTATTTTTATGAAGAGACCGGCTTGCGCTGGCTGCCCCCTTCGCCAAACCTCCGCACGCTGAAAGGCTCAGTCCTCTATCCCGGCCTTGAGATTTTGCAGAATGGCGGCGTTTCGGTTGGACGTGGCACCGAGGCGCCCTTCGAGGAATTTGGTGCGCCGTGGATGCATGGCGAAGACGTCGCGGCGCGCCTGAACGAACGGCACATTCCCGGAGTAAGATTTGTCGCGGCGGATTTTATTCCTGTGGCCGGACTGTATGCCGCGGAGCGCTGCGGTGGAGTAGCTATTCGAGTCCTCGACAAGCGCGCGGTTCACACCATGACCATGGGGATGGAAGTCGCGAGCGTTTTGCGACAGCTTTACGCGGATCATTTCGATGTGCAGAAAATGTTGTTTCTGGTCGGGAACGAGCAGACTATTCGCCAATTGCAGGAAGGCGTGCCGTCTACCGAAATTGTGAACAGCTGGGACGCGGATTTGAAGACTTACGAGGTCATGCGGCGAAAATATTTGCTGTACAAGTGAAATATTCCGCAAAGTGATAAAATTCTGATATGCGAATTGTTTCCTTGCTGCCTTCCGCTACCGAAATACTTTTTGCGTTGGGTCTTGACGCTGAGGT
This sequence comes from Candidatus Methylomirabilota bacterium, assembly GCA_035490135.1. Lineage (GTDB taxonomy): Bacteria > Acidobacteriota > Terriglobia > Acidiferrales > UBA7541 > Acidiferrum. The sequence continues at coordinate 15,466 of DATHGV010000242.1, forward strand.
TGTGGGCGTCAGTTACGATTGCGATTTCCCTCCGCAAGTCAGCGAACGGCGTGTAGTGGTCGATTCGCGGATTCCTGCAGGCCTTCCTTCGCTAGAGATAGACCGCCGTGTTCGCGACTACGTCGAGCGCGGCGAGAGCTTGTACACCGTCAACGCTGACGCGCTCAAGGAATTGGCGCCCGACCTGGTCGTGACCCAGGATTTATGCTTGGTATGCGCCGCTTCTCCGGATGATCTGGCGGCGGTATTGGCGAATTTCGAGAAGCGTCCGAAGGTGCTGTCACTGAATCCGCGAAATCTTCGCGATGTGTGGGACGACATCTCAAAAGTGGCGCGTGAGACCTTGCGGGAGGACGCTGCCAAGAAGTTGTTAGCTGAGATCGAACAGCGTTTGCAGGTGCTGAAACACCACGTAGAAAAAATTTCGCAGCGGCCCCGCGTCGCTTTTCTTGAATGGCTGGAGCCATTCTATGTTGGCGGCCACTGGGTTCCAGAAATGATTGCGCTCGCTGGTGGAGAAGATATTTTCGGAAAGGTGGGCGCGCCTTCGTTTCGCGTGGAATTTAAAGACATCGTTGCTGCCGCGCCTGACTTCATTGTTGTGGCGCCGTGCGGCTACGACGCAGAGCAGGCGCAAAAGGAATATTGCGCAACGACGTGTCCGCCGGAGTGGCATGCGATTCCCGCGGTGCGTGATGGGCGCGTTTATGCCTTTGAAGCCAACGCGTACGCTTCGCGGCCCGGGCCTCGCTTAGTTACCGGGGTTGAGGCGTTGGCTAAAATGTTTCATCCTGAAATTGTCGTCGGAGATGAAGCCGCGAACGCGTTTGAGATCGTCAGGCCCACGCGCGAAAACTACGCGGTGGACTCTCCGGCACTGGACCTCTCCCGCCGCGCCCACATCTTATAAAACGGCAACCCCGCCAGGATCAAAAACAGCCCGATGGATGAGCGGCCCGGGCGCTGAATCCAAATATTCATAGTCAACGCCAGTGCGCCCGCCACGAAAAGTCCTGGAACCCAAGGGTAGCCCCAGCAACGATAAGGCCTCGGCAAATCCGGTTCGGTTCGACGCATGCGAAACAGCGCGACTACCGCGAAGCCGTAAAAAATCCAACCCGCAAAAATAAAAAGATTGGTGAGCTCCTCGAACGTGCCGGTCAGAGCCATGAGGCTGGCAAGCACACCCTGAAAAATTAATGAGCGGCCGGGAGTGCGGAATTTCGCGTGAATTCCGCCGGCAATCTTAAAAAAAATGCCGTCGCGTGCCATGGCATACGGTACTCGGGCCCCGCTCAACACCGAAGAATTCATGGAGCCCAGCGCGGAAATGGCCATCGCCACCGTAATCCACGCGGCCGCGCCTCGCCCGATCACATGTTCGACGACGTCCGAAGCGATGTGTTGTGATTGGGCGACGCTTTCGAACGGGAGAACTTTCAAGCACGCCGCGCTGAATAATAAATAAATGATGGCGACGAAAGTTACACCGCCGACCAGCGCTCGCGGAAAATTGCGCTGCGGATCCGCTACCTCGGACCCCACCAAATTTAAATCTTCCCACCCGTCGTAGGCCCACAGCGCTGCCGCCAACGTGGCGAGAAATGCCGAGAATATGACTCCGACACTGTCGCCTGCGGCTGGCCAAAACGGGTCTGCAGCGTGCGGCGGTTCCGCGGGCGAAAAAAACGCCACGCCGATTACAATTACGACGGACATAATTTTTATGGCCGTCAGAAATACCTGCACCGCGCCCCCAAGCCGCACACCCAGATAATTCACGCCGGTCATGCCCGCAAGCCAGAACACTGCGAGTGGCTGCGCCCAGGTAAAAACGAAATCGTAAGGCGCAATCCATGCGCCGAGTGCCGGAATGTGCACGGTGAAAATAGGCGTCGCGACGGCCGGAATAAGAAAGCTGACGAAGCGCATCATGCCCGCCGAAATGGAGGCTAGCGAACTTGGCCTGCCAACAATGGAATGCATCCAGCCAAAAAGAAAGCCGTATACCGGGCCGAACGCGCGGCGCAAATATGCGTATTCGCCGCCCGCTTCCGGAATGGCCGCGCCAAGTTCCGCGAAAGACAACGCGCCAAAAATGGACAGCACCGCGCCGACGATCCACGCGGCAAAAACCACGGAAACGGTGCGGCCTTCGCGAGCCATTTCCGCGGGCTTAAGAAAAATCCCGGTGCCAATCATGGTGCCAATGACGATCGCAGCGGAAGCCCACGCGCCCAGCCCGCGCACCAGTTCGAGGCGTTTCTCAGTCATCAGTACTCGTCATAGTTGTGAATGGTGCTAGCACGAAATTTATGAAGCAGGATCGACGGCAGCGCGATGATTCTCCGATTCGTTAGCTGGGGTCAAGAGACTTACCAGCGATCCGACCAAGAAAGTCATCGCAGAACCGATCAAGAAGTACCACGTGTACGCGATACTTGTCAGACGCCATACACAAATAATGGTGATCAGCCCCGCGAACATACCTACCAGCGCTCCACTGGCATTCGAACGGCGGTTGAGCGTGCCCAGAAGAAAAAGTCCGAGCAGACTTCCGAATGGGAACGCCGCAACGGTCAGCCCCGCTTCGAGCACCGGCCCCCAGGTCATCAGTCCAAAGCCCATCAGTACGAGTCCCCAGAATAGCGTCATGCGCCGCGACAACCGCAGAAAGCCTGCATCGTTTCTAGATTCATGCTTACCCGAGCGCAGCGCGGCAAAATCGAGCACGCTACTGGCTGCGAGCGAATTTAGCGAACCGCTGGCGTTCGACATGGCCACTGCGATGATGGAAGCCAGCAATAATCCCGCAAGCCCAGTGGGCATTTCGCGAAGAAGAAAAAGTGGCAGGACGCGGTCCGTGGCTTCACCGGCCGAAAGCAGCGGCGTGTGCTGCGCGAAAACGAAGAGCAGCACGCCGATCAATAAAAAAACGGTAAATTGAAATAAGACGATAACGCCGCTGGCCAAAAGTGCGCGGCGGCTGTCGCGTTGATTGCGTGCCGCGAGTAGGCGCTGAACAATCGTCTGGTCAGTGCCATGAGTAGCCATGGTTAAAAACGCGCCACCAATCAGCCCAGACCAAAATGTATATTTCGTCGCTAAGTTAAACGAAAAATCAAAAACCTGCAGTTTATGCCCATGAGCCCCGGCCACCTGAACGACTTCGTTCCACCCGCCGGGAACGCGATGGAGCAACACGAAAAACGTCGCGGCACTCCCGGCCAGATAAATGAAGAGCTGCGCCACGTCCGTCCAGATCACCGCTTTCATCCCGCCTTCCAATGTGTAGAGCAGCGTCAGCGCAATGACAATCACGACAGACAGATGTTCGCTGGTGCCCAGCACCACGCTCAACACTATGGCGATGGCCGAAACGCGCACGCCTTCGGCAAGCGCCCGCGTAATCAGAAATGTGCTGGCCGCCACCGCGCGCATGCGCTGGCCAAACCTTTTTTCAATCAGCGCGTAAGCGGTGAAGAAATCTCCCCGAAAATATCCTGGCAGCAACACCAAGACGATCAGAACGCGCCCGATCAAGTACCCGAAAATAAGTTGCAGAAAAGTCAGGTTGCCGCCGTAAGCGATCGCCGGAGTGCCGATGATCGTGAGCGTGGATGTTTCCGTGGCCACGATGGAAAACGCCAGCGCCCACCACGGCGCGGTACGCCCTCCCAGAAAATATTCGCGCGTGACGGCATTGCGGTCATCGCCGCCGATTTGCGCGGCCTGGCTTTGTCTGCGCCGGAAATGCATGCCCAGCGCCGTTACGGCCAGCAGATAAACGATGACGATGGCTAAATCAAGAGAATGAATGTGCATCGAGTGCGCAGAGGATAGTAGTGGGTGGTTCGGGCGTCAAGATTAGTGCTAGGTATTAGTGCTAGGTATTCTTTTGCGCCTCATTGAAACATGCGGTTAACAACACTCGGACCGAACTAGCTTATGCTTTTCAAATGCGCTGCGTATTGGGCTTCGATGGCGGGGCCACCAAGACGGAATGTGTTTTGTTAAACG
>DATHGV010000243.1:0-3170 GCA_035490135.1 Candidatus Methylomirabilota bacterium
CACCATTTAAGTGCTAACCTACGTGTCGCGTAGTTTGGAATCAAGACTGCTTCGTTCTTTTATATCGAACTATCTTCCAAACTTTCGCAGGAGCTTATGGGCACGACCAACCTCCAAAATAGAATTTTGGTTTTTGTTACCCTCTTCACTATAACCGCCCTGTTCTGCTTGCGACCTGCGAACGCGCAAGCCCTTGCGGAAACGGCCGGAGCCACCTCTGTCTCCGCCGGAACTACGGCCGCCGTCGCCAAAACGCTCAATTTTGCCCCGTCAAAAAGCGAAACCGCTCCGGCTGCCTCGCAGCATTTGCAGGCCTCCGCCGGGCCTCCCCCCCAAATCGTGAATCGTCGAGCCCTGGAAGAACACGCTGGCCGCGACGCAAGTAAGCTCCTGATCCGTTCCACCCCGCCGTCATCGCAGGTTTGGATTGACGATAAATTTGTCGGCAATGCGCCGATGTTGCTGGTATTGGCGCCCGGAAAGTATCGCGTTTCATTTCGTGGGTCGCGCATGGAAACCGGCCAACAGTCGGTGGATCTTTTGCCTCGCGAAACTCGCGAGCTGGCTCTTTCTCTTTCAGCGCATTACCCCACGAGAGTTACCTTTCGCTAAGGGGATTTGTTAACAGAAAGCACGAGGCTATATGGCAGGAATAGATTTTGACAGGCAAGCATTTGTGACTCCAACGGATAAAGCTCCCCGGGTTAGTCCGCATATTTTGGGGCCCGTGATTTTACTCGTTGCCATTGCTACCGCGGGATTGATTGGCTACAAACTCATCTCCGGCTCTTCCGCACGATCTTCTCAGCAAGCCGATTCTGATTCCGTTGCGCAGATGCAGCAGCAAATCGACGAATTGCAAAAGCGCCTCGATATTTTAGAGAAACATCGCAAAATCGCCCCTGCCGAGCCAGTCAAAGAAGTTCCGGAAAAAGCGGCACCGGCCATAGGCAAGGTTATTCCCGAGCGGCCGAGCTACAAAATCTCATCCGGAATTCCTCAACCGGTTGCGCAGCGCCAGGCGCCTCCAGTGAATCAGCCGGCGCCGCCCACAGTGCAGCAAGCTTCACTAACCGCCGTGGAAGAAAAGGCCAACGCTAACCATGAAGCCTGGCAAGCTACGACAGATCGCCTGGCGGATGTCGTCGGCGTGGTCGGGTCACAACAGGGAGAAATCAGCCAGACCCGAGAGGATTTGAATCGACTCCTGGCTAAGACCGGTCGCAGCGCTCTACCGTTTGAACTGCGCCGCAAGGCCAGCCGCGAACCTATCGGACCAGTTTCCATGGTGTTAAAAAATGTCGACACCAAGAACAAGAAATACAGCCTTTGCATTTATGTCGCGGATCAGTGCATCGAGTTGAAAGATCGAGCAGTGAACGAAGTGGTGGCCTTCGTCATTTCCAAGAATTCTGCTCCGCTCACCCTGGTGGCTACGAAGGTCCTTCGCGATCAAATCGTTGGATATCTGGAAGTGCCCACCGGAAAGCCCGCGCTTTAGTTCACTTTCGCCGATAAGAAATATTGGTTGCAGGCGTTTTCAATGGTCTCCGGGTTAAGCTCCGGACGCACCCCTTCATAAGTTGCGGTCCAGAAAATCTGATTTAGTAAGTCGCGTGGGAAACATTGACAGAGCGGCTGTTTCATTGTCTGAGTAATGTACCGTGCTAGGTACACCGGGATTTCTGGATGATAAGGCAGCCCACGACGTCCGCACTCGACTTCAAAAATTTCGATGAACTGCTGCTCGGTTGCATGCGCGATCTCGATCTTGTTCGGGATTCTGCGCAGAAACGCTTCATCTGTAATTTCGAGTGGATTCAGGTTGGTTGAAAAGACCACGAATAAGTCAAAAGGCAATTCGAACTTTCTTCCACCTGGTAGAGTTAGAAAATCAACGCGGCGATCCAGCGGGGTCATCCAGCGGTTTAGCAATTCATCAGTGCGCATGCGCTGCCGGCCGAAGTCATCGAGGATCAGCACCCCGTTATTGGCCTTCATCTGTAGCGGCGCCGTAAAAAAGCGACTGGACGGGCTATATTGCAAGTCCAGCATTTCAGCGGAAAGCTCGCCACCCGCAACTACGCAAGGCCGCTGGCATAGCACCCAGCGCTTATCAAACTCTTCCGGGAAGGGCTCGGCGGAACGACGGTGAACGCCTGGGTCATGCACCTTAATGATCTGATTATCCACCTCGATGGCATGCGGAATCCAAACGCTATCGTTATAGATGGATGGGATGCAACTAGCGATCGTGGTCTTGCCGGTGCCGGTGGGCCCATATAGAAAGATAGAGGCACCCGAAGCGACTGCCGAGCCTAGTCGCGCGACGACCTCGGGCCTTAGCACCAACTGATGGAAAGCACGATCCAAATCAGCCGGTGTAACCCGCGCCTGCGTGACACTTTGCATCTGCACGCGCGAAACATAGTCCGACAAAGAAACTGGTGCAGGCCCGGCATACTGGTTCATGGAAAGAAGCTCAGCGGCCCGTTCCTTGCCTCGCGCGCTGGCGGCAATGCGGTGTGCCGCCCCCGACATACCCTTTACTTCGCAAAGCTGTTCTTTCCTCAAAAATTGAAAAATCTCATCGACGACGTCGCCGCTCAAGCACACGATGTCGCTTAGCTCGACGAGAGAAAGTTCGCCATGCAGATAGAGAATCTTCAACGCCAGGTCTTCGAGAAGGCCCTTGCGGATTCCTGTTCGTCGCGCTTCGCGCGGCACCATCAAACTTACGTAGCTCATCTCATCTCCAGTCGGGCGTGTCTCTCGGTAATACTTGGCGAGAAGCCTTTGCGGTACCAATCGCGCGAGCGATATTTAGGCCAGATAGTATCAATTTGAGTCATCTTCAGCGAATACTTCGGATCGAAGCGTCACAAATGACCAAAGCCGTCCGACAATAGTCTGGCTTTTCGGAGTGCTTACTTATGCGCCTTTACGCGACCAACGCTCTTTTCCCTTGCATAACCTTGGCCATTGTCAGCCCAAGACGTTTTATCGTAATTCCTCTTATTCTCATATGTATTGCAATCGTGGTTGCCATCGCTGTGGCAGCTTCACGGGGCAAACTCCATATGGCCGGTTACATCGGCATAGCTCTTGCCGCATTTTGCTCTGCCATGATCCTCGGAAAAATCTCCGGCATACGTGGTGTCAGCGGAACC
>DATHGV010000244.1:0-5556 GCA_035490135.1 Candidatus Methylomirabilota bacterium
ATCTCGGACTTGAGCCGCGACGCGGGCACATCCACTCTTTGGTGCTTGGCGGCCGCCGCGTTGCGGATGCACGTCAGGAAATCGGCAATGGGATCCGTCTGCATATTTCTCCTAAATACCTTTACCAGCTGGCTTTCGTGACACCGGGAATTTCACCCTTTAGCGCCATACCGCGGAAACAAATTCTGCACATCTGAAACTTGCGAATGTACGCGCGCGCGCGGCCACAAACGCGGCAACGATTACGCACGCGAACTTTGAACTTCGGCTTCTTCAGGCTTTTGGCGATTTTTGCAAGGCGTGCCATTTATTGCGCTCCTCCTGGAACGCGAAGCGGGAAGCCAAGCCCCTTCAAGAGCTCGCGACCTTCTTCATCGTTTTTCGCGGTGGTGGTCAAGGTTACGTTCATGCCCTTGATTTTATCCACGCGGGTGTAATCGATTTCGGGAAACACTAATTGATCTTTCAAGCCGAGGGTGTAATTGCCCCGGCCATCGAAAGCGTTGAACGGCAGACCGCGAAAATCGCGCACGCGTGGCAGCACCACATTGCACAAGCGGTCGAGAAATTCGTACATCTTGTCGCCCCGCAAAGTAACGGCGCAGCCAATCGGCATGCCTTTGCGAATTTTAAAGTTGGCGATGGACTTCTTGGCCTTGGTGATCATGGCTTTCTGGCCGGTGATCTGGCCCAGTTCCTGCGCAGCGGTATCCAGCAGCTTGGCGTTCTGGCTGGCTTCGCCCAAACCAATGTTCACGGTGATTTTCTGCAGCTTCGGAACGGCCATATTGTTCTTCCAGCCAAAACGCTTCATCAGCGCCGGCACCGTTTCGTTGCGATATTTTTCCTGCAATCGACTCTTCATTGCCTTCCTTTGCCTCGTGTCAAATTCAAAATTCCGTTCGTTACTTGTCTAGTGCCGTGTTGCAACGGCGGCAACTGCGAACTTTGCTGCCGTCCGGCAAAACCGTATGGCCGATGCGTGTATGCTTGCCGCAGCTGGCGCATACCACCATCACATTGGAAACGTTGATGGACGCTTCTTTTTCGACGATCCCGCCCTTGATGTTTTTCTGCGGATTGGGGCGTGTGTGCCGCTTCATGATGGCCACATGCTCAACCACCACGCGGTTTTTCTTCGCGTCGATGGAAAGCACCCGGCCGCTCTTGCCTGCATCTTTACCCGCAATCACCCGTACATTGTCGCCCTTGCGGATGGCGATGGTGTGACGTTCGGTTCTGTCATGCCTCAAAGTCATGAGCTACCAAACCTCCGGAGCCAAAGAAACAATTTTTGTGTACTGGCGCTCGCGCAATTCACGAGCCACCGGACCGAACACGCGAGTTCCAACAGGCTCGCCTGCGTCGTTGATTAACACCGCGGCGTTGTCGTCGAAACGAATGTACGTGCCATCCTTGCGGCGCGCTTCCTTGCGCATGCGCACGACCACAGCCTTTACCACCGTGCCCTGCTTCACCGGACTTTCCGGCGTGGCCTCTTTTACCGAGGCGGTAATCACGTCGCCGAGCCCGGCTTTTAATCCCGCATCGCCGCCCAACGGCAGAATGCACATCAGCTTCCGCGCGCCGGAATTATCGGCCACCGTCAGCCACGTTCGCATCATGATGCTCATTGCGCTGCTCCCCGCCCCGTCAATTCGACCGACGTATTACGCGTCAGTATTTCCTTGAGCCGCCAGCGCTTCAGCTTCGACAATGGACGCGAAGCCACGATACGCACGGTGTCTCCGGTCTTGGCCTGGCGCGTTTCATCATGGGCATAAAACTTCTTTGAAATGCGCACCACCCGGCGATATTTCGGATGCTGCACCAGCCGCTGGACTTCCACCACGATGGTCTTTTCCATCTTGGCACTGGTTACCTTACCGGTGAGGATAGTGCGCTCGCCGCGCTTATGCTGCTCCGCCGTCGGAGCCTTCTGTGTTTCAGTGGTCATTACGCCTTCCCTGCCTTCTTCATCTTGCTAGTTCGTTCCGCGGATTTCTTGGTCGGCTTGGCCGCCGCCGAAGTTTTAGCTGCCGCTTGCTTCGCAGGCGCCGCCGCTGTTTTTTCCGTGGCTTTCTCCGCACTCTTTTCAGTGCCGTTTTTCGAGCCTGCCGTGCCGTTTAATTCCTGCGCTCGCAAATGTGTTTTGACGCGGGCCAGATCTTTGCGCGCCTCACGCAACCGCTTCAGCGCTTCCGCTTGTCCGGTGGACAATTGAAACCGCAGTCTGAAAATCTGCTCGGTCAATTCTCTTTCCTGCACCAGCAACTCGTCGTTGCCTGCTTCACGAATCTTGTCAATGCGGCGCGGCATACTACATGCCTCCTGCGCGAGTCACGAACTTCGTGGGGATAGGCAGCTTGTGCGCCGCCAGCGTCATGGCTTCCTTGGCCGTCACTTCGTCCACGCCCGCCATTTCAAACATGATGCGGCCGGGCTTAACCACCGCTACCCACTTTTCCGGAGCGCCTTTACCTTTGCCCATGCGGGTTTCCGCTGGCTTCTTGGTAAATGGCTTGTCCGGGAAAATCCTGATCCAAAGTTTTCCGCCACGCTTGATAAATCGCGAGATCGCCACGCGCGAAGCTTCGATCTGGCGGTCGGTAATCCAGGCGCATTCAAGCGCTTTCAAACCGTATTCGCCAAAAGCCAAATCGCTGCCGCGCCAGGCTTTGCCAGTGCGCCGGCCGCGCATTTGCTTTCTGTACTTCACCTTCTTGGGCATCAACATCGCTATGTTCTCGCTTCCCTAATCTCGTTTAACTCTCGACCGCGTCGTGCCGGTGCGAAACTACGCTACCGCTACGACCTCGCGCTCTTTTTGCACTTTCGAGGCGCGCTTCGGAACGTTTTCACCTTGATAAACCCAGCACTTCACGCCAATCACGCCGTAGGTGGTATTCGCGCGCGCCATGCCGAAATCGATGTCCGCCCGCAGCGTTTGCAGCGGCAACCTGCCTTGCAGATACCACTCTTTACGCGCGATTTCCGCGCCATTCAAACGGCCGGCTACGCGAACCTTGATGCCTTTGCAACCGAAACGTAGCGCGGAGTCCACTGCTTTGCGCATGGCGCGGCGGAACGCTACGCGCTTTTCGAGTTGCAGCGCAATGGATTCAGCGACCAGCTGCGCATCGAGTTCCGGGCGATGCACTTCCTGAATATCAATGTGCACTTCACGCTTGGTGCGCTTTTGCACGTCTTGCTTGAGCTTGTCGATCTCCGCGCCCTTGCGGCCGATGATGATGCCGGGACGCGCGGTGTAGATGCGCACCACCAGCTTGTTAGCGGCGCGCTCGATATCGATAGAGCTGATGCCCGCGCTCTTGAGCTTTTCTTTCAATTCTGCGCGCAGCTTCACGTCTTCGTGCAGCAGCTCAGCATAGTCGCGGTCAGCGTACCAGCGGGACTTCCACGGCTTGTTGTAGCCCAGTCGAAATCCGTACGGGTGTGTCTTCTGTCCCATTCTTATCCTCTTCGTCCAAAAACTCGTGCCACGTTCAGAGCAACCACGTTATTTCTTCTTGCCCTTCTTCGGGTGCGCGCCTTGCTTGCCGGTCAATGCTTTACGAACTCGGCGAGCTGTGCCGCGTACGCCCTTTTGCGCTTCGGTTTCTGCTTCAATGGCAGCTACGCGTTCTGCTGCTGCCACGTGATGTTCCGCTACGCCAACCCACAGATGCGCGGTGCGCTTCTGGTAGCGAAATGCGCGGCCCATCGGCGCGGGACGCAAACGCTTCCAACGCGTCCCTTCGTTCACGTAGCAGGTGTTGACGTACAGCTCATCCACGTCGAGCGGCGCGCCCGCATCTTCGGCTTTGCGTTCAGCATTCGCGATCGCGCTGCGCAAAACCTTTTCAATGTGCTTTGCGGAACGCTTTTGCGTGTACTGCAACGTGTGCAGCGCGTCCTGCGCTTTTTGCCCGCGAATCAAATCCATAACCAGCCGCGCTTTTTGCGGGGACATACGCACATGCTTGGCCAGCGCGTGCGCTTCGATGTTTGCTTGCGTCTGTTGCAATTCAGCCATGTCTTAAGCCCTCGGCGCCGCTGCTGCTGGTGCTCCTGCGCCGCCTCCTGCTGGTGCCGGTCCGGCAGCGCGCTCGAGCGCCGCTTTAACCCCGTGACCTTTAAACGTGCGCGTGGGAGAGAATTCACCCAGCTTGTGGCCAATCATTTGTTCGGTGACATATACGGGAATGAATTTCTTTCCGTTATGCACCGCGATGGTGTGGCCAATCATGTCCGGCACGATGGTGGAGCGCCGCGACCACGTCTTGATTACTTTTTTTTCGTTGCGCGTATTCAGGCCTTCGACCTTTTCGCGCAAATGGCCGTCCACGAACGGCCCCTTTTTTAATGAGCGTCCCATCGATCCCCTATTCCTCCACTCGACGCAAGCGGCTCCACTGAGCCCGCCGCATTTTCTTGAATCCCCGCACCGGCCCCGGCACGCGATGCGACCTGGGGCAGAAGGGGCAAACGAACCGCGTGCCTTGCGCGTTCGGAATGCGCTCCACAATCACACCCCATCCGGGCTTGCACAGCTTGTACAGCACTGGCTCCGGCGGAACGATTACCGGTTTCAGGTTCGCGCGCACCGGCTTTGCCACTACTTTCGGGGCCGGCTTTTTTGCCACGCGCTTAGGCCTCGAGCGCTTCACGGAAGCCCTGTTACGCCGGGCCGCCGCCGTCCTGCCAGACCTTGATGAACGTGCTGCTCTGGTCGCCATCATTTGCTCTCGCCGGGCCGCCGTGTTTAAGCTCCCCGGAATCTCCCTCAGTTACTACTGCTCGCTACTCGTCAAAAACTTTTTCCGCTTACTTCCTGCGCTCCACGATGTTTCTGTCGGTGCGCTTATTGTTGCGGGTCTTCTTACCCAGCGTCGGGAAAGCCCATGGCGTCTGCGGATGATTGCCCTTTACGCGGCCTTCACCGCCTCCGTGCGGATGATCAACCGGGTTCATAGCCACGCCGCGCACCGTGGGCTTTATGCCGCGCCAGCGGGTGCGCCCGGCTTTGCCAAAGGTTTCGTTTTCGTGATCGAGATTGCCAACCTGGCCGACGGTAGCCATGCACTCGATGGAAAATTTGCGAACCTCGCCAGACGGCAACTTCACAAGCGCGAGGTCGCCTTCCTTGCTCAGCAACTGCGCAGAACCGCCCGCGGAACGCACCACCTGCCCACCACGTCCGGGATAAAGTTCCAGATTGTGCACCATGGTGCCCGGTGGAATGTGCTTGAACTGCAGCGCATTGCCCGGAAGAATGTCCGCGCCCTCGCCGGTGGAAACCGTGGCGCCAACTTCAAGCCCTACGGGATGCAGAATGTAGCGCTTCTCGCCATCGGCGTAGTGCAACAACGCCAGGTTCGAGCTGCGATTGGGGTCGTACTCAATTGCGGCCACCTTGGCAGGCACGCCGAGCTTGTCCCGGCGGAAATCCACCTGCCGATATTGTTTCTTGTGGCCGCCACCGCGGTGCCACACCACGATTTCGCCGTGATTGTTGCGGCCGCCGGTGCGCTTTTTTGGCTCCAGCAGCGCCTT
>DATHGV010000245.1:0-3802 GCA_035490135.1 Candidatus Methylomirabilota bacterium
AGCAACGCGCAGATCGCGGTCGAGTTTCCCGGCCTCTACCTGCAGAGTGAGAATCCTTTGGGTCTCTGCATAGATTTCCTCGTAGATTCTAACGAGATCACTGGTCAGGTCATTGCCAACAGCGCCCAGGCGAGCTTGTTCCGCGTGATAGGTGTCCCTGCGCGCGCGCATGGTGTTGAGTTGCGCCCCGAAGTCCCAGATTGGGATGTTGACAGTGATTCCGCCGGTTAAGACATAAGCTTGGTTCAACCCTGTCTGTGAGCCACCGGTCCGAGTCCGACTTTGAAATTGACTAAAATCGGTGATATAGAGCGCCGACCCACGCAGATCCACGTCGGGGTAGAGTCGAAAATTTTCCAGCCGGTAGTCCTGCTTTGCCTTCTCGATATTTGCAAGTTGCACCTGGAGCGACGGATGCTGCGCAAGCATCGTATGAAACAACTGCGCCGCGTCCGGCGGCGCAGGCGGCTCGGGAAGTGTACTGTTCAGGTTAATGTGGGCCGAGGACGGCAGGCCGAGGAGCCGGGTCAGTCCCAAGCGCCCTGCCACGGCCTGCTGATGAACGATTTTCGAAAGAGATTGGGCGCCATTGAGCTGTTTTGTGACAACCTCGACATCGACAGGGAGGAGCAATCCTTTCTGCTGTTCTTCTCTGTGGATATCGACAGATCGCTGCAGTAGCTCTACTTTGCGGTCGATGGGCCCCACCCGGTTCTCTGCTGAAACGGTGTCGACGAAGACTTGCGTGATGCGATAGATGACATCCTCGCGAGTAAGATGAGTCGTCCAGGCGAGGGCATTTCTTTGCGCTCTCTTAAGCTCGGCTGCCGGTGCATCATTGAATCCGAAAATACTCCCATCCTTGAAAACCGGGTAATCCAATCTGAGGTCACCAATTCCTATCCCGGCGAGACCCACCTTCTTCGCTGCGCTTACTCCCGTTCCACTGAAGATTTTAAACTTAGAGGTCGGTTCGCCCGAGAATGCGTCCCCCGTGACCGCTCCCTTCAGGTTTGGCCAAAGCGAAGCCTGGGCGGCGCGAATCTCCTTACCTGCTGCAAGGAGATCCAGACGACTGCCTTCCAGTTTCGGACTTTCACCCAATGCAATGGCGATGCAATCTTTAAGCGTCAGCGGACGTCGGGGAAGATCTGGAATACGAGCGCTTATTTCTCGTGCTGGTAACCTAAGAGGCAGGATTAGCAATAGGGCTGCTAGCAAAGCAGCCAGGCTATTTCCCAAAATTAGATTTCGATGTGGAATGGGTTTTGTCATTTTCCTTAAGGTATAGTTGACCAACTGTCACCACTTTTTCCCCCTCCTTTAAACCACCCGTTACTTCCGTCATAGCATTTACGACGATTCCTAAACGAACTTTGCGCAGGTTCGCACGGCCATCGCCATTAACAACAAAAACGGAGGCCTGGTCGCCTGACGGGTTAATTACTGCAACACTGGGCACGGCCAGCACATCCTTGGCGGTGCGATAGATACGCGCGAATCCCGATAGACCTGGCTTCAACCGAAAACCCGGATTGTTAATTTCTACGTAGCTAGTGAAAGCCCGGGTTACCGGGTCAATGTTCGGATCTATTTTAAAGACTTTGCCTTGAAAGGTCTCTCCGGGAAAGGCGAGAAAAGTGATTTCGGCGGAAAGGCCCGACTGCACGGAATGGATTTTTTCCTCCGTAACCTTCGCCGCCATCAAGACAGTATTGATAATACCGAGCTTCATGACCACCTGATCGGGTTTAGTGAACTCATCCGGATTTATGAGTCGCTCGAGCACGATGCCATCGATGGTAGATCTTATCTCCACGTGTTCAAGCTCGATCTCGGCCTGCCGCAGCGACAGCGTTGCTTTGGCGAGAGCCTCGCGCGCCTCCGCGAGAGTGATTTCGCTTTTCTCCACGTCAAGCGGCGTACCCATGTTTTTCTTCTCAAGCGCGGTATAGCGATCTAGTTGGCGGGTTAGGTCTCTTACCTTGACGTTATTGGTCTCGACGAGTTTTCGGCTCATGTCGAGGGTGGCTCGAATCAGCCGGTCGTCCAAGCGGACTAGAAGGTCACCTTTTTTTACGATATCGCCAATCTTCACAGGGACCTCGAGGACTCGAGCATTAATCTGTGTGGTAAGGAGGACGGCATTGAATTGCTCCACCGTGCCACTCCCCCCAATGACTTCCTCAAGCGTCTGTCTGCGGACCGGAACGGTTTCCACGGGCGACGCCGCATGCACCCTGTGAGCCTGTTTAGTATCGGTGCCGATCATATGAAGAACGGTTTTAAAGACGAGTAGTCCCAAAAGAAAGCAGACGACCAGGAAGACTATCCAGTGGGAACGTTTTCGCGGAGCAGGAGCGATTTCTTGGCGCCTGGTGGATACTTGGAGGGAATCTTTCATTGGATCGGATTCGAGTTGCAGACAGCGCGCGACGCTGTTTCCCGGTCGTGGGACATGGCACGACTTTTTTGATGTCGTACCCATAATGCCAGTAGAGCCGTTGTGACCGCGCCAAAGGTTATTAGTTCATAAAGGCACAACTGGACATTTTCCATGCTGAATAGCGTGGGAAGGTCTTTATGCCTAACCCCCACAATCAATACCAATGGCGAGCGGAATCTCTTCGCCCACGGCCAGAACAGGGGAACGCCATAGCCGGTGAAATTCCATCCGAGCTTCTTGCCGGTGCACAGATCAATGAGAAGATGTGAGCCGTATGCCAAAAAATAAAGAGTCGCGCTTCGCCAAAAACTGCCAGCTATCCGCCACACGCAACTGACAGCGAGCGCAACGAAGACGGCTGCTGCGAGGCTGTGGGTGAAGCCGCGGTGAAAGGCGTTCGCGTTTGCGTCGATCCCAAGGCCGAAGAGAAAATCGACGTCAGCCAGGTTCGCAAGCAACACCAGCAAGGCCAGCTGCGGTAGATATTGGCGGCAGGCTGTGGCCAGGCGCACCTTCAAACGCGCGGTTAGAAGCAGGAACGTCCAAAACCCGGCGAAACTGTGTGCTACTGGCGAAGCCATGGGATGAAAAGCATCAGGGTCGCAGCCGCGCAAACGCATTGTGTTCGCTTTGGATATCGCTGGACTCAGGCTTCCCGACGAGTCTGTCGTAAATGTGTTCGATCCTCTGGCATATTCTTCGCCAATCAAACTTGGCAAGGACAGTCATGCGTGCGTTTGCTCCCAGGCTCGCCGCCAGCTCGCGATCCTTCAACAGTGTGATGATCCCCCTGCCGAGTGCTTCGCAATCGTGATTCGGCACAATGAATGCATCGTGCAAGTGGCGCAAGCCTTTGGCCGCGCCTTCAAAGCAAACGATGGGCTTGCCTGCTAGCATGTAGTTTAAGAGCTTAACCGGATGGCCCGGGCATTCCGGGCGCGAAATCACTGTCACGCTGGCAAGCGCGAGATAACTCGGCAAATCCTCAAGTGAATGGGGCGCGATCCACATGATGGCATCCGAAATACCGAGCTGATCGGCTAGCTTTTTGTGTTCTCTTTGATGAGATTCGGATACTAGGGCGCTTACCATCATCAGCAGGGCATCGGGCAGTTGCTTTGAAACTACCGCAAAGGCGCGAAGCAGGTAGTCGATTCTCTGGAACGCGTTCAGTATCCCAGTATACATCACGATCGCGCGGCTATTGACTGAATGACGGCGGCGGATCTTTTCCGGATCTGCGTTGTCGAACATTTCTGGCACGATCCCCGCAGGGACCATATCCACCTTTTGTTCGGCAGTTCCGCGCTCGATTAACCACTGCTTCAGCTCGGGAGAGACGGCCGTGATGTGGTC
>DATHGV010000246.1:0-2400 GCA_035490135.1 Candidatus Methylomirabilota bacterium
CTTTGCGCGGTGCCAGGCCTTCCTCGAGCAGATGCTTGTTCCCCAGATACGGTTCGTATTTTTCCAGCGCACCTTCTTTAATGAAGGCGCCAAAGTGATCGAATTTTTGCGGCCACTCGTACGCCAGCTTGACCACGAGAAAGACCTGCCACCGCGCAAAGAAATCACCGGTCACCTTCACAATAAAGAAGCTTTAAAAGATCCGAACATTAAAGAGTACGAGATCGCCCTTGACCCGGTGTATGCCGATCCTACCAATCCCACGATGGACCGGCCGCATTTTTGGCCGATGCCGGCCACCGACAAAATCGCGACCATTGAAAAAAGCGATGTGAAATACGCCACCATGTTTTTGCCGAAACACAGTTCGTATTTCGCGAGTTATTTTACCATCACCGGCTTGCACGGCGCCCACGTTCTCGGGGGCGTGCTCGTTTTTTGTTATATGATGCTTCCGGCCAGCACCCGCATCTATCGGCACAACCCGGAACATCTGGCCAATCGTGTGGAAGTGGCCGGTCTTTTCTGGCACTTTGTCGATCTGGTTTGGATTTTCGTGTTTCCGCTCTTCTATCTTCTCTAACGATGAATAATCCGCCCGATATTTCACCCGTCGAACACGAGACCGAGGAATACGCGCACGAGGTACGGAGGCACGTTCGCGGATATTTAATGGTGGGAGGAACGCTGCTCCTCTTCACCGCCGTTACCGTCGCCCTCTCCTATGTGAATTTTGGTACGCAAAAGGCAAACGTGGCCGTCGCACTGCTCGTCGCCACATTCAAAGCCGGGCTCGTTGCCGCCATCTTCATGCACTTGTCGGCAGAAAAGCGCCTGATCTATCGCATTCTAATTTTCACCGGCTTCTTCGTGTTCGGACTTTTCTGGCTCACCTACCTCGCTTGGTACGATCCTATTCACCGCTAATGTCTATCAAAGGTTTTCACATCGTTTTTATCGTCTTCTCAACCCTGCTCGCACTGGGAATCGGTTGCTATTGCATTTGGGTCGATTTGACCGTGGGCGAGCCGGTTTATCTGGGCGGAGCCATCGCGTCGTTTGTCTCAGCGGTGGTGCTGATCGTTTACGGCATATTGTTCTATCGGAAAATGAAACGGCTGCGTCTGATCACATGAGAGCGATTTTGGTTTCTGCCCTTTTATTTTGCGGGTCGTTGACGCAAAGCTTCGCCTGCTCGACCTGCTTCGGAAATTATCGCGACATCGGCGGCGCGCCCCCGCCAAACGTGCAGCACCTCGCGATCGCGATCTGGGCCTTGATGTTCATTGTCATGTCCGTCCTCGGCGGAATCGGCGCTTTCAGTTTTCATCTCTGGCGTCACGCCCGCCATCCGATGGAACCGCACGAGCAACTGTTCGAGGAAGATTTGTCGCAATATGAATAGGCTTGCCCTGATCAACGAATTCCTGGGTATACCCCCGAACGCCTCCGAGCACGGCTATCAGATCGATCATATCATCGAGTTTTGCCATTGGTTCATGGGCGCGCTCTTCGTCGGTTGGTTTGCTTTCTTTATTTACGTGCTCTTTCGTTATCACCGCAGCCGCCATCCCGTGGCCGATCACGAAGGTGTAACAAGCGGCATTTCCACCCATTTGGAATTCGCGGTGGTTTTGATTGAAGCCGTGCTTCTCGTTGGCTTCGCTGTGCCATTGTGGGCTAAACGCGTAAATCAATTTCCCGAAACCCGGGATGCCATCCTTGTCCACGCAGTCGGACAGCAATTTAACTGGACGTTCCATCTTCCCGGCCCTGACGGCACCTTTGGTCGGCGCAATGTCGATCTGGTGAGCAATTCAAATCCACTTGGTCTGGATAGCAATGATCCGGCGGCCAAGGATGACATCGTTGTTCCGGGCGAATTACACATTCCGGTTAATCGCTCCGTTATCATTGAATTGTCCTCCAAGGACGTGATTCACAATTTTTGTCTGCCGCACATGCGCATGGCCCAGGATGCCATTCCCGGCTCGATCATTCCGATGTGGTTTAAACCGATCAAGGCCGGGACATACGAAGTGATCTGCGGGCAACTTTGTGGTCTCGGACATTACAGTATGAAAGGCAGTGTCGTCGTCGATACGCCGGAGGATTATCAAGCGTGGTTGAAAGAGCGCGCTGACATGGCCGCCCAATCGCAGGTTCCCCCGCCAATGCAACGTGCGCCGGGCGAGCCGCCCCCGGGACCGTCACCCGGAACTGTGCCGCCGCCTGGTGCACCCAAGCCAGCGAATGAGGCTGTACCACCCGCTGGCAATCTGCCCGCGCCAGCGGCCTCAGCGAGTCCCGCAAGTTAACGCAACGGCGGCACAATCCCCTTCTGGGGAGCGCAGGCTGCCAGCCTGCAAGTCTCGGCAGCTTGCCGAGACTATTTGGAAA
>DATHGV010000247.1:0-2046 GCA_035490135.1 Candidatus Methylomirabilota bacterium
CCGCTATGATTCGGCCGGATACCGGTTCACCGAACAAAACGGCCAGACCGGGCTGCTCGTCCAAGTGGCCGAGAAAAGCGATGCACCTCCCATGTTCCAGCCGGCCTTTGAAGTGGATGGCTCGCAGGGCGGCAACGTTGATTTCACGATGGGGACGCGTTTCACATTTATGGATGTGGCCGGCTTCCGCTCGGAGTGGCGGACCGATTTGCTGCTCGGAAATACCTACGGAATCCAGACCGAACTCTATCGGCCGTTCCGCGCGGAGAGCCGCTGGTTTTTTGCGCCACATGCGGATGCCAGCGATACGACGTTTCAGATCTACGCGAAGAATGATCCGCTGGCGGATTACCGCATCTACCGCATCAATATCGGAGGCGACCTGGGATACAGCTTCGGACGCTCCAGTGAACTTCGCGTTGGATATGAGGTTGGTTCGCTGAATACTAAGCTGCGCCTCGGCTCGCCGGAAATTCCATCGGTCGAGGGCCGCGTCGGGCAGACGCGCCTGCGTTACCTGTTGGATCACACCGACGATCCCGTGATTCCCCGCCGCGGTTTCAGCGCGGAGACAAATTTCCGCTGGTTTGACCAAAGCCCGGGTGCCAACGGCGCGTTTCCGTCCATGGACCTGAAATTGGGATATTTTCAGCCCATCGCGCGGTCCGCGTCGTTTTTCCTGGAGAGTGAAGGCGGTACCACCTTCGGCTCGACCGGCACGGGAGTACCTCAATTCTTTCTCGGCGGGCCGGTGCGCCTCAGCGCTTACGGCCAGAATGAGTTTCGGGGCAATCAGTATTATCTATTTCGCGCGGGATTCTTGCGTGACTTGCTTATCCTTCCTCCCTTTTTGGGCAAGAAGGTTTATGCCGTCGGAGCCTACGAGATCGGAAAGATGTATGGTGTGACCACTGGCAGCGAGCTCCCCGACGATATTGCCGCTGGCTTCCTGGCCGAGACCGCGCTCGGCCCCTTCTTCATTGGCGGTAGCGTCGGCGACTCCGGCCATCGCAAATGGTTTTTCCAACTGGGCAGAGTTTTCTGAGAATGAGCAGGGCTTGAGCGGGTAAGATAAATTGGCGCAAGACTCTAGCGGGGTGGCAGTTCATCGCCAGCACGGGGTCGCTTGCCGCGGCGGCTCATGAGCTTGTCAAAAGCTTTGAAGTCAGCACGGGCTTTGCGGCTGGCGAAAAACTCTGCCGTCTGCAAAGCGAGAGCTTTTCCGCAACGGCCGTGGCCAGGAACTGGTTGATGCTCGTCCCGTCTTCTTTGCTCTGCTGCTCCACTGCTTTTTTTAGCGAACGCGGCAAACGCAGCGGGTAAGTCTTCGTCTTGGTCATTGTCGTATCCATTCTATCGTATTAAATCTAGAGTACGGGATCGGCCTTCGTAGCTGGACGTCGGTTAATTACGAAATGGATCTGACCGTCCTCCGCGGCGACAAAACTCCTGACGACACATTCGCTCCATGTTGGTGTGACTTGAATTAGAAAGACGTCAATCGCGCCATCTACCTTCGTTCGCGATGTCTGATATTCAATTTCGTAGAGTTTTTTAAGAGAGTCGGATGGCTTCTTTAGCAAAACGGCGGCAGTTCTGTAGGTTTCTGCTGCCTGTGCCATGGAGCGCAATTCAACGACCGCTCGGGCTTCCACAGCCGCTGATGGGAACCGATCTGCTTGCCAAATCGGGAAAGCGACCAGCACTGAGCAAGCTGGCAAACCTAAGCGACCACGATTGCCGAACAGGAAAAATAGACACAGCCAAATCCACGCAAGACCCATAATCGTCCAGAACGTATTCCCGGCTGTTAATCAAGAAAAAGCAGCTATCAGAACTGAGCATAGCCAGGAAAAACGCCGTAAATAGCGTGCTCCATACAATCGCCCAGAGCCATGCATGGAGAGGAGGAACACGACGATTTGGATCTGATGGCATGTTGTGAATTGTATTACGACACGGTGCGAACTCAGCCTCAATGAAATGGCGATGAAATGTGTTGACTTTCGCTTTTTGTTCGCCTATAGTCCGGGGCGGTAGAGGAAA
>DATHGV010000248.1:0-32091 GCA_035490135.1 Candidatus Methylomirabilota bacterium
CATCCGTAACTTCGGCTTCCTGGCCAACCGCAAACGCGCCACGCTCCTACCGCTTTGCTTTCAGTTGTTGGGTTCGGAACAACCGCCGCAAGCCGAACAACACGCCTCTTCCACCGAAGACGGTCCCGATCTTTGGCGCTGTCCTAAATGCGGTGGACCGATGAAGGTCATCGAAAGGCTCACCGCTGCCGAAATCCAACTTCGTTCTCCACCACGGATCAGCTCTGCGGCATGAGACTACTCTTTCCAACTCGAAAACTCTGCGTCCTTCCGGGCGCTGCGCATTTCTTTGCCTCGCAGTCAAACCGATCCCTTCTTCCACCAGAGTCTTTGCGACACTTTTTCACCATAGCCAATTTCCGCACGCACGCTGTCATGTGTGGTGGCCTGCAGCACAGTCTCGGCACCGCTTAACGCCGCTCCTTCCCACGATTGAATTTGCATAGCGCCCGCGTCCACCGCAACCACGGGCGGCCACGTCCAAACGGCTTTACCGGACGCGCGCAGAGCTCCCCGCCCCCGTTCGCTCCTTACCGAGAACGCGCATCCGGTAAAGCGCTAGCGTTTATCGGGAAACTGACTCATTGCCGGCTAATGAGAGTGAACGAGGACCTACCCGGCAGGGAATCGAAGTATTAAAACCAGTCGCTGCGGTACGCGATCCACCAGCACAGGCATCCAATGGGCACTGTGGCAGCCAGCGCCCACCACAGCGGTAACGCCACGTCCGCCAACGTTCCTACGACTGAAAAGGTGATCCAAAAGACCTTGCGTTGCATACTCCGATTTTAACTCTAGCGGCAATGCGTTATTCAATCGTGGCAGGCTTTGTTTGCCTAACACGCAATGCCATTTTCTATCGAGGACAGACTCTTAGTTTTAGGGAGCGACAAACGTGGCTGACCACGCCACTAAGACAGACCAGCCGCTGCGCTCGACTCGCGCATCTCCATGAACGGCAGTTGCGCTTTAATAGTAGTCCCCAGCTTGCTCGAAACAATGTGAATCGTGCCCCCCAGTTTCTTCACCCGCTCGTACATGCCCATCAGCCCAACCCCGCCTTGCCCCTTGCCCGCTTCGCTCAACACTTCCTGCGACATCCCGTGCCCATCATCGGTGATCGTCGTATTAATCTGGCGCTCATGAATTTTCAATTCCACGCAAGCTTTTTGCCCGCCGGAATGCCGGTGCACATTGGTCAGTCCCTCTTGCACAATGCGAAACAAAGCCGTCTCCAGTTCCCGATTGAAACGCGGAAACTCCTCAGCCAAATCCAGCCGCACATTAATTCCGCTGCGTTGCGAAAACCCTTGCACGTACCAGTGCAAGGCCGAAACTAAACCAAAATCATCCAGCACCGGTGGATGCAACAGGTACGACATGGTGCGCACTTCCTGGATGCAATCCCCCACCAGGTCGAGCGATTCCTGCACCAACTCCTTATTCCGATCGTCAGACTTCGACAAACGCCGCGCGAGCTGGCCCAACGTGAGCGTCACCGCGCTCAAGTATTGCCCCGCGCTGTCGTGCAACTCTCGCGCGATTCTGCGCCGTTCTTCGTCCTGCACCCGCACCACACTCTGGCTCAATTGGCGAAGCGCATTCTCTGCATTCAACCGTTCGGACACCTCGCGTCGCAAGTCCGAATTCGCCTTGGTAAGTTCCAGTGTGCGCTGCAACACGCGGCGCTCGAGTTCCTCGCGGGCTTCCTGCAGCACGCGCTCATTTTGCTCGCGCAGTTTCAGTAAGTCGCGCACCTCATATTGGCGCCGGCGAGCGCGCATCGCGGAACGCACCGCGCTGATGAGCGTGGGCACCCGAACGGGGCGCTCCAACATATTGACGTTCCCGTGCACTCCGAACAGATGCACCAACCCCGAGCCGACTTGCGAGCTTTCTTCGCTCCCATTCGTCAGCAGGATTACTGTCACATCGGACCACGGCTGCTGATTCTTCAGAAACGCGAACAATCGTTCCACGCCGCGAGGCACCAGCGCTTCTTCCGCAATAATTACCGCTTGCACGCTGTCGTCAAGACTTTGCGCTAGCCGCTCAATCGATTCATTGCAAATGCTGTGGATCTGATCCTTCAGCAGGTACCGCTGCAACAGCGGACCGTCTCTTCCGGTGGGCGCACAAATGAGTACGTTTCCCGTTTCCATCGGTCCGTCTACCCCGCTGTAGCGCCTTTGGAGCCGGACCCCTTGGAGCCGGGCTTCGGCCCAAAATTCATCAAGGCTTCGCTTTCTCCTACAAATTTGGGAATACCCGACAAGATGCCCTCGAATTGTCGCAACGGCCTGCCGATTTCAAGCCCCTTATCAGTAATCTCAAATTCCCGGATGCTTGTTTCATGTGCCGACAAGCGATTCTTAATTACGGAAATTGCTTTGCGCACGCTTCCGCCCGCTTCAAAATACCGCAAATAAATCACCAGGTCCGCAAGATAGGTCAATTCGAATGACGTGGTATCCGTGGTATTCAGCATTCCGTGCTGCGCCGTGGTCATAATCGTCAGCACCCCGTGTGCATTCAGATACGCCAACAATTCATGGAGCTGCGCCAGCAGAAATCGCTCACTGGTCATCGCCGTCAGATAGCCATTAAGACTGTCGATCACCAGCACGCGAACGCCGTCGTCTTCAACTTTTCGCCGAACGCGATAAGCGAATTCTCCGGGCGACTGCTCGTTTGGATCAGCCTGATGAATCTCAACGGCCCCTTGTTGCATGTGGCTACATAGGTCCAGGTCTACATTTTTCGCCCGTTTTATGTAAGTAGCTTTGGCTTCGTCAAACAGGAATGCGCAAGTCTTATATCCCTGCTGTGCTGCAGCCGAAACGATCTGAATTCCGACAGTCGATTTTCCCGTCCCCGCCGGGCCCACCAGCACTAACCCCGTCCCCCACCGCACCCCGCCGCCAATCAAGCGGTCCAGTTCGTCATTATTTGTTTTGAGAATCCCGTTTGCATCTTTTGGTAGAGTGCAATTTAAGGAATCACTCGCGATCAGTCTCCTGAATACCTGCAAGCCCCCGTGGCGAATCGCAAAATCGTGGGTGCCTTCCAGGGATGGACCGGCGCGCAATTTCGTCACTTGCAGCGTGCGTTTCACCGAGCCGTACTCCGACTGCGCTTTTTCCAGCAGCACCACGCCATGCGCAATGCTTTGCAGCAGCAAGTCCGGATTCTCGGCGGTATAGTCTTCCAGAAAAAAAACAGTGCAGTCACACTCCGACAGTATTTCCTTTAACGCCAGAATCTGTCGGCGGTAACGAAGCGGATCGCGCGCCACGAGGCGAATTTCAGAAAGGGAATCAATTACCACCCGCTGAGGTTTCAGTCGGCGCACATCATCGATTACCCGCTGTACAGTTTCGCTGAGCTCTACATCCGCCGGCTGAAAAACCGTGTATTGCTCTTCATTTTTCAACCGGTCGCCCAGCGTGCGCAGCTCTTGCAGGTGAATTCCATCCAGCGTCCAGCCGTGAGACTCCGCCACGGCGCGAATTTCATCCTCAGATTCCGAGAACGTGACGTACAACGCTTTTTCGGAATTCTTCACCCCGGCAAGAAGGAATTGCAGCGCCAGTGTAGTTTTGCCGGAACCCGGCGCGCCTTCTATTAGGAAAAGTCGCTTCGCCGGAAATCCGCCACCGAGAATGTGGTCCAGTTCTTTAATTCCGCTGCTCAACCGGTTTGTCGACTTGTTTTTCTTGGCATCTTTGGATGACGGCATTGCGATCCCGCCTCCTTATGTGCCACTGGCTAGCGATTTCGCTCGCAGTCCATCAGTATCAAAAAAGTTGTCTCCCTCTAAAACCGTTTCCATCGCCTGGGTCAGCAACTCTTCGCCGCTTGCCTTGCAGACATAGCCATGAGCGCCGCTCTTGCTGACATCCTTCGCAAATTGCGGTGAATTGTGCATGGTAAACAAAAGTATTCTCACTTCCGGCATGTTCATGGAAATTCGGTGAGCCACTTCCAAACCATTGAGAATAGGCATGGAAACGTCTAGAATCACCAGGTCAGGCTTCAATAATTTGGTTTGTTCGAACGCTTCCAGCCCGGTGGTGGCCTCGCCGCAAACTTCCCAGCCGGGGTGCGGCTCTATTGTGGTGCGCAAACCCTTCCGCATCATCGCGTGATCGTCGGCGATTAGAATCCTGGTCATCTGTCCCCCGTCGGGCTAACCCTATCATCGCCGCGCGGCCAGTCTTCAATACATCGGTATGTCCCTGTATTTTCAATCTAGGGTGGGCGAAAGGCGCTTGCGAGTTAACTAACGTTTCGACTTGGTTGGCCCTAAGTCTAACGAATCGTCACTAGCGTCTCATTTTGAAAAAGCTAATTGCCGCTGTGGCTCTCTATGACGCCGTAGCTCGAGCGCCAAGTACCAAACCACCGCAATGTTTATCAGCAACACCACAATTTTCGTGACGTTGGCATGATGAAAAATCTGGTATATCTCTAGCGGAATGAACGACGATGTCGCGATTATCGTGAAATATTCCGCCCACCGTTTGCCCAGCGCCAGCCCCACGCCTTCGGTCAGCAGCAGCGCCGCATAAAAGAACGTGCCGAAGCTCACTTCCATCAGCCGGTGTGGGTTCAGGTCCGCAATTCGTTCCAGCAGCGCGTGCAGGTAATGGTTGTTGGGATCCACACGAAACACATTTACCCAGTGCTCCAGGATGGCTACCAAGTCCTTATTGATGAGCGTGTGCGCGCCGATGCCCACTGCCAGCAGTGCCAGGCCTTTTAGAAGTTTGAACGCCGCGATAACCAGCAGGCCACGGGAAGTATGCTCACGCTCAGACATAGTCTCTTTAGCCAATCGCGATTATGCGTTCGCGCCGTGGCTCATTCCTTTTTCTCCGCCAATTTAGCCCAGCGTGCATAAAGTTGTTCCACTTTGTTTTGAGCTTCTTCCATCCGCTTGCAGGCTTCCAATAATCTCTGCACGTCACTTGCCAACTCTGGATCGGCCAGCTCGGCGCGTGTTGCCGAAAGCTCGGACTCCGCTTGTATCAGGTTATCTTCGATGTTGGCAAATTCCCGCTCCTCCTGGTAAGAAAGTTTTCGCTTCGTTGCGGTCGCTGCCACGACTTGTGCATTAACATTCGAGCGGCCGTTCGAACCCTCTGGCCTGCTGCCGCCGGGTCCTTTGCTGGATCCCTTGCTTAACGCTGTGCCTCGCGACGAAGTGTGTTTGCGCTGCCACGCATCCCACTGCGAATAGTCCGCGAAGCGTTCCGCGCCCCCGCGTCCATCCAGGCCGAGCACAATCGTCGACACCCGATCCAGGAGATAGCGGTCGTGCGTCACCAGCAGCAACGCTCCCTTAAATTCCAGCAAACTTTCTTCCAATATCTCCAGCGTCGGAATGTCCAGGTCGTTGGTCGGTTCATCCAGCAGCAGCACGTCAGCCTCTTGCAACATCAACTGCGAGATCAGCACGCGGGCACGCTCGCCACCAGACAATTTACCAACACGTTGATTTAGATCTTCAGGATCGAACAAAAATCGCGCCGCCCACGCCGCTACGTGGATCACGCTGCCTTGATAAATCACAGCGTCGCTGTCCGGAGCCAGCGCGCGTCGCAGTGTTAAATCGGGGTCGAGTTGCCTGCTCTGGTCAAAATACACCATGCGCAACGGCTCAGCGCGTTGAATTCTGCCGGTCGTCGGCGCCATTTCGCCACGCAATAATCGCAGCAGCGTGGTCTTGCCGCTGCCATTCGGCCCCACCAGGCCCACGCGCATACCCGCGGTCACCGCGAAATTCAAATCCTTGAATAAAGTCCGCCCGCCTAGTTCGCATGTCACTCCATCCAGGGCAATGAGTTGCTTGGTCTGGCGGTTGGTGGCGGAAAAATCGATGCGTGCGGTCGAGCTTCGAGTTCTCGCATTCATATCCGCGAGATCGCCAATCAGTTCGTGAGCCTTATCTATCCGTGCTTTCGATTTTGTGGTGCGCGCTTTCGGTCCGCGACGCAGCCATTCGATTTCCGTGTGCACCCGATTCGCCAGCGCCGCTTGTTCTTTGCGTTGCGCGTGCAGGTACAGTTCCTTGGCCTCTAAAAATGTGCTGTAGTTTCCTGAAACACGCAGCAAACCGTCGGCGTACAGCCGATTCAGTTCCACCACTTCGCTGGCCACATTTTCCAGAAAATATCGGTCGTGGCTAACGACCACGCACGCAAACGGCGCATTCCGCAGCAGCCCCTCCAGCCACGCAATTCCCGCCAGGTCCAGATGGTTCGTTGGTTCGTCAAGCAGCAGCACGTCCGGGTGCTGCACCAGCGATTCGGCGATCGCCAAACGTTTTCGCCATCCACCCGAAAGCGTCGTCGCCAGCACCTCGCGATCCGTAAAACCTACGCGACCCAGCGTTTCAGCAATGCGTCCGGCTCGCTCCGCCTGTGGCACCGCGGCATTCTGCAAAGATCGTTCCACCACGCTCAGCACCGTGTCCCCGACGGCAAAATCCGAAATCTGCGACACGCAGCTCAGCCGCGTTCCTTTGCGCACCGCGACATCCCCAGTATCGGGTTTCACCCGCCCGGCAAGTATCTCTAGCAGCGTGGACTTGCCCGAGCCGTTCGGCCCAATTACTCCAATGCAGTCGCCACTCGAAACCGTGAACGAAATGTCTCGGAACAATGGCGTGCTGCCGTATTTCTTGGATAATCCTTGTGCACTGATAATCGGTGGCAAATTCCTGGGGTCTGCTCCTGTAGTTAGTTTACCCTGAGACGGTGCGAGCGCACGATGAGTGCCGGCTGGCGGTTCGCTCAAATCTAAGATGGCTCACAACTATGATGCCCTAATTCTCGGCGCCGGTGCCGCAGGCCTGATGTGCGCCATTGAAGCAGGGAAGCGTGGCCGCCGCGTCGCCGTCCTCGAGCGCGCCCCGCGTGCCGGCAAAAAAATCCTTATCTCCGGCGGCGGGCGCTGCAATTTCACCAATCTTCATTGCCGTCCGGAAAACTTCATCTCCGCGAACCCACACTTTGCAAAATCAGCGCTGGCTCGCTACACACCCGCCGATTTCATCGCGCTAATCCAAGGTCACTCCATTCCGTACCATGAAAAAACTCTTGGCCAACTTTTCTGCGACCGCGCAGCCCGCGACATCACCGACATGCTCGAAGCCGAATGTCGCGCCGCCAACGTTGACATTTTTCTCAACACCGCAATTCAGGAAGTTCGTCACTCCGCGGAATTTACCGCGCGCACCGCAGACACAGAATTTTCAGCGCCCGCCCTTGTCATTGCCACTGGCGGCTTAACCATCCCTAAAATGGGCGCCACCGATTTCGGCTATCAACTCGCCCGCCAGTTCGGAATAAAAATTCGTGAACCGCGCCCAGCCCTCACGCCACTCTTATTTGAAGCCGCCGATCGGTCCACCTATTGCGACTTAGCCGGCGTTTCTACTGAAGTAATCGCCTCTACCGATCACCACGCATTTCGCGAAGCCATGCTCATTACGCACCAAGGTCTAAGCGGTCCCGCCATTCTCCAGATTTCTTCCTACTGGAACAAAGGTAAATCGCTGCGCATCGATCTCGCTCCCGATCGCGAGGTGTTCGCATCCCTGGGCGAATCGTCAACAAGAAACGCCGCCACCGCACGCGCCGCACTTCAGCTCGCGCTGCCCAATCGTTTCGCAACCCGCTGGCTTGATGCTCATCGCCCACCGCGCTGGACCAACGAAGACTTGGCGCACCTCGAAGACAAACTGCATCAGTGGACCATCACTCCCGCAGACACAGAAGGCTTCGACAAAGCTGAGGTCACCCTGGGCGGCGTAGATACCGGTGAACTCTCCAGTAAAACGATGGAGTCACGCAAAGTTGGCGGCCTATTTTTTATTGGCGAAGTGGTCGACGTCACCGGCCATCTAGGCGGCTTCAATTTTCAATGGGCCTGGGCCAGCGGCGCAGCCGCCGGTCGCGCACTCTGATTTCTTCCATTTTCATCAGACAGAAATTAATCACCTGGGAGAAGAATCTACGGCAGCGTGAACGCCAGCACATAATCTCCTTGCTTCGTTCCCAATTTCCCGTGTCCCCCCGCGGCAATCACCAGATATTGCTTGCCGTTCACGGTATACGTCATGGGCGTAGCCTGCCCCCCAGCAGGCAACTCGTACTTCCAAATCTCTTTGCCAGACTCCTCATCGAACGCCCGAATAAAGTTATCCATCGTCGCCGCCGAAAACACCACGCCGCCAGCCGTCACAATCGGTCCACCCAAAGTAACGGTGCCAGTGTTCATCCCAGGCACAAAGCTTCCCAGCGGCACGTCCCACGCCTTCTTCCCAGTAAATAAATCCACCGCAGCCACCGTTCCCCACGGCGGCGGGCTGCACAAAGTTAAAGTCTCGCTCGGCCCAATCAACGGCGTGCGAAACATCGCGTACGGCGTTCCCGCTTGTCGCCCCCATTCACCGTGAGCGCGGTCATTGCTGGTGGCCGCGTGGATATCAGCATCGTACTTTTCTCGCGGAATCAGCCGCACATAAAACGCCAAGCGGTTGGTGTTCATCACCAACAGATGTCGCTGCTCATCGTAAGCGGCGCTGCCCCAGTTCACCCCGCCGACACTTCCTGGGAACTGAATCGAGCCCTTGAGACTCGGAGGAGTGAAAATCCCTTCCGATCGTGCCGTTCTAATCTTGTCGGCGCACGCCTGCTTTTCTTCCGGAGTCTTGCCCCACGCATCCTCCGGACTCAATTTTTCCGGCACCATCGATATCGTCGAAGCTGGCTGCGTCGGCGAAGCGTCTTCGCCAGGAATATCGCTCTTTGGCGCGGGCCTCTCCTCAACAGGCAGCAGCGGCACTCCAGTCAATCGGTTCAGCACAAACACGCGCCCCATCTTCGTTGTAATCGCCACCGCCGGCGTCCCATCGCGCCACGAAAATAAAGTCGGCTGCGAAGCTACGTCGTAATCCCACAAATCGTGGTGCACCACCTGAAAACCCCATACAAATTCGCCGCTCGACGCATGCAACGCCACCACCGAGTTCGCCCACTTGTTGTCCCCGTGCCGAAAACCGCCGAAATAATCCGGGCTCGCGCTTCCCGTAGGAATAAAAACCAGATCATCCTCCGCGTCCACGGAAAGCGTCGACCACGCATTCCCCGCACCAGTCCGCGGCGAACTTTTCGACGCCCACGGAATCGGATCCCACGACCAGCGCTGTTTCCCGCTGCGCACATCAAACGCGCGCACGATCCCGCGCTCCAACTCCACCGCGCGATTATCGCCAATGGAGGATCCGGTGATCACCAGATCTCCCGCGATGGCCGGAGCAGAAGTCACTTGGTATTGCCCCGCATCCCGCAAATTCACATCTTTAGTTAAGTCGACCTGCCCATTCGCGCCGAAATCCGCGCATGGTTTACCTGTCTCGCCATCCACGGCGATCAATCGCGCGTCCAGCGTCCCAATAAATATCCGCAACCGGCACGGCTGCCCGCCCTTTGCCGCGGAATCCTTCCACGCTGAAACTCCTCGCGAAGTGGTCTCCGAAAACCCGGGAGTATTCAGCTTGGGGTCATACTCCCAAATCTTCTTTCCCATTTCCGGCTCCAGCGCGATCACGTGATCAAACGGAGTCGACAAATACAGTCGCCCATCCACCAGAATAGGCGTCGCTTCGAACGCCGCATTGCGCTTCAGACCGTCATCGATTCCATCCAACGCCCCAGTCCGGTAAGTCCAAGCCACCTTCAACTGCGCAACGTTATCTCGACTAATCTGCGCCGCGGCGGAGTAGCGAGTCCCGCCCGCATCATGCCCATAATTCGTCCATCCCAAATCCGCCGACGAATTGCCGGACGAATTACCTGAAGCAGTCCCTGAAGCAGTGCCTGAAGAAGTCCCGCTCGTCTGCGCCGATGCAAGCCCAGGCGACACGATGGCCAGCGCCGAGACACACCCGAATTGCAAAAGTGCGCCTGCTAACCAGAATTTTGAGTTTTTCATGCGCACAGTAATATCCCAGCAGCGCAGGGAACGCAACACGCCTGGTTATCCGTGAGGGATGAAGGTAGGGAGGCTATTCCAGGGGACTAACGGTTATTTTCGTTCAAACCGCCAACAAAGGTAACCGCCAATAAGCTGCCTATGGCGAACACCAGAACAATAACAATCATGGATCGAAGGGCCTCGCGTATCAAGGTTGCATGCGAGGTTCCAACGTAAGTCTCGTGGTATCAACACACGATTACCCAAAGCTTCACAAGTGTGAAAGCATTTGGACAACGGGATACACATTTTGTGCGGTTTTAGGCCCGGCGGCCCTGCGCGGTGCCAACTCCGCTAATAAAGGTCACTGCGACGAGCGTTAAGCTGGAACGCTGATTAAGAATACGATCATCGGGTCCCCTTGGTGGGGCTTGGCCAACCCCACGCAAGGTCATGGTAATGGCGAGCTTAGCTTCAGTGAATACCGCTTCTTGCTGACTCCCTGACTGACTCCCTGACGCGGCAATCCTGCATTACAGTACCGGTACTTTTCTGAGCCCAGATTCTCCCCTACGTCTTACTGAGCCTTATCGACCCGTCTGAGGTATGAATCACCAGCGGCTGCCCGCCGCCATTCATTTTCCCGTGTATCTGCGAATTGCTAAAGCTGCCTTCCACCGTCACCGGCATCCCCAGGCTGATGTGCCCGTCGCCCGTACTCGCATCTATATTAGCCTGCAGGTCCCCAGGAAGCGTCATATCCACGCTTCCGTCTCCCGTATGGATATTCCACGCCGTATTCATGCGTGAACCGTTGCCCACTCGCGCCTCGACGCTCCCGTCCCCGGTTTTGATGTTCAGCCCGTCGAACCGTCCCTCAAGCTTGATGTGTCCATCCCCCGAATCAGCAGTCACTTTGCCGTCCAGCCCGTGCGCTTCAATGCTGCCGTCCCCGGTTCGCATCTTAATTTCGCCCTTGAGCTGGTTCACGTTGATGCTCCCGTCGCCGGTGTGCAGATCAATAGTCCCGTTCAGATCATTGGCTTTCACTGAGCCGTCGCCTGTCGAAACGGTAATGTTCCCATCCACAGAAGAAGCCTCTACTGCGCCATCACCGGTGGAAACCTGCAAATCGCCGGACCTCGGCATGCGCACTTCGATGTGCAGGTTTCTGCCGCGTCCGCCCCACGAAAATCCCCAATGCCCACTCACGCGCGCGACCAGTTCGACCTTGTCTCCGTCCTGACGAGTATCTACGCGCAAATTGCGGTTGAGCTCATAGCCCTGATATTCCACGTGGAATTGCACCTCTTTGTTATCGCCGCTCGTGACGCGCACGCTGCCATCATTGGTATCCACACGTACGATCGCGCGCCCGTTCACCGTAAACGACTTGGTAACGTCTTCGGCCCGGGCGCTCGGCGTAGCCGCAGCAATGGTCAGCAGCAGCGCTCCAGCCATCGCTAGTCTGGTCGTTGCCGCCCGATAACCCAAATTTGAAAATCGCATCATTTTTGTAATCCTCCGTCACGGTGACCAAGTCGCTGCTCACCGCGCTAGCACCTACGCCACAGTGCCCATATCCTCTTGCCATATTAGGATACGAGACCTTCCACTCAGAAGTTCCCCGGAAGCGGCAGTCGTGCCTCAATCTAACACCCTGCAATTTCGAACCCGCATTGACGAACTTCGCTTCCCCCCGTAACATGACTGCACAATCCACGCCCACAAATGATCGGCCAGACTGTATCCCACTATCGCATCGTTGAAAAATTAGGCGGTGGCGGCATGGGCGTAGTTTATAAAGCCGAAGACACCGAGCTTGGCCGCTTCGTCGCTCTAAAATTTCTACCCGATGATGTCTCGCGAGAACCGCAATCCCTCGAGCGCTTCCGCCGCGAAGCTCGCGCCGCTTCCGCGCTGAATCATCCCAACATCTGCACCATTTATGAAATCGGCAAGGACGGCGACCACACCTTCATCGCCATGGAATATCTCGATGGCGTAACCCTCAAGCATCAGATCGCAGGACAACCTCTCGACATCGAAAAGCTTTTGCCGCTCGCCATAGAAATTGCCGACGCCCTCGACGCCGCGCACCGGCAGGGAATTGTCCACCGCGACATCAAGCCCGCTAATATTTTCGTCACCCAACGCGGTCACGCAAAAATTCTAGATTTTGGTTTGGCAAAAGTCAGTCGCGCAACAAGTTCGGTCACCACCCTGGCCACCGAACAAATGGCCACCATGGACCCGCAGGATTTGACCAGCCCGGGTAGCACTGTCGGCACCGTTGCCTATATGTCTCCCGAGCAGGTCCGCGGCAAAGAACTTGACGCGCGCACCGATCTTTTCTCTTTCGGCGTTGTGCTTTACGAAATGGCCACCGGCGTTTTGCCGTTTCGTGGCGACACCTCCGGCGTAATTTTCGATGCCATCCTGAACCGCGCGCCCGCGCCGCCGCTGCGGCTAAATCCCGATTTGCCCGCCAAGCTTGAAGAGCTCATCAACAATGCGCTGGAAAAAGAACCCAACCTCCGCTGCCAAAGCGCCGCGGAAATGCGCGCCGATCTTGAGCGCCTCAAGCGCGACTCTGGTTCCGGCCGCACGCCTATCCCGGCTATCGACTCGGCCGCCGCCACTGACTCCGGCTCCCCGCGCAGCACATCCGTCCAACCCGAACCCAGCCGCCCCGCAACTCGAAAATTTTTACTGCCACTCATCGCTGCTATCGTCTTGGCGGGAGTTGTGCTTGCACTGCTTTACTGGCGAGGCACGTTCCATTCCGGAATGGCCGCCACCGCATTTCAAAATCCATCAATCTCCATCCTCACCTCTTCCGGCGATGTCATCCAGGCCCGCATCTCCCCCGACGCCCGCTACCTCGCGTATGTTTCCAACCAACACGGCCAATTCAGTCTCTGGGTACGCCAGATCGCAATTAACAGCGCTGTTCAAATTATCCCGCCAAGCAACCGTGCAATAAGCGACATCGCTTTCACCCCTGACGGCAATTTCCTCGACTACACCATCAGTGCCAACGGCGAGGCGACCGCCAAGTTGTACCAAGTCCCGGTCCTCGGCGGCACTCCCCGCCGCTTGTTGGATTCCTCGAACGGCACCATTACCTTCTCCCCTGATGGCTCCAGCATGGCTTACACCTCTCTGGACATCGCCGCGAATGAAGTCGCTTTGATGGTCTCCAAAACCGACGGCACCGGCGCCCGCAAACTGGCCACACACCCGGCCACCTTCCAATACGGATTCTTCAACATTCTGCGTTGGTCGCCCGGAGGAAAATTCATCGTCGCGCATGTCACCGACCCCAACGAGCCCAACGGTTTATCGGGCACCTTGGTAAAGGTCGATGTCGCCACCGGTGCGCAGCAACCGATGCCGGGCAGGCACTGGCGCCTGGTCCATGATTTCGTTTGGCTTCCCGATGAAAGTGGCCTGGTTCTCGCCGCGCAAGACAAGACCGCTGTTCCCGCGCAAATCTGGACGCTCTCCTATCCCGGTGGCGCTGTACGCCGAATTTCTAACGACATCAGCGATTATTTGTCCGTCGCTCTCTCCGCTGACGCTCACACCATCGCCGCCGTGCAGAGAAACCTCACCAGTGACCTTTGGACCGCCCCGGCTAGTAATCCCGACGCTGGCCGTCAGATTACTTTTGGGCGCACCGAGGGCATGAACGATTTCACCATCACTGTGGACAATCACATCGTTTACACCGCCAACCATGCCGGTAATTGGGATTTATTCATCTCCGATTTTGACGGCGGCCATGCCCGTCAGCTCAGTTTCGATAATCGATATCACACTTCGCCCAGCGCCTGCCAAGACGGCCGCACCATCGTATTTGGCAGCAACTCTGCCCAAGGCGATCGTGTCTGGAAAATCGATCTGCAGACAGGTGTTTCTTCAGCACTAACCAACGGCCCGAGTGAAAGTTTTCCTATGTGCGGCGGCACCGGGCCTTGGGTTTACTACCTGGAACAAGGCAACGGCTCTAGCTTCGTTTTCAAACTACTCCTTACCGGCGGTCCACCTGTGCGGCTTTCGGATCTCACCGCCTTCAGTCCCCCATTTCCTTCCATGGACGGCCGGCACGTCGCTTTCGCAACTCCCGGCAACGACGGCAAGGTCTTCCTCGCGGTGATCTCCGACAATGGCGCGCTCGAGGCTCAGCCAACCATCCCGGACACTCTCGATCGCACCTCGAACGCTGTCGCGTGGACGCCTGATAACCGCTCTATGGCTTTGTCGGACATTCGTACCGGCACACCAAATATCTGGTCCCTGCCCGTTCTCGGCAAAGGCCTTGAGCGACAACTAACGCATCTCACTTCCGGCCAGATCTGGGCTTTCCATTACACTCGCGATGGCAAATCCGTCGCCTACGCTCGCGGCAACAACCAAAGCGACGTCGTCCTGTTTACCTCCGCCAAATGATTTGAGTCAGGTCCCGAATTTCTAGCCATCCCGATCCGCTTCGGCACCCAGAACTTTCAGTAGTTTGCGTCCGCGGCCCTGCAGCGCCGGCGTGCCTGTGTCCGTAAGATGCGTCACAATTGGCACCACGCGTGCGCTCAATCGCCGGTCCTGCATTGCGAAATCCGCCAGCGATTGCATCGCGAACGTTTTCACGATGCTGCTTTTATTTTCAAGGTAGTCGAACAGAATTGCCACCGCGTGATTCCGTTCCTTCGGGGTCAAGCGCAAGCGGGGCAGCATTAACGCAACGTGCCACCGAACTTCCTGCTGCTCCTGCGCCGCCACTTTACCAAGCAGCTTCCGCTTGTGTGCCTGTAACAACTCGGGCCTGATCACCGTAACTTTCTCGATGGCGTCCGCCGCCCTCATGCGCACCACCGGATCATCGTGCAGCATCGCTTCAAAAACCAACGAAAACAGTTTCGGATCACGCAAAATTTCCTTTACTACCGTATTTGCGCGCCCAAGCGACCTGCGATCGCCGCCAACCAACTGATCTACGATGTTCCCCATTACCTTGCAAGACGCCTCAACCATCGCTCACTCACGCAAAATATTTCTGCAGCGTGTCCCAGTAGTGCGCCTTCCACCCATCCGCAAGATGTTGCCCTAAACCCTTGGGAAAACCAGTATGGTCAAAAACAATCTTGCTGGCCGATCCTTGCTCCAGAAGCTCGAATCTCGCAATCGAGTACCAACCTGGCTCCCAGTCCACCACTCGCCACGCTTGCACGATCCGTTCATTCGGCACTAACTCCAGGTGTCTGCCCACGATGTGTCCACCGAAAAGCGTAGACGTGCCGCCCACCTGCCTGCTAATTTCCGTTGGCTTCGCGCCGAGAGCCTTGCCATCCTGCATATCAGCACTGAATCTTTCGACCTTATCGAATTGCTGAGCATCCGTCAGAGCTTCATAGACCCGCTTGCGGCTCGCTTTAAAAACAATCTCTTGATGAATCGCTTCCGCGGAATGAGAAACCTCTTCCTCGGGCCGACCGCACACCCGTAATGGGGATAACGCTAAAGCAGCTGCCCCGGCGACCGCGCACCCAATAGCTTGCCGGCGGGAGGGCATAGCCTCCCATACGGCCACAATCGGTTCTTTCATATTTCCTCCCATTTGAATTTGCAACTGTAACTGGTTGGACGCGTTGCCGGATGAAACCACGCTAGCGCGGCTTATTCAAGGCGATAAATATCTGCGCAAATACTATGAAACGAACGGGTCAGGCCGCGATGGAAATACGCCACTACATCTTGGCCGCGGACTTCTTGTCGAAGTTTACAGCGGGTGCGGCTGGTTTCGCGGCGCCGGGTTTTGGCCGCAGCGCCGCTAAAAACTGCTCTGCGGGCAGCGTATTGATCACGTCGGCTTTCTCCAGCCACCCGCGTCGCGCGGTAGCCACGCCGTGGCGAATAAACGGCAGATGCAGCGCATTATGCGAGTCCGTGGAAATCACCACTTTAACGCCACGCTGTTTGCACATCCGCAGATACACATCTTTCAGGTCCAGCCGGTCCGGATACGAATTGCATTCCATCGCCACGCCATGCTTTGCGCAAGCATCCAGAATCCTCTCCATGTCGTAGTCCAATTCGTCGCGCCGCAAAATCATGCGACCCGTGGGGTGCCCGATGATTTGCGTGTACGGGTTTTCAATGGCCGCCAGCATGCGCTCGGTCATCGCCGCCCGTTCCAGGTTAAAAAACGAGTGGATAGAGCAGACCACCACCTCTATCTGTGCCAGAAATTCGTTGGCGTAATCCAGCTGGCCTTCCTTCAAAATATCAACTTCCGATCCGGGCAAAACGCGTATCCCCAGCTTTTTCTTATTCACGTCGCGTAATGTTTTCAGGTGCTCCAGCAGCCGTTTTTCGTCCAGCCCATTAGTGATCGTCAAAGATTTGGAGTGATCGGTAATGGCGATGTATTCGTGCCCGAGGTCACGCGCCGCTTTCGCCATTTCCTCAATCGTATGGCGCCCATCGCTCGCCGTTGTATGCATCTGCAAATCGCCCTTGATATCCTTCAGCTCGACAAGTTTTGGCAGGCGATGTTCCGCGGCGGCTTCGATCTCCCCACAATTTTCGCGCAACTCTGGCGCGATAAAATCCAACTTCAATTTGGCGTAAATCTCTTCCTCCGTGCGCCCCGCCACGCGCTTCCCGGATTTCAGCGTGGTCATCGCATACTCATTCAGCGTGTAACCCATATCGATAGCCCGGCCGCGCAGCTTCACGTTGTGTTCCTTCGATCCGGTAAAATAAATCAACGCCGCGCCGTAACTATCCTTTTCGATCAGCCGCACATCCACCTGCAGCCCGCTCTCCAGCGTGAAGCTCACCTTGTTGCCGCCCTTGGCCAGGATCTGATCGATACGCGGGTATTTCAAAATGTGCTCCGCAATCACGTCGATCTTTTCTTGTGAAGTATGGCCTTCCGCCAAAATCAACAGAAAATCCAAGTCCCCAATAGTCTCTTTGCACCGCCGCAATGACCCCGCTGACGTAATGGATTCAATGCCGGCACCGAGCTTCTTTATGTAATCAATAATTTCCGCCGCCGCAGGCTCCACCTTGTCGGTCCTGAATCTTCCAGTGGCGCGTTTATGAACTTCCACGGCTTTCAAAATGTTCTGTTC
Source organism: Candidatus Methylomirabilota bacterium (assembly GCA_035490135.1). Classification (GTDB taxonomy): domain Bacteria; phylum Acidobacteriota; class Terriglobia; order Acidiferrales; family UBA7541; genus Acidiferrum. The sequence continues at coordinate 17,124 of DATHGV010000248.1, forward strand.
GGTCTTTTCGCCGAAGCCCGGCAAATCCCGCAGCTTGCCCTCTTTCGCCAGCCGCTCCACGTCCGCGACCGTCGCCGCTTGAAAGGTCGACCACAGAAACGCCACCTTCTTCGGCCCCATCGATTGCAGTTGAATTACTTCCAGAAGGGTAGAAGGGAATTTCTTCAGCAGTTTGGCGCGCAGCGAGTAATCGCCGGTCTTCAAAATTTCCAGAATGTGCTCCGCCATGCGATCGCCAATTCCGGGCAATTCCGTCAATTTAAGCGGGTCCTGCGCAATCTGTTCGATCGAGTCATGCATCCCGCCGATCAACTCAGCGGTCTTCTCATAGCTGCGGTAGCGGCCGATAATCGCGCCATCAATTTGCAGCAGCTCCGCCGTCTCCCGCAAAATCCGCGCCACCGTCTTGTTGTCCATCCCCACATTGTAAATCCATTACCACTGTCTTACACGCTCGGCGGTTCCGGTACACAAACGCGGGATTGTGCGTGGTGGATGGAATATTTGACTAAAGACGTGGTTCAGCGACACCAGCGTACTCATTTCGCAAGGGAAGTAGATCTTCCGCCAGGCCTCGCCACCTGTGGCAAAAGATCCTCGAACTATGTTAGCGAAAATTAATTACGCATTGGTTTTCGATACGTTGGCTGCCTGCGGCCCTTTCGGCCCCTGCACAATCTCAAATTCCACCGGGTCTCCCTCTTGCAAAGTGCGATAGCCCTCGCCGCTGATCGCTGAATAATGCACGAAAACATCCGGACCGTCATCCCGTCCAATAAATCCATATCCTTTCGAGTTGTTAAACCACTTGACTATTCCTTGCACTAGGACGCCCTCCTGGCTCAGACCCAAATGTTTCATTTCTTTCTCCCCGTCGACACCCCTTTCGTCGACGCCATAAAATAATTTGCGCGGAGTGTATCAGAATGAGTCGATGCGTCAAGAGGAGACTGGGATGTACTGTGCCTGAAAAGCTAAATAACCAATAAATTTGACATTAATAGTTATTAATCTTTGTTCCCTAGGAACCTAATGTAGTACAGCAAACCAGCGATGGTTTTGCCGTCGCGGATGATTCTTTTATGAATCATTTGTTCCAGTTCCTTGCGATCGTATGCCCGGCTCTCGATTCTCTCGTCCTTCTCGGGCCGTGCTATTCCTTCGCTTAAGCCCTCCGCCAGCAAAACAAACATTCTCTCTTCCAGAAATCCAGGTGAAGGAAAAAAGTCCAGAAAAATCCGGAAGCGTTTAGCCCGGTATCCGGTTTCTTCGATCAATTCGCGGGCTGCCGCTTTTCGGGGACTTTCTCCTTCATCGATGCGTCCGGCGACCAACTCCCAAAGAAATGTCCTCGCAGCATGCCGGTACTGCCGAATCAGCAGTACTCGCCCACCCGGCAGGACGGGCAATACCACTACCGACCCGGAATGGGTGATCATTTCTCGGGTGGTGCGCACTCCGCCAGGCTCTATCAGTTCATCGCGCCGGATTCCAAACACTGGCCCGCTATAAATTGTTTTGCTGCGAAGGATGCGTGCCTTCTCCGCCGTAGGCTTTGCCATGGTTTCTCCGTTTCACGCTGACAATCATAACCGACCACGAGAACTTCGCCGACCGCGGCATCCTAAAAGGGAGTCTCTATAAATTCAGCCGATTACGAGCACAATTGCGCCCCTTGCAGCCCCCGCCTATACTTACCGCAGCTTCATGAGGGGATGTGTGCTGCTTTTAAGATCTAATTAGTCGCTGTAACTTTGCTCAGATGACCATCAACACCATCATCGTCGATGACGAAAAACCAGCGCGCGATGAGCTCGCATTCCTGCTGAAAAGTTTCCCCGAAATTAACCTCATCGGGCAGGGAAAGAATGGCGTCGAGGCCGTCGCTTTGATCAAGGAACATCTCCCCGACCTGGTCTTTCTCGATGTAAAAATGCCAGGTCTCGACGGTTTCGGCGTGCTGAAAAAATTGGTCGAGCGCAAAATGAAAATGCCCCACGTGGTTTTCGCTACCGCTTTCGATCAATACGCCGTTCAGGCTTTCGACGTCAGCGCCGTTGACTACGTCCTTAAACCTTTCGACAAAGGTCGTCTCGCCAAGGCCATCAACCGCGCTCGCAAAATGCTGGAGACGCAAACATCCGCAACCGACCGTCTCGAGCAACTTGTAACTCAACTGGAATCGCGCCGCCAGAATTCTTCGCCCCCCGCCAAATTGCTCGTCAAATCACAACAGCGTTTGCTCCTCGTCGACGCCGAAGATTTTATTTGTGCGTCGATCCAGGATGGCTTGATCTCCGTAACCGCGCGCGACGTGGAAGGCACTTCAAATTACCGCACGCTGGAAGAATTGAACGACAGCCTGGACTCCGACGCCTTCTGGCGCCCGCACCGCTCCTTCCTGGTCAATATCCACCACATTAAAGAAGTAGTCCCGTGGTTCAAGTCCAGCTACATGCTGAAAATGAACGACAAAAAACAAACCGAAATTCCCGTGAGCCGCGCCCAGACCAAACGCCTCCGCGAGCTATTCAAGCTGTAACTGGGCTCATCCCAGACCACGTAAGCGCCGCTGAACTCCGTACCATCCCTGCCACGGATTTGCCTGTCGCAGTCGGCGCGATCTCCTTGTTAGAATGCACGCCGAGTTAAGGACACATATTAATGCGCAAATACCTATGCCTTGCTTTCCTGTTTTTTATCTCTTTTTTCCTGAACGGATTCTCAGTCGCTTCAGCTCAAGAGCGGCCTCTCACTGCACGCGAAGTTGTGCAACGCATCCAGGAACATGTAGGCGTCCCTTGGCAGAAAGAAACCGTCGATACCTTCAAAGCCGGCGACCCTGACGCCAAAGTCACCGGCATCGCGGTCACCATGATGGCCACCTTCGACGTGTTGCAACGCGCCGCGGCTTCCGGCGCGAATCTTATCATCACCCACGAGCCAACTTTCTATAATCATCTCGACCAGTTCGCCGAAATCCCGCAAAAAGAAAACGACCCGGTGCTTGCCGAAAAGTTAGCGTTCATCAAGGAACACCATCTGGTGGTCTGGAGATTTCACGATCACTGGCACCGCCGCGCACCAGACGGAATAGAAGCAGGGATGACTCACGCCCTCGGTTGGGAAGCGTTCCAGGACAAACAAAACCAATACCTCTTCACCATCCCAGAAACTACGCTCGATAAATTGGCCGCCAACCTGAAGAGCCGCCTGGAACTTCACACCATGCGCGTCGTTGGTGATCCGCAAATGAAAATAACCCGAATCGCGCTCTCGCCTGGCGCGGCAGGCATGCAGAGAGAAATTGGCGCGCTCGAAAATCCCGACATCCAGTTGCTGATCACTGGCGAATCTCGTGAATGGGAAACTGTAGAGTACGCCGCCGACGCTGTCAGCGAAAAGAAAAACAAGGCCCTGATTGTCCTGGGCCACATCCCGTCCGAACAAGCCGGAATGGAAGAATGCACCCGTTGGCTTAAAACCTTTGTCTCTGAAGTCCCGGTAAATTTTGTGCCCGCTGCGCAACCCTTCTGGTAATCCAAGTGATCGTGGCAACTAGCATGATCACTCGGACTAAAATCTAGAAGTTGGACTTGCCTCGCCCCTGCTCCACAGGCTCATCTCTTTTCTCGCCATATTCCGGTTCGGCCAATAGCGAGGCGCACATGCGTTCATAAACTTCGCCCGCCCGCTCCAATGCTTCCGTGATGCTTCCGCAAATATTGTACTTTCCAACGTGCTCTTCGAATTCCGCCTGCTGCATGAGTTGCGCAGGCTGTTCGAGTGCGCCACAAAGCAACAATACTTTATGCGCGTCACGAACCGCGTCGGCGAAGTTTTCCAGTACCTGCAACCCGGTCGCATCAATGGCGGTCATATTTCGCAGTCGCAGAATAATGACCGGCGGAAGCTCCGACAATTTCTGAATGACCGTTTCCATTTTGTCCGCAGCGCCAAACAGAAACGGCCCATGAATCCGGAATATCGCCACGTACGGCGGAATTTCTTTGTCTTGCAAGATATGCTGCCGTCCATCCTCCACGTAATCCGCCGTCACGCGCGAAATCTTGGTAGTGCTGGTCACCTTGCTGATGAACACCAGCGCGCCCATGATCATTCCCGCCTCCACCGCCACGGTCAGGTCCGCGAACACCGTCAACAAAAACGTCAGCAGCCACGTTCCCACTTCCAGTTTCGGTAGCTTCAACAACTCAGGAATCTCGCGCCACTCGCCCATGTTATAGGCCACGACAAATAAAATCGCCGCCAAAACTGTCAGCGGTATGAATTTCGCCAACGGCGCGGCAAATAGCAGAATCGCCAGCAAGGTCAGCGCGTGGGCCATTCCCGCCACCGGAGTCCGTGCGCCAGAGCGAATGTTCGTCGCCGTTCGCGCGATGGCGCCCGTCGCCGGCAACCCGCCAAACAGTGGCGACACAATATTCGCGATACCCTGTGCCACTAACTCCACGTTGGGATTGTGTTTGTCGCCGCTCATGCGATCGGAAACTACCGCGGACATCAGCGATTCAATCGCGCCCAACATCGCCACGGTAATCGCCGGCCCGATCAACGGCCGCAAGTGACTGAAATGGAACACAGGAATATTCAGCCTCGGCAATCCTGAAGGAATTCCGCCAAATCTGGTCCCGATGGTCTCCACCGGGAGCTTCAAGACCCACACGAGGGCCGTGCCCACGAACAGCGCCACGATATAGCCGGGCACCTTCGGCAGCCGCCGCACACAAAACAGAATTACGATCAGCGCCCAGACTCCCAACAAAGTTTCGGTATAGGAGATAGTCCCGAAGTTTCTCGCCAGCGTTTCCACTCGCGCCCAAAATTCCCCGGGCACATGCTCAATCTTTAATCCAAAAAAGTCCTTAATCTGCGTGCTGGCGATAATCACCGCGATACCGTTGGTAAAACCCACCACCACCGGCCGCGGAATAAATTTAACCGCCGTTCCCAGGCCTGTCGCCCCAAGAATTACCAGGAAAACGCCCGCCATCAACGTGCACAAATAAAGCCCTTCAATCCCGTAACGTGTCACGATGCCAAACACCACGACAACGAACGCCCCGGTGGGGCCACCGATTTGCGTCGAAGACCCGCCCAGTGCTGAAATTAGAAATCCCGCGATTACTGCGCAATACAGCCCCAGCTGCGGCGGAACCCCCGAAGCAATGGCGAACGCCATCGCCAGCGGCAGCGCCACCAACCCCACGGTAACGCCCGCGAGCAGGTCCGCCGCAAACTTCCTCCAGGAGTAATGGCGCAACACCAGGAAGGACTTAGGGGCCCAGTCTTTAAATTCTGCCATCGTTATCCGTCTGCACCTTCAAACCAAGATTTTTGCTTCAGTTACAACGCCGCACAGGAAGGCATGCCTCGTCGCGTAACCATTCTTTCATCCGCGGCAGCCAAGACACATTATTTTTGCGTAACATATTCCAAACCTGTTATCGTTCGGCTGGTGTCGATTCACTCTTAGAGCAAGAGAATCAACACAGACTTTGATCTATTTGTTTTGACCAAAGTTACTTCTGACAAAGTTTTTGCATCGTATTACCTGTGCAGACGTCTCAAATTCTTCAAGCTTGGGGGAAAATTCTTAAAGGTGAGCACCCCTCGCTTTCCATCGAAATCACCCGGGAATGCCCACTGCGCTGCCCGGGTTGCTACGCGTTTGATGACGCGCATCTCGGCGGCGGCCAGACCCTGCGGGACCTGAATGATCGCAAGGGACAATTTTTGATCGATGGGGTTCTGGAAGTCGTGGATGACTTGAAACCCCTACACCTGTCCATCGTCGGCGGCGACCCGCTGGTCCGCTATCGTGAACTGGAATCCCTCGTTCCCCAGTTGCTGGCGCGCGGTATTCACGTGCAAATCGTCACCAGCGCCTTCCGCAAAATGAGTCCTGACTGGGCGCACCTACAAAATCTGCACATCGTCGTCTCCATTGACGGTTTGCAGCCCGAGCACGACAAACGGCGCGCTCCCGCAACTTACGAGCGCATTTTAAAAAATATTGCCGGCCAAAAAGTAACCATTCACAGCACCATCACCGCGCAGATGATGAAGCGTCCAGGGTATCTCGAGGAATTCTTGAAATTCTGGACTCCTCGTCCTGAAATCAAAAAAGTGTGGTTCAGTTTGTTCACTCCCCAGGTTGGCGACCAGCTTCCGGAAATCCTCAGCATAGAAGAACGGCAACGCGCGATCAAGGAAATGACGCAGTTGCGCAAACAGTTTGCCAAGCTGGATATGGCGGAGGGCCTGATTCGTCAGTTCGCTGCGCCGCCACAGAGTCCCGACGATTGTGTGTTCGCGCGCACCACCCAAACACTCTCAGCCGACTTGCAAACGAAAATCACGCCTTGCCAGTTCGGCGGAAATCCGGACTGCGCCGCATGCGGATGTATCGCCTCCATGGGACTTGCGGCCATCGCCGCCCACAAGTTGGGAGGCTTTCTCCCCGTCGGTGCAATTTTTAAAGCTTCCATCGCCATCGGCCAATGGCGCGTGCGATCGAGCTCAGCCTCAGTCATGCAAACTGGATTTTCGACCATCCCAAAGGTCGCTCCGGCAGACAGACCGTCACAGCTCACCTCAATCCAATCCACCGAAACATTTTCGCATGTCCCGCTCGAGACACTTCCGGTGTTGCAGACCAACGGAAAAGCCTGCGTCAGCGAGTAATAAACAACGAATCATCTTGCCGCGGAGGTTTAGTTCGTTGGCGCGCTCTTCCTGCTCTCCGCCGCCATCTTCGCCACTGCATTCCGATCGATGGCCATCCCCAGTTTCCAAACACTCACGATGTCCCGCGTCGCGCGAATATCCTTGGTCGGGTCCCCCTTCACCAGCAACAGGTCGGCCCGCCGCCCGGCTTCAATTCGCCCGCGGTCAATCAATCCGAATTCCCGTGCCGGGCTCGACGTCGCAGCCCGCAACGCCTCTTCCGCCGAAAATCCGCATTCCGTCAAAAGCAATCATTCCTGATGCACACTCACGCCATAACTCGTGTCTGGATTAGGCGCATCCGTTCCCGCAAGAATCGTGACTCCAGCCTCGTGCAGCGCCCTCACTGCTGCTTTTGCATTTTCGTAATGATGCTTGCTGCTTACTTCGGGTGGAATCTTGATCGTTAAAATATGCAACGCCCATCCCAACAGGTAAGGCTCGAATCGCGGGTCCGCGGCGAGTGCAGACCCACTCGGATCTCCGCCTATCGCTTGAAGGATAGATAACGTCGGAGTGAATACCGTGTGTGTTTCCACCGCGGTCTCTATAAATTCACGAGAGATAGGTGTGTCATCGAAGATGTGCTCGACGCCATCCACGCCCGGTTGCATTTCCGCCAGTCCTTCAGATTGTCTGCCCTCATGTGCCACCACCAGTTTGTTACGCTTGTGGGCAGCGAGAACAAGGGCGCGCAATTGTTCAACGGAAAGCGTCGGGTGGGGCTCGTAAATTATTTTTAAATAGTCGGAGCCTTCCGCAAAGCGCGCGTCGACGAACGACTGCACATCGTCTTCGGGCTTCAGCGTAGGAATTGGCGGGCCGCCCATCTCCGTTGGATGCCCCTTCGGCACGGTCGCGCCTGTCCCGGCGGTGCGAAAATCCGCCGCGTTGGGATGTTCGCCACGTGCGATTTCTTTTTCAAGTGGCACGAGATGCTGTGGATCACCAAACATATCCGGCACCGTTGTCACACCCAAGGCGGCCGCTTGCTCCAGCGGTTGCTCGCCTCCACCAATATGTGCGTGTGCGTCGATCAGCCCAGGAAGCAAGGTCATCCCATGACCGTCAATGGCAGCGGAGGCATCTACTGATGGCGCCGTTTCTACTGCGGTCACGCTTTGAAACATCCCATTCTCAATTGTGACTGTCCGCGACCGCAGCATGCGGTAACCATCAAACACATCCACATCGCGAAACACGACTCGGGTGTTCGTCGACAGAGCAGCCGTCTGAGCGACTGAAATTGTTGGTGCGGATGTTGCGACTGCACAATAGAGAAGGGAAGTGACTAGCATGCAGATTCTCATGACGGTGATTTTGTCACAGTCGACGACTGTCATCCCGCGAGATGATGCCGAACGTCAATAAATTCACACTATCTCGAGGGGAGCTTATCTGCCCTGTTCGCAAACGTGGGTGATTAAGCTTGAACGGGTTTATTGATTCTGCGGCGCGGCCATCACCGGCGGTCTCGCAAATGTGAACGGCTCCGCCAATATAAATTCCACTCTGCTGTTGGCCTTCATTTCCACCTTGGCCGCAGAAAAAGCCGCAATCACTGGCCCCGCTGCAGAGCCTGCCGGACCGGCCACACCCGTCGCACTTCCCCCGGCATGTTCGCCAGATTTCTCCGCTGCCTTGGCTTTGGCGGCCATAGCACCTTGCCCCCTCACTTCCGGGTCGCTCTCAACGCCCAGCCTGCGGCCATTTACCACCAGACTGACCAGCTCCAGTCGAACCTCCGCTTTGCCGTGTATGTGTCCGCCCTTCTTGTCTTCAGCCATCCGCACATGCGCTTCCGTCCCGCGCGGAATTACTACCTGATTGTGAATCAGCACTGAGGGGTCCACGATGCCGGTAAAAATATCTCCGGTATGATTTTTGTTGGAACTGATTTCGTCCGCAATGCGCACCGAAATTATCGTGTCTGGCGGCAGCGTCACCCGCTCGCCTTCTGCGGGAACGTCCGATCGGCGGTCACCGCTCCGGTCTCGATCGTCATCTGATCTGCTGGTATCGTCACGCCGGGCATCGTCGCGCCGTGGATAGTCGGAGCTTTGCGGCTGACCACTTTGCTGCCCATTATCCTGCCAGCTATCCTGGCGATGGTCCTGCACATTTGCGGCGCTCAACTCGGTCTCTCTAGAAGAGCTTTGCGCGCCAGTTCGATCAGACGCGCTCCCCGCAAACAAAATCATTGCGCCCATCGCCACCAATGCTGCCGAGAGACGTCCGTTCATCGTTCCCCCCTGGTGAAATTCTTGAAAGCTTTCAAGCGGCGGGACTTGCCGCTAGCTGCTGTCTTTTGGATGTCCCTGCACCCCAAATCGTGTGCAGTGCGCGATGAACGTTACTCGATGGGGATCGCAATGATGGACTGCTCGCCGCTCACGGTATAAGCGGTGACCATCACAGGAGTCTTTGCCGCGCTAGGATCATTCCGGCCCGAAGCCTCGCCAGGTGTAACAGTGATTTTTGCCCTTTGCAAATCGCTGGAACGGAAATCTGCTACGGAGGCATTCAAGGCGTTGCCGGTATCCACGGAACATTTACTGTCCGAGACTTCCACCTCGCAGGCTAAAAATACAAAACCCGTTCCAGCTGCGGAGCGCAGCTCAAGAATCGTGCTACTGGCCGCGTCGCCTCGCGCTCTCAGCGCCGGCGCGGTCATCATCGGTCCGTCTACGTCGCTCGCTTTATAAACCCGCACGTAATCAACCACCATCTCCGCGGGACTCGGCGTAGAACTGTTTGGCGGCCCCGGCCAATCGCCCCCCACAGCCAGGTTCAGCAAAAAATAGAAAGGCGCATTGAATACCCATCGCCCGCCTGCGGGCACATCAGCCGCCGTGCGAATAAAAAATGGCTTGCGCCAATCGTCCACGTACATCTGCACCATATACGGCGACCATATCGCCCCATACACGTGACACGACGGCGGCGCATCATCGATGCGCTGTCCGCCCGAAAAAGTAAATATTCCCGTAAGACTAAAGCGCCCTTGCGCTGAAGAGCTCGGCCCGTGAATCGTGGATTCAGTTTTATTTGGCCCAAGTCCCGCTCCGGAGCCACCCGACTCCGGGATATTTTCCATGATGTCTATCTCGCCCCCAGCCGGCCATTTTCCCGCAGTGCCCAGCATCCAGAACGCCGGCCACAATCCCGCGCCCACAGGAAGTTTTGTGCACGACTCCATCCGCCCGTATTGAAAATCTTTCAGCCCCAGCGTTTTCATCCGCGCGGAAGTCCACGATCCTGTTGGAGCAGGTTCTGCGCTTACTTTCAAAGCGCGAATAATCAGATGTCCATGGCCGTCCTCAAACGCACTCGGATGTTCCACGTTGCAAGGCGCAGGAGTAGAAGTCCCCGGCGCGCAATAAACTTCCAATTCGTGATTACCCCATCCGCTCCCACCAACATCAAACGTCCATTTGCTGGCGTCGGGCGCGGCAGTTTCAGTGGAGTTGAATTCATCGCTCCACACCGGTTCCCCCCACGCTTGCGCGCACGCCGTAGCTGCAAATCCCGTTACGATGAACACCGCGGCACCCACGATTCGTCCAAGTATCGTAATTGCATCCATCAAAATACTCGCAGGCGTTGAGCGCGTATGTCGCGCCACTGCTTTATCTCTCACGAATGTTTTCTCCCGCTCCCAACATGCTTCACAACGAACGCGGCATGCAGTGTGCGCCAACAAGACTGCACAAAACTATCCCATTAGTACTGTCCTACTTCTGTACCCGCGTCCAGTAGCGGCTCTGCCATCGAAATCATAAGCTCTGCCCAGTCGACGCCGCATCCTTCCAGCAATCGTCGCCTTCTTGTTCCCGGTCCTCGAGAGTATCGGACGCACATTAGAAAAATCACAACGCTGCGGCTGCGCAACGGTGCTCTTTCTATTTGAAACGGGGGAACAAAAAAATGCGACGCACCATTTTCATCGCTACAGTTGTGCTAACCGCCACATTACTGGCCATCAGTATGTACTTGGGCGCTCAATCCGCCTCCGAGGCTCCCGCGGGATTCGACGGCCAAACCAACGGCACGGCCTCACAGCCTGCCATGGATACTGCCGCCGCCGTTTTCACCGAGATAGAAACTCCCGAAAAAGGATTAGGCCCCATTTACAACGCTACGTCCTGCGTGGAATGCCACCAGAACATGGCCGTCGGTGGCGCCGCGCAGACCACCGTTCTCCGCGCCGGTCACGTTTCCCGCGGCGAACACTCGCGAGACAATTATCTTCACGATCTCCGGCGTCGCAGCGATACCAACGGCAGTTCCGGAACCTTCACCGCCGCGACCGCCATCTTAACCAACGGCGACACCATTCCTGACCGCTCGCTCATAAATCAACGCGCCATCTGCGCCGACGCGCAATCGCATGTCAGCACCGCTGAAAATATCAGCACCCCCCGCCTCGCCCTCAGTGTGCTTGGCGATGCCTTCGTCGAGGCCGTGCCCGATGCCACATTGCTGGCCCTGGCAAAACAAAACGGTGGCGAGGCCATAACGGTTCCGGTCCTCGAATCGCCCAATACTTCTGAAATCGGTCGCTTCGGCTGGAAAAATCAGCACGCCAGTCTTTTTAGTTTTGCCGGCGACGCCTATTTCAATGAGATGGGCATCACCAACGAGCTCTTTCCCGACGAGGCGACCACCGCATGCGAACCCGCTGGGGTCCCGCATCCGAATGATGTCGACCACGATCTCGTTAATCTGACGCTTTTCATGCGCGCCACAAAAGTTCCTCCGCGCGGCCCCGTCACTGCCCAGGTGAATCAAGGTCAGGCCATCTTCGAAGCCATCGGCTGCGCCACCTGCCACGTCAGCACATTAGTCACCGCCCCGGCCGGCACCGCGATACACGGAGGCGCATATGTCGTTTCCGCTGCGCTCGGCGGCAAACAGTTTCATCCTTTTGGGGATTTCTTACTTCATGACATCGGCACTGGCGATGGCATTCAACAAAACGGCCCGGCCGACACCGCCTACAAAATTCGCACCGCGCCTCTTTGGGGGCTGCGCACGCGCACGCAACTCTTGCACGATGCCTCCGCCATGACCCCCGAACAGGCCATTCAAAAGCACACTCATGAAGCCGCCAGTGAGGTACAAAAATACAACCGGCTGAGTGCGCCTCAGAAACAACTCCTGGACATTTTCTTAAACTCTCTGTGAGAAAATTATTGGAGGGGAATCAATTTAATTCCAAAGCTGAACGCCCACCCCCGTGCTTGTCAAAGGGTGGGCATCAGTTTGCTTATATATTCAAGCAACGGCCGGACTAAAAATTGTTTCTAGAATCACTTTTGCTGATTTAGTTCTGGTTGTCAGCTTCGGCTATTTCCGCGTTTGCTTGCTGATAGCCGGCCAAGAATGCATCGCGATCGTTTTGCGCGGACCAACGCGCCACTGGAGCGAGACGCTTTTCGCCCCGTTGCGCCGCCAGCTTGCCCACGTACAAGCCATCGCGGTATGCAGCACTCAGTGTTGCATCAATGCCGCGCGATTCCGAAGTGGCAGCAGCTGGCGATTTAACGGATGTTTTGGCGCTTTCCTTCATCGATCCGGCCCCTGTCGTAAATGTCAGCGACGCTGCAACTATCACCACCCAGTATGCGCCTCCTGCGTTCGTAAAAGTATTTTTCATCATTAATCTCCCGTCAGATTTGTTTTCATCGGCGATTTATTTTTCGAACTACCACGTGGTAGATGAGTGCGTCGGAGGATGCGTTGTCGCTGCAACTGCAAGGTTTACGTTCTTAACTCAATCTTTGCGTGCTCTTTACGAAAGCTGCCTCGCGGCGCATTGTAGAATGGAAATGCAACTTGGAACCGCACGCTCGCGTTATGGATTTTGACAAAATAAAACACCGCACCTGGCTATCGTGGGCCGCCGTAGGCCTCCTGGTAGCCCTGTGCGCCGTGCTGGCCGGCCTGCAATACCGCTGGATCCGCGAAGTTGCCGACGCCGAAAGTTATCGGCTCCGCGAAGATCTTCAGTACCGGCTCAATCTCTTACGTCGCGATCTGAACGATGAAGTTTTTGCTGCTTGCTATGGTTACATTCCGGCCAACTGGGAAATTCAGAAGCTCGGCAGGGACTTGGCCTATCTCTCTCAATATCGCAATCGCAAAGAATCGGGCGACCGTGTGGTTCGCCGCATGGCCGTTGCCGTTCCAGACAAACTCGATCTCGCATTGTTGTTTCCTGACGAGACTGGAACCCATCTGGTCCCGGGCAATTGGCCCCCGGAATGGGCTGCCATGCGCGAAAGCCTCATCGTGCGCTTACGCGGCGGACCTGCTCCGCTGAATCAATCCTCAACCCTCGTGGAATTTCCCCGTTTCGGCACCGACACGCGCTCGGGTCCTCGTTCTGTGGAACAAGAATGGCTATTGCTGGACCTCGACGCCGATCACATCGGCCAAACGCTGCTTTCAGAAATGTTGAATCGTTATCTGGGACAAAACGGAAAACTTGAGTACGACGCAGAAGTTGTGGCCCGCGCAAATCCCGCCATTGCCATATACCGATCGCCCGGCGATGCCTCCCAACGAACAACATGGATTCCCGATGCCTCCGTCAATCTTTTGGAAATAGCCCGCCCACCATCGGCGGTGCGCGGACTTCCGTCTGCAGCGCCTGGGGATTCTGATTCATCGCGTTCAGCGGGCCGCCTCATTGCGCCACCCAATACTGCCCCTGAGCCCGGACCGAACCGCGCCCTGTGGATCCTGCGCGTACACCATCACGAAGGTTCGCTTGAGACCATCGTCGCAAAAGGACGCCGCACCAATGATCTTCTTGCCGCTGGATTACTCCTTCTCATTCTCGCCACCACCTACGCGCTGGTACGTTTTTCCCGCCGCGCACAAAATCTCGCAGAGTTGCAGATGAATTTCGTCGCCGGCGTTTCCCACGAATTGCGCACTCCTCTCACCGTCATTCGCACCGCCGCTTACAATCTGCGCGGCGATCTTGCCACCCAACCGGGACAAGTCGCTCGTTACGGCGCATTGATTCGCGAGCAAGCCGAAAAACTCTCCGCGCTCGTCGAGCAAGTGTTGCGTTACGGGAATGCTCGCGCCGGCCGCGTACTTCTAAAACGCGAACCTCTGGCTGTCCCCGAATTGATAGAAGCCGGCCTGCTTGCCGCTCGTAATGCCGTGCCCACAAACGAAGTTGTCGTTGAAAAACGTATCGAGCCTGATGTGCCTCTCATCCTGGCGGACAGGGAATCCATACAGCACGCCCTACAAAATCTCTTTGAGAACGCCATGAAATACGGCCTCCCCGGCGCCGATTGGATCGGCATATCCGCCACGACGTCAAAAAATGGCGGCCTGCCCGCCGTCGAGATTCGCGTGGCTGATCATGGGCCCGGCGTTCCTGCCGAAGAACGCCAGTACATTTTCGATCCCTTCTTTCGCGGCCAACGGCATGTAAAGGACCAGATTCACGGCACCGGCTTGGGTTTGAACCTGGTCAAGAGAATTATCGAAGCGCATGGCGGCACCGTTTCTCTGCGCGACAAATCCGGTCCGGGCGCCGAATTTATTGTTCGCCTCCCGGGCGCTCCGTCCAGCGCGGTCTTAGCAGCCGCACCTTTGCAGAGGAACGGACAGAAAAATGAGCCACCCCGATGAACCCCATCCTTCTTATTGAAGATGAACCGGGCTTGGTCATGACCATCACCGATTTGCTTGCCGCCGAAGGTCATCGCGTCGAAAACGTCTCCGACGGCGACGCCGGTCTAGCCAAGGCCGCCAAGGAGAAATTCGCGCTGATCATTCTGGATGTCATGCTCCCCAAAAAAACCGGCTTCGAAGTTTGCCGACAGCTGCGTCAAGCCGGCATCGACACCGCTATCCTCATGCTCACCGCCAAAACGCAGGTCGTCGATCGCGTCGTCGGCTTGAAACTTGGCGCCGACGATTATCTGACCAAGCCCTTCGACCCCGCCGAATTACTCGCGCGCGTTGAAGCTTTGCTGCGTCGTGTAAATAAGGAAAAGCGCGTTAACGTTCGCAGCTTTCATTTTGGTGATGTCGAGATTGATTTTGAACGCGCCGAAGTGCGCAAGGCTGGCGTGCCAATCGCCTTGGCCGCCAAGGAACTGCAGTTACTGCGTTATCTCATAAACCATCGCGACCGCATCGTTCCACGCGAGGAAATTCTCCAGCAAGTCTGGGAGTACGACAGCGA
>DATHGV010000249.1:0-6599 GCA_035490135.1 Candidatus Methylomirabilota bacterium
CGGCCACAACGAGACACAATGCCAACTGCAACACCGCTGCGATAACAAAACGCAAGTTCTTCATCCCCCACGCTCCTCGTTCACGATTCACGACCCGTCGCTGCCTGCCCTGGAGACACAACAGCACTGCGGTGTCCGTCACTCAAACGGACTCCTGCCGTGCATATGACTGCCTCGACAAATGTGCGAATCTGATGACTAGTACGAAGCCGGTGACGAATGTGTACCAGTGGTACTTTTACTTGATTAAGAAATATCGGGGATTAAGGAAAAATTCACAAAAAATGCCCGCGAGCAATTTTCAGTTAGACGAGCCTCGGGGATATGGAGAATTAAAGACTGATAGAACTATGGGTGATTGGCTTCGTTGCGGAGCAGGGCATACAGGAAAGGCTTGTTCGTGGGTTTGTGGCTGCCGCCGCGAGGTTCGACAGTGACAAAGACCGCATCGATTTCAGCTAGCTTTTTGGGGTCGTCAAAGCGCATGACCCAGCGGCGATTCGATTCATTGTCCATGTAGAGAATGCCCAAGTTCATGGGTGATCCCTGTTGACCTTGCGGAGCTTCCCGCTGGCCCCAAACCTGGAAGGTGCTGGCGTTGACGACGCCAGGTTCACGATCAAGATCGAAGGCGTAAAAAATAAGAGACTTGCCTTGGGTGTAGAAGACTCGCCCGAACGGTTTCTGTGTGCGGCTGCTGCCATCGACATCGAATACGTCTGCGATATAAAGCTTTCTTGCGCCCATCAACTCGCGGATATCGCGATCAGAGCTCAGATATTGATCGGTGTCTTTGAGGCGGCGCTCTTGATCTTTATTCTGGGAGGCGAGTTCGGTAATTTTTGCTTCCAGTGAAGCGGTGCGAATCAGAGTCCTGTCGTGTTCCAGGCGGAGGTTTGCCAATTCGGTCTTGTCATTCCCGTAAGATTGGGTGATGGATTGGAGTTGAGCGGTTAACGAATCTCGTTCCTGCGACAAGGCCAATAATTGGGCCTCGGACTGGCTGCTGGCTGTCTGGAGTTTGTTGGAACGGTCCTCGAGAGCGCGAAGGGCGGATTTCAATTTTCCCAGTTCCTGCTCCTTTTGGATTCCTTCGGCGTGCAGTTGAGCCAATCTTTTCGCCTGCTCGGCCAAGGGTTCATCGACTTGTTTTTTTTCTTCGGAAACCTTTTGGAGGGGATCGTCGCCGGGCATACGTGCGGGGGTCAAGTTGCTGACGTTTCGCGAATGTGTCCGGGTACCGACGTCGTAAGACGCAAAAGCCACCGCGAAGATAATGCATGCCGCGAGCACCATAGTGGCAATCGAGCGAACGGGAGTTCGGAGGAAGGTGGTGTGCGAAATGCTCGCGGACGCTCGAAGGGTTTTTGCCGGGGTGGAGTGTTGCTCAATTTCAATACGTTGCAACAGTTGCTCGAAGGCGGCAGCGTCGTCCCAGCCTGCCTGGCCGCGTCTTTCCGCATATTCTTCGAGAAGAATGCCGATCCCTTGAGTGGTAAGGACTTGATACTCGCGAAAAACATGGTCGCATTGTTCACAACGGCGGAGGTGAGCATGGAGTTCGGCCAATTCCAGGGGGGCTAGACTGCCGGCCGCAGCCAGGGCGCCGAGCTTCTTATATTTATCGTGCTCGCTGCACCCGGAATGAATCTTTAGCATCGTTTGGTTTCCCGAAGACTCTGCACAAACGCGCTCTTACGCAGCCGTTCCAGGCCACGATAGAAGTTATGGCGCGTATTTCCTAACGGCTGGTTAAATTTCTCGCTAATTTCTCGCAAGTCCAGCCCTTCAAAGTAAAACAGCTCAAGGGTAACCCGCTGCATGTCCGGGAGCTCCTCAAAAGCTCTTTGGAGCTGAGCTCGATTCATTTTCGAGCCGATTTCCCGATCCAGGTCTGTGCGCCCTAATAATGTATCGTCCAGAGAATTGATATTTGTACCAAGATAAAATCCTCTACGAGTCAAATGGGCTTTTCTGTCGAGGGCTCGATGGAGGGCAATTTGTACGATCCAATTTTTTGGTGCGCCCTTTGATCTGTCAAAGAGCAGGGACTTCTTGTACAGATGGAAAAACGCTTCCTGGACCACATCTTCGGCTTCGCCGCTGTCGCGTACCACGCCGCGGGCTATTCTGAAAACAAGTCGAGCGTAGCGGTGAAAGAGGGTCTCCAACGCGCTCGAATCACCCGATTGCAGACGGGCCATGAGCTCTTCATCGCTGGAGATGCGATGCTCGGGCACCTCCGGTGGATGGACGGGCTGGGTCCGGGCAGCTTCAGAAGCCATGGGAAAAGTAAGCGCGCGTCGTGGCGGCCAAGAACTCATGCGTGCGTTCTCAATTAGACGGTGTGTTTCACACCCTCAGCGAAACACCCGTTGCATCGACAAACTTCCCCGGCAAAGTTCCGATGGTGAGGAAACCATACACCAAGCAGCGGACAAGTGAAAAGATTTTTTCATAGCGAGAATCACTTTTATTTCTGCACCCATGACTGGTACAGAATTGGTTCCTGCACCGTATATAATAGGCCAACCTCGGACGCCTAAAAGAACATCTTCAGGCCGAACTGCACTAGTCTCGGATTCGTACCCGGCGCAGCCGAGGTCACAACGCCAAAGTTCTGATTATTGGCAGCACAGCAGACGGTATTCGGCGGGGCGAATTGGGTTCTGTTAAACAAGTTAAAGAATTCTGTTCGGAATTCGACACCGAAACGCTCGCTGCTCGCGAATCTGGTTCTCTTGAATACCGCAAAATCAAAATTATCGATTCCCTGGGAGCGCAGTCGAGGATCCACACGTGGTTCATTGCCGAATTGAAAATCACCGGGCGCGGCGAAACATGCGGTGTTAAACCATTGCTCCAGGGGCGACGCCCTGTTTATGGGCGGATTGGCATCGCACCCGGTAATAATGTCAGGACGAGAGCCCCCGCCAAACAATGTTGTGCCGTTGACTTGTCCGTTGGTAAATACCAGCGGAAAGCCTCGCTGGAAAATGGTGACGCCATCAATCCCCCAGCCACCAACGATTTTGTCCAGCATGCCCTCGGCGCCGGAAAGATACTTTCTGCCTTTGCCGAAAGGAAGGTCGAGAACATAACTGATCACCAGGCGTTGAGGAACATCTTGCGAGGACAAAGAGCGCTCCCCGCGCAAATTGTTACTGTCTTGAATCGCTCCCAGGCCCGGCTCCAACCATGCCGTGAGAGTATCGGTATCGCTAATGAGTTTCGCGTTGGTGTAAGCGACTGACAAAGAGCCTGCGTCCGCGAAGCGACGTTGCACCGTCAATTGGAAAGAGTGATAGATGCTGTCGTAAGAGCCTTGGCCGGCAAGTTGCACGCTCGCATATTGGGGATAGGGGCGCTGGAGCTGCCCGATAGTAGTGGTGGGCCCAGTGAGGGCCAGCGCCTGACCGTTGATAAAAAACGGATTTGGTGTCGACTGCACCAGCGTCACACTTTGCCGGGGATTTGGAAGTGAGGGATCGACTTGCGAAGCGGCCTGCGCAAGCAAGGCATCTGAAATCTGGTTGATTTGCTGGGAATACTGGGCCAGATGAGTTCCCTTTGAGCCAACGTACGCGGCGGAAACGAAGAAGCCCGCGGGGAAATCGCGCTGCACATCAAAGTTCCACTGTTGGACGTAACCTTCCGGGTGATTGCCGGGATTGACTTCTGTAATTGACTGCACCACCTGAGTGAGGAATTGTTGCGTTCCTTGAACGCCGAGGCTCCTGCCGGGGGGCGCGGAAATTCCTCCGGGAAATGGCAGAGCGATAGTGTTCACCGGATGCGTTCCATCCAGCGTTCCGGTGTAAGTTGTTGCGGCGGCGTTTACCATGTCATTCAGCGGGTTTAAGCTGAAAGAAACATAGTTGGGAATCCAGAAGATGCCGTAACCGCTGCGGATCACTGTGTTTGGAGTGATGTTATACGCCAGGCCGAGGCGTGGAGCAAAGTCGGTATGCTCAAGCGGAACATTATTTCGGTTGGTGGGATTCACCAGAAATACGTCCCCTTTAATTGTTGGCGTGCCGTTGGGAAGAAACTGATTCAGGTAGCTGGTCGCGGTCGGATCGAAATATGACAAGCGGTTGAATCGTTCCGACCAAGGGCCCTGAAGGTCATAACGTAGCCCTAGATTCAAAGTGAGTTTTCTGGTGGCGTGCCAGGAGTCCTCAAAATAGAAGGCCTGGTATATCTGCTGGCCAGCGGTGAACGCTGGGACGACAGCTTGCGCAAAAAAATGGTTTTCAAAATTGTTGAAATTGTCGGCATATCCGAGCAGAAAATCCGCGAATGAAAATCCCGTGCCTGGGACGCCGGGCAGGGCAGTGAAGCACGCTTGGCCGGCCACGCAAAAGTCAAAAGCACCACTGGCGATATTGGACTGTGCGTAGTCATCCCGGCCGACTTCGAGCTGAACACCAATGTGGATTTGGTGATGCCCACGCAGCATGGAGATGCTGGGCGATAGATAAAACTGCGTGTCGCGATCTTGAATGTAACTCTGACCCTGCGTGCACATGATGTTGTCGGCGAAATTCGCAACACACGGAGTAGGTGGAGTTCGCATTTCGGAGGGAATAACACCGTTGTAACTTGCGGGCCAGCCAATGGTGGTCAGATCAAATCCGGCATTTTTTGGACTGCGGTTATAAGTAAACCGCGAAATGCTGGCATTGAATCCGAACACGGTTGTTGGTGTAACGCCGTAGGTATAGCCGGAGGCCATGGCGTAGCTGTGATAGTCCTCGGCGCAGCGGTCTGCGCATAAGCCACTGCTCAGAGGATCAATGGGCAGGTCCTGAACGCGCCAGTAATTGAAGCGCAGGAATAGTCTCTGCTTGTTGGTAATGTTGTGATCTAAGCGGGCAACAACCTGGTTATGGTCTCCACCTGTAGGAGCTGCGGTCGTGAAGTTATTGGTATTGGTGGCTGGATTGGTGGCTGCGGGCCACAGATTCAGGAGTTTTTGCGAGGTCAAATTGATTCGATTCTGCGGAATGATGTCGTTCAAAAACGGAGTCGGAGTGGCAGTACTCCCCGGGCAGGTTCCCTGTGAATTTACAACTCCGCCGCAGGGGTCGTAGATTTGATCGATTACGACAGGCTTACCGCTCGCGTTTACGCCGCGGTCGTTGCAGACGCCGGCCGTGAAGCCGGACTTGCATATCTCTGAAAAAATTCCCGCTTTTTCGTTCGCGTCAGGAACAGAGGTGGTGAAGGGCGCCCCTGTTCGTAAACGAAAACCTTCGGCACTAACGAACCAGAATGTCTTATTCCACCCATGAAGGTGCGGGATATTCAGTGGTCCGCCGACGTTTGCTCCGAATTGATTTTGTACCCAGGGTGGTCTCGGTTGCCCGACAGAATTGAGAAAGAAATCATTGGCGTTGAAGATTTTGTTGCGAAGATATTCGTAAGCCTCTCCATGAATGGTGCTTGTTCCGGTTTTGGTGCTGAGGTTGGTCACTCCGCCGGAGAACTTCCCCCATTCTGGCCCAAGGTTGCTGGTTTGCACTTTGAATTCCTGAATGGAGTCCTGGGTTGGAATCAAGACGGGCAGATTGATGTAGCCGATGTTTAGCGGCTGGCCGTCCAGGTACTCGGCGCTCTCATTTCCGAAGGATCCGTCGACCTGATAATTTCCCCAACCAAACGGATTCACTCCCACTGGCGTGCCGGTGGAACTTCCTTGCGGAACTACCGAAGCAGCCAGTTCAATTAAGTTGAATACATTGCGTCCGTTCAGAGGCAATTCATTGGCTTTGCGTTGCTCAACGACCGTGCCCATGGTCGAAGATTCAGTATCCAGTAGCGGCGCACCTCCGCGGACGGTGACGCTTTCCGACGCGGAACCCAACACCATTTCAAAATTAATTTCCAAGGCGTCCTGCACGTGCAAAATTACATCGGATTTAAGAACCGCTTTGAAGCCCAGTTTTTCTATCTCGATGCGATAGGTGCCCGGGGGCAGGTTCGTGACGTAATAGCTTCCCGTTTCATTGGTGACAGTTTCGTAGCGGACGCGCGTGCCAGTATTTATGGCGACGACTTTGGCATCCGGGGCAACCGCTTTGCTTGAGTCTGTGATCCGGCCAGTAAGAGACGCGTTCGTTGATTGCGCGATGACCGAGTGGACGGGGAACACACTTAGTACGGCAAATGTGATGAGGAAAATCATAGCGAGCAAACGGAGCTTGAATTTTTGCCAGGCGACAGAAGGGATCTCAGGGACAGTATCGTCAGGCAAGAGAGAACTGTCTGCACGGCCAAGAGATCTGGTGCGGAATTGGCGGCGGTCCATTTCTCCGAAATCTCCCCTGAAGCGCGTAGCAAAAGACCTCAGTAGTAGCAGGCGGTCGGACTTAAGGTCAACGCGAATTCTAAGGAAATAATTGGGAAGGAGCGGCGCAGGCATCGAGGGCATCTGGGGGTTCTGCGCCGCTCTCGGACGTGTTCTACCGGTGCAGACTATAAGGGGGCGCGTTTTATTCCGTAAGTTTGCTACTCCCAGCGAAAAACTTTTGTAGAGATCGCGGTGCACAGGACAAATCCCAGGGCCAATGCCGCTACGTCTCCGAGGTGAGCCG
>DATHGV010000250.1:0-4046 GCA_035490135.1 Candidatus Methylomirabilota bacterium
CTTCTTTGGAGAGAACTATCGCAAATGGGCTTTCTCTTGGCATAAAGAAGTAATCTCCTTAATGCCAAGCATAGCAGATCTAGCCTCGTAAAGAGCATACTTGATACGTCATCGTATTTATGAAAAGTAGTACTTAGCTAGAAATTAAACACAGGCGGAGGGTGCCCCACCCCCAGGTTTCTGGAGGGTGGGTCTTGTAACGTGGAATCACCGCGACTTCCGCCGCCACGACCGGGTCTCGTACCGTGGATTAATTCAGCCGCCAAGCCTCTAAATCACTTATCGCGTTTTTTCCTGAGCAATCCCCGCAATTTCCAGCAAAGTCAGCAATGCGCGCTTCAACCCCATCTCCCGCCCGGAAGGCTCATACCACTCCTGCAGAGAGTGCGCCCCTCCGCCATTCCCGCCCGCGCCAATGGCGATCGCATCGATGCGCATCGAAAGCGGAATGTTTGCATCCGTAGAAGAACGCTCCAGCCGCGAATGGTTCCCAACAAATTCATCGGCGGCACGCAATGCCGCCAGCACTGGCGAGCCCGCAGCCAGTTCACCGCCAGGCCGGCTGCCCAACAGCTCGACCTTCCAGTCCAGTCGCCCTTTCGAACGGTCGCGCGCCGACTCCTGCTCATCGCGCACGCCCGCAGCCACGCATTCCCGCAGCGCAGCCTCGAGGCGCGTGAGCTCCTCTTCATTCTCCGAACGAATATCCACCTTCAACTTCGCTTCATGCGGAATGGAATTTACCGACGTGCCGCCTTCGATCTGCCCCAAATTAAAAGTCGTCCGCGGTGACGTGGGAACTTTCGTATTAATAAATCTCACCGAGCCGCGCACCAGCGCGTTGATGGGATTCACCATCCCAAAATCCGACCAGCTGTGCCCGCCCGGCCCGGTGATGACCACCTCCAGCCGTCGCGAGGCCAGGGCTTTCGTCGTGACATGATCCGTCCCCGAACCGTCCAAAACAATCGCCGCCTTCAAATTTGCGCGGTATGCATCCACCAGCGCGCGCATGCCGCGCAAATTTCCTTCGCCCTCTTCTCCCACGTCGGCAGCAAACAAAATCGTACGGCGCGGCTTAATTTTTGCCGCCTGCATCGCGCGCGCAATCGCCACCAGCGCAGCCAACCCTGTGCCATTGTCCGAAATCCCCGGTCCGCTCAGCCGCTCCCCTTCACGGCGAACCTTAACATCTGTGCCCACAGGAAACACGGTGTCCAAATGCGCCGCCAGAATCACAATCTCTTTCTCGTTTGCGCCGCGCAACTCACCGATAACGTTCCCAATCTTGTCACGATGCGTGGTCAACCCCGCGGCGCCAAGCAATGTTTCAACGGCAGCCGCGCGTTGTTCTTCCTGATAGGACGGCGCAGGAATCTCTGCGAGTTTTATTTGCACTTCGTTAATGGAAGATTGGTGAGGCTGGAACCAATCCAGCGCCACCTGCGTCTGCGCGTTCTTTGTAATCTCAGACGCAGCAGCTTGACGAGGTGTTTGAGCGGCAAGCGAAGATCGCAGCGGCATGCTTAGGAGAATAACCCAAACTAAAAAGTGTTTCATCGTGCGCTTTGCATTGCGCCGCTTCAATTCCCTGCCGATTTCTGGCAAAGTGCCAAAATCTCCGCATCCGTTAACACTCGCGAAGACTTTTTCGCCGCATCGTAAATGCGATTTACCAACGCTTCATTGCCGTTCATCCCGCGTTTTTCCAGCCAGTAAAGCACATTTGATTTTCCGCTCATGGGACCTATCTCGATCACCTGCTCCAGCCCAAAAAGATGTGCCGGCACCCCGCTGTACACAGCATTGACCAGTTCCGGATCATTTTTACGAAACGCTTTAATGATCGCCGCCGCATGTACTCCAGTCGCCGTGCGGAAAGCGTCGCGCCCCACCACCGGATAATTCACCGGGATGCTGGTATGCGTCGCCGACGCCACGCGCTCGCAATATTCTCGCAACCGCGAAAGATCCTGCCCAATCAATCCCATCAACCGCAGATTGACGAGCATCAATTCCATCGCGGTATTCCCGACGCGCTCGCCAAGAGAATTCGCCGCCGCATGCACTTGGTTCGCCCCGCCCGCAATGGCCGCCAGCGAATTGGCCACCGCCAGCCCGCGATCATTATGCCCGTGCCAGTCCACACGAATTTTTTCGCCCGAAGGCTTCACAATTTCGTCCACCGCAAATTTCATCAGGTTGTAAGCCCCGCTGGGCGTGGCATGCCCCACCGTATCGCACAGCACGACAGCGCGCGCGCCGTTGCGAATCGCACAGCTATACAGCCGCTTAACGGTATCGGCGTCCGTGCGAATAGTGTCTTCCGTCACATACATCGACGGCAGCCCGTGCTCCACCGCAAAGCGCACCGCCTTTTCCGTGGTTCGCTCCAGATGATCGACGGTCCAATCCTCCACCAGCCTGCGAATCGGACTTGACCCCAAAAATGTTGCCGCCTCAATGGCAATCCCCACTCGCTGCGATATCTCTACGATCGGCAAAATATCCGCTTCCACGGTACGCGCCGCGCAATTCGGCTTGATCTTCATCCGCTTGCTGGCAATTTCGCGAGCCAAGGCCTCAGTATCTGCAACCGCTCGCGGTCCCGCGCCAGGAAGCCCAATATTCACCGAATCAATTCCCAGCGATTCCATCAAATGCAGCATTTCAATTTTTTCTTCAATGGGAGGATCAAAAACAGAAGGATTCTGCAGACCATCGCGCAACGTTTCATCATTCAACAAAACGCGGGTCCCCGCGGGAATCGCCGGTGGAGAAGCCAAGTTCCAGTCGTAAATCAAATCATCTTTCATTCACAATTACTCTAACCGATTTCCCGCCCTTTTGTTTCTCCCGCTAAGTTCAACCCTCGACCCGCCACGATTCATCGTGCTTCACGGCCACCATCACCAATCCTTGCGCAGGAACCGTCGGCCCAGACTTCGATCGATCCTTAAGTTCAAAAAGTCTCTCTATATCGTCCGGCCTAAGCTTGCCCCTCCCGATATCCAGCAACGTCCCTACCATTTTGCGTACCATATAACGCAAAAACGAACGCCCGCTTACCGTAAACACCAATTCCTCATTGTCGGCGCTGCGTGCCAGTTCAGAAGAAAAAACCTCCCGCTCCGTAGAGCGCTCCTGATCGTCATCTTCCGAGCCAGTCGACGCAGCGAACGACGCGAAGTCATGCACCCCCGCAAATCGCGCCGCAGCGTCTCGCATGGCCTCTTCATCCAGTGGAAATGGATAATGCAGCACGTAGCGCCAGATCATCGGCGGCACCACTTTGCCGCGATAAATCCGGTAACGGTAAATTTTGCCGCGCGCCGACCAGCGCGCATGAAACGTGGGTCCTACTTCATTGGCCGCAACGATTCGAATCGAGGGGGGAAGCAGCGCATTCAACGCGCGCTGAAATTCGCTGGCGGAAAGCCCCGACAATGTTTTGAAGCTGGCCACCTGCCCCAGTGCGTGGACACCCGCATCCGTGCGTCCGGCCCCGTAAAGAGCGACGCGCTCCTGGGTCAAGCGCCCCAGAATATTTGTGATCTCGCCTTGAATGGTGGGCTTGTTAGTTTGAACTTGCCATCCGTGAAAATCAGTTCCGTCATACGCAATAGTCAGCTTGAAGTAGCGCATGAGGAATTAGCCGGCGGAGAATTCTAGCAAGCGGAGTAAAATTTCAGCGGCCAACAGTCGTCCGCGCATTTGCGCTGCCGCCGGAGGAATCCGCGCCACCACGCACAAACCGGCTGCCAGGCTTAACAGCTACGCTGCCGTCCGCGCACAAGGGACAATCCTTCGGCGGGTAACTCGGGATCGCAAGATCGAGCAATGCCTTGGTTCTAACTCCAAGCTGAATCGTTCCGCCACTGCGATCGATCAACGCTCCGGCGGCCACCACGTGCCCACCCATTTCTTCGACTACGCGGATCGCCTCGCGCGTCGATCCCCCGGTCGTCCACACATCTTCCACTACCAGCACATGCTGTCCAGCCCGCAGCGAAAAACCGCGCCGCATGGTCATCGAACCGCTGGCG
>DATHGV010000251.1:0-32638 GCA_035490135.1 Candidatus Methylomirabilota bacterium
AATGAAGAGTTTGGTAAAACTCGCTGGTTTCGCATTGCCGCTTGCGTTCGCCGCGATGGCAATGGGCCCGTGCGCACAGGCGCAAACCCCGGCGACGGTTGTGCCGGTGGTTCTGGATACCGCCGTACCCATCCTGGTAAACGCGGTAAAACCCAAACCAACGGGATTAAGCAAATTTGAAGGCTACGTCATGAATGCGAATGTCGTGCAGATCACCGTGCGCGCCAAGGGCAATGACATGGCGATTCAGACATTCGCTCTTTCGCCCCAAGCAGCCACCAAGATGCAGGCAATTGTTGATAAAGGCGGATATCAGTACGGTGACAAAATAACGGTGTTGTACGATCCAGCCAGCCTGCAAGTGATTAAGCTCAAAGGGAAACCTTCTAAAGCCCTGTAATTCGCGACGCAAATGGTTCGTCTGCCTGCCGTTGCCGGCCGTTTTTATCCCTCCGATGCCGGTGAATTGTCCGCTCAAATTCGCGAGTACATCACCCCGAAAACCGCATCGGCTGCTCGCAACGTAAAGGCCTGCTTGGTGCCGCACGCCGGTTTAATGTATTCCGGCCACGTGGCAGGCGCCGTGTTTTCGAGCATTCGGGTACCGAAGCGCATTGTCATACTCGGCGTAAGGCATCGTCCTCCTGGTTCGCCCGCGGCTATTGTTTCAAATGGCGCGTGGCGAACTCCGTTAGGTGACGCGGAAATCGATCATGAGTTGGCTGAGAAGCTCAGAGCAGCTTGCCGGCTACTAACTGAAGATGCCGTGGCCCACAGCAAAGAACATTCTTTGGAAGTTGAGATTCCCTTCCTGCAAGTGCTCAATCCAGATTTTCAGTTCGTGCCGATTGCGCTGGGAACCGCGCATTTTGAAACTTTGGTAACTGTCGGAGAAGCAATTGGCGGCGTGCTCGCAGCGGAAAAACAGGAAATCTTGTTAGTAACCAGCTCCGACCTGAATCACTACGAGGATGATGCTACAACCCGCGTGAAAGACCGCAAAGCCATTGAGCAATTATTGAGCATGGATGCGCGTCGTTTGTACGACGTTTGCAGTAGAGAAGAGATTTCCATGTGCGGATTGGGCCCGGCGGTCGCCATGCTCACGGCTTTACGGGTTTTGAAAACCAGCCACGCGGAATTGGTTCGCTACGCTACGTCAGCTGACCGGTCGGGAGATCCCTCGGCTGTGGTGGGATATGCGGGCATGGTTTTCTGGTGATAACGGCGATTGCATAAAAAAATGACGGCCGTAAATCCGGCCGTCTGGCTCCTCTGTTGAGAATGTATTTTGCCGAAGCTAGTGAGCGCGACCGCCCCCCGACATGGTCGAGCCGCGAGAACCTGACAACGCTGTCGAACGAGTAGACGTCGTGATCGACCCCCCGCGTGCGCTGGAGCTGCTTTCAGTAAATCCTCCGTGAGCACTTCCGTAGGATCGAGGAGCCGCAGGCGGACCGGCTATGCGAGCTGAGGCTGAAGGCATCGTCCGAGCTTGCCTGTCTGCAGTTATGGCGCGAGCGGCCGGGGAGGTGGTTGAGGTACCTCTTGCTGCCATCCTTGCCGAAGTGGGCGCTGCCGAAGTGGGCGCTGCCGAAGTCGTCGCCGCCGAGGCTGCATTCACATTGCTATTCACAAAGCGATGTTCTTTGGCGTCGTAGGTAATGGTTGAACCATTAGGCTGCCCAGAAGATCGAGCTGTGCTACTCGAATCAAGGGTGCGTACGCTACGAGCGGGAGCCGCCGTAGGACTCGCATGCGAAACGAAAGTCTCAGCCGGAACTTCTTTTACAACTTTCCACTTGTCACCGGTGCCTGCTGAAACCGCCTGAGCTCCGCCCGCCGAGGTCAGCGGCATCATGTGTGTCAGATTTAATGGCGTCTTGTTGCCGCTATCCAACGGATGAGTGGGAACCATTGCAACGGTACTTCCGGAACGCACAAAGGTCGCCGTAACGGGATGGAATTTAACGGGCACGGTGCCGCGGCCGAATCCGGTGGGAGTCCACAACCAACCGATCCCAGGCTGGAAAAACCAGCCACCGTAGTGATAAGGCAGCCATCCCCATGGTTGGCTTCCAATAAAGGACCATCCAAATTGCGACCCATAAAACCAGTTGCCATAGTCGAACGGTGACCAACCAATCCCAACCCCATAAGGTTGCCAACCGTAGCCCAGCCCAGCGATAGGATAAAAACCGCCATAGGTGTACAGATCACCGAATCCGGAAACGTAAGAAGAAGTATTGGAATATTGCATCGCCGCGTTGGTGGCGGTGACTACGCTGTCTTCGCGGCCTGAGACCCAGTGATCAAAGTCGTCACCCTGCGGAGCGCTGTTGACGGTACCGGCAGCGGCGCCCGCGGACATAGAAAAAGATTGGCCCTTCACCAGAAGTTTATTGTCGTTCTTGTGCACTACCGACACTTGGCCCTTGATGACCGCTACGGTGCTGCCATCGTCGAAGTTGTCCATGCGGAAATTTGCGCGGCCGGCCGCTTCAGCAGTGAAATCACCGCCAGTGACGCTGAAATAATCGTCGCGCGCGGGGTTCACATAAAAGCTGCCGGTGCCTTGACGAAGAATGAGGCGTGTCGTCAGAGAGCCATCGTCGAGCGACAGGTCGAAAAATTCGAGCACCGAATTTTCGTTTATGAAAGCCATCGCGCCATTTTCGAATTCCACTTCGGCGCGGCCATTATCGGTAGCCAAAACATCGTGCTGGCGAATGGGAAGGTTTAATTCGGCGCGCTCCCAAGGGGCCTTGTCGTTGGCCAGGGGATCGCCCTTGGAGTCGTGAAGAATTCGCACATCGCCCTGCACCAGACTCAGCCGGATGATACGCGCGTGGCTCGCGGCGGTGTAGATAGGATGGAGTGCAACACCCAAGACAGCAACGACCAGAATAGAAGAGACACGAAAGAAAGTACGGAGAGCCATGGATTACCCCTGCTGGGTGCGTTGCAACTTCGAGACTGGCAGCGCTCCGAAGCTAAAGATATGGTCTCTCGCGGTATAGGTCGCGTCAAGCCGCCAAAATGTAAACAAAATGCAACGTAGATTAGGATTTACAAGACCTGCGGCGTGAAAACCTAACGCAATAATTGGCTGGTGCGCCCGAACGAACTGCGCATGTTGGAACGGTCGAGATTTTCGCGCAGGTTCATGAGCGTGAGGAAAGTGCTAAGAATCCGGGCTTTCAGATCATCGGTAAGCGGCAAGCCGCTGGTAGCCACGCGGGCCAGGCGTTCGCCATGTTCGGCGATGAATTTCATGATTTCGCGCTGGCGCTCGTGCGGCGCATTGCCTAGCGCTGTCTCCCGGCGCATGCCCGCGCAACTATTTTCCAGCGACAAAGTAAAATGCAGTACGCACACGTGGTCCTCGCGCAGAGCAGGTGGGACTTCCATTTTGCAGCCTGAGACTTCGCAAGCGTTGGTCATAGCGCGCCAAGATGCCGTTTATGATAGGTAACATTCTGCGCATGTAAAATCCAGTGCGCGTCGGGACAGTGCGACGAATGCTACACCACTGCCCCGCGGGCCAGTGCGATGCTCCTCCGTTCGAACAGTCGACCCACTAAAGAATTCGATAAAAGCGTTGACTCTCGCTGCTTGCGACTGTATAAAAATACAGTAGGCTGTATATTTGTGTTTGAGGGCCCGGTGAGCGCAGGCAAAACATTTCGTCACGGTCAAATTCTCCGGCTGGTGAGCGACGGCTCCATCGTCAACCAAGAAGATTTGCGCCGGAGACTCGCGGCCCAGCGGTTGCGCGTGACGCAAGCTACGTTATCTCGCGATATACAGGAGCTTCGGCTGATCAAAACGCAGAGTGGTTACAAGTCGGCTTCCGCGCTGCCCGAAGATCAATCGCCGCTCCCGCCGCTGGCGCGCGCGTTGGGTGAATTCCTGCTGGATATCCGACCGGCTGAAAATCTGCTGGTGCTGAAGACTCCGCCCAGCGGAGCGCAGCCATTGGCCGCGGCGGTGGACGGGGCCAAATTTCCGGAGATTGCAGGAACCATCGCGGGCGACGACACGGTGCTGATCATTACACCAAATAAAAAGACCCGCGAATCGCTTCAGCGGCGCATCGAATCTTTGATGAAATGAGAAATCTCGATCACATCGCGGTGGTGGGCGTTACGGGCTACACCGGCTTCGAGCTCGCACGGATATTGGTGCGCCATCCAGGCGTAAGGGCTTCTACCTTCTACATGCGCGATACTCAGGGCGCGAAGTGTCTGGATGAACTTTTCCCGCAACTGCGCGGACGTGGCGACGCTCCGCTACAAACATTTTCGGTAGATGCCGTCGTTGGCAGCAAA
This sequence comes from Candidatus Methylomirabilota bacterium, assembly GCA_035490135.1. GTDB lineage: Bacteria > Acidobacteriota > Terriglobia > Acidiferrales > UBA7541 > Acidiferrum. The sequence continues at coordinate 4,332 of DATHGV010000251.1, forward strand.
GCAGGCACGGCATTTTTGGCTACCCCCCATGAGGTGTCGGCGGAGTCGGCTCCTGCGTTAGTCGAAGCGGGATTGCGGGTGGTGGATTTGAGCGCGGCGTTTCGTTTCCGCTCGGGTGAAACATTCACGAATTGGTACAAATTGCCGGCCGCGCCCGCGGAATTGCTGGGCGAAGCCGCTTATGGCCTACCGGAGATTTACGAAGAGCAAATAAAGGATGCGCGCATTGTGGCGAATCCCGGTTGCTATGCAACGAGTGTGATTCTGGCGCTGCGCCCGCTGACGGATGCCGGTTGGGTCGCGGCCGGGAGCAGCGTGGTTTGCGATTGCAAATCCGCGGTCAGTGGAGCAGGCAAGGAATTGCGGCGCGATTTGCAGTTCGTAGAAGTCGACGAAAATTTCAAAGCCTACAATCTTTTTTCGCACCGGCACACGCCTGAAATTCTGGAGCATACCGGGCTGGATGAATTGCAAGTGGTGTTCTCGACGCACTTGTTGCCGATCAGCCGAGGCATTCTGTCGACCATTTACGTAACCCTGGACGCGAGCCATAGCCGCGAAGGAGTTGAGGCGCTATATCGCAAGTTTTATGCCGGCCGCTCGATGGTGCGCATATGGCGCGCCGGATCGCTGCCTGAATTGCAACACGTGGCGCATACAAATTTCTGCGACATCGGCTTTGCGCTCGATCGAAACGGGCGCCGGCTAGTGATCGTGTCCTGTCTGGATAATCTGGGCAAAGGCGCCGCCGGCCAAGCGGTTCAAAATTTCAATCACATGCTGGGGATCGAGGAGCACACCGCACTGCAATGAGAATCGTGATCAAGTTAGCCGGAGCATTACTGGAAGACGACCAGACGGTGCGCTCGCTGGCGAGCCAGGTCGCGGCGCTGGCGAAAGACGGGCATCAGATACTTGTGGTCCATGGAGGCGGCCGCCGATTTACCGCGACGCTGCAGCGCATGGGCATTGAAAGCAAATTCGTCGGCGGGCTGCGCGTTACGGATCGCGAGTCACGCGACGTGGCCGTGATGGTTTTTGCGGGATTGCTGAACAAAAAAGTTTCCGCTGCTATTTCAGCGGAGGGCCAGCCCGCGGTGGGAATTTCCGCCGCGGATGCGCAATGTTTTACCGCCGACCCCATGATGCACAACGAAGTGGAAGGCGGTCTGGGCTACGTCGGTTATCTGACGGGAATGAATACCCAGTTCATCGAATCGTTGTGGAACGATGGGCTGGTGCCGGTGGCGCCCTGTCTCGGCCTGGGAGCCGACAACGAGCTGTACAACATCAATGCCGATCATATGGCTGCGGCTTGCGCGGAATTTATCGGAGCCGACCAATTGATTTATTTAACCGACGTTGCCGGCGTGCTGGATGGCGAGCGGGTGCTGTCCGCGGTTAATTGCGAAGAGATTGAGCGATTGGTGCAGTGCCGCGTCGTTTCGGGCGGGATGGTTCTAAAACTCGAAGCCGCTAAACGCGCGATTGAGGGTGGTGTTCGCGAAGTTCGTATCGTAGGCGGCACGGGGCCGGAGGCACTGCTCTTGGCGTCGCGCTCAACGGAAAATCACGGCCGCCAGGAAGTAACGATCGTTCCCGGCACGTTGGTCATCCGTGAACCGCGAAATTCCGCGCAGACCGCGCTATCGGCGGCGTGATGCGCAATGCTCCCAAAAAACCGGCGGGGTCGCTAAGCGCGCATTTTTCGCAGCGTGGGCGAATGAAGACGCTCGCTGCCGCGAAGAGCGATTCGCGCGTGGACGACGCGGAAAAATTCCTGCTGCCGACCTACAAGCGGCAGCCGTTTGTGTTGGAACGCGGGCGGGGTTGCTATGTATATGACGCGGCGGGGAAAAAATATCTCGACTTTCTTGGCGGGATTGCCGTAAACGCTTTGGGTCACGGGCATCCAAGAATTGTTAAAGTGATTCGTCGCGAAGCGGCGCGTGCCATTCATTTTTCAAATCTCTATCACAACGCCTATCAAGGTCCGCTGGCACGCAAGCTAGCCGAATGCTCTGGCCTGGACCGGGTGTTTTTTTGCAATAGCGGCACGGAGGCCATCGACGGCGCTATGAAGCTTGCGCGGTTGTGTGCACGAAGGCCTCAGGATGCGGCGGGACAGTTCCCAGGAAAGCACCGCTTTCTCGCGCTGGAAAATTCTTTTCACGGTCGCACTTATGGAGCGATCAGTGTTACCGCGACTGAGAAATACCGTTTGCCGTTCGCGCCTGGGGTACCCGGCGTGGAGTTCGTGCGCTTCAATGATGTGGCGGACCTGGAATCGAAATTCGATGATTCGGTCTGCGGCATTCTGCTCGAAACGGTCCAAGGGGAAGGCGGGATTTATCCTGTCAGCGAATTATTCTGGAACCGCGCTCGGGCGCTCGCGACGCAGCACGCCGCGCTCATGATCGCGGACGAGATTCAATGTGGGCTGGGCCGCACCGGGCGTTATTTCGCGTATCAGCGCTTCGCATCCAAACCGGACATCGCGGTGATCGCCAAGCCTTTGGCGGCGGGCTTGCCGTTGGGCGCAATTTTGGCCACCAACAAGGTGGCGTCCTATATTTCGCCAGGACTGCATGGCACTACCTTCGGCGGAGGACCTTTGGTTTGTGCTACCGCGCTGGAGTGTCTGCGAATTATCGAGGATGAAAAATTATTAGAGAACGTTCGCAGCCGCGGTGAAGAATTGAAGGCCGGGTTGCAGGGGCTGGCCGCAAAATTTGATTTTATACGCGAGGTGCGAGCTGAAGGGCTGATGCTCGGCGTTCACCTTTCGTTGGAAGGCGCGCCGTTCGTCGCGGAAGCCGCCAAGCGCGGGCTGTTGATTAACTGCACGCACGATCACATCCTGCGGCTGTTGCCGCCATTGGTCGTAACGCGCGCGCAAATTCGCGGGTTCCTTAAATTGTTCAGCGCCGTATTAGGAGCCGTTTCAGAAAAATCCGCGGCCGCTGAAACTTCTACACCTGTTACGTCAAAAAAATACGCTACCGCAAGGTGAGACTATGACCGCTACCATGTTAGCTGCGCCTATATTGTTGTCACATGATTTGCTCACGGGAGGCGAGTGGAACCCGCCGCAGACGCGCGAATTATTGCACCTGGCCGCGGATATCAAGGCGCATCCGGGCCGTTACGCTTCCATACTGCGCGGCAAATTTATCGCGCTGATTTTTGAAAAGCCGTCGCTGCGCACGCGCGTGACTTTCGAAGTTGGCATCCAGAGCATGGGCGGCTCAGTGATCTTCCTCGATCACACCCAGGCGCGGCTCGGTGAACGCGAATGCATTTCGGATGTGGCGCGCAACCTGGAGCGCTGGGTGCATGGAATCGTGGCGCGCGTTTACGAACAACGCGTGCTGGAAGAGCTGGCGGCCAATACCGAAATCCCGGTGATTAATGCACTTTCGGATAAATATCATCCGTGCCAGGCGCTAGCCGATTTTATGACCATTGAAGAGAAGAGCGGATCGCTGCGCGGTTTCCAGCTGGCTTACGTCGGCGACGGAAATAATGTATGCAATTCGCTGATATTTTTGGCCGCTCGGCTGGGAGTTCACCTGCGCATTGCGACGCCTGCGGGTTACGAGCCGGCGCGCGAAGTGATTCAGGAAGCGAAGCGGGTCGCGCGAGAAACGCGCGCGAAAATCGAATTGTTCACTGATCCTCGCGAGGCTGTTGACGGGGCGCAGGGTGTTTACACCGATGCCTGGACCAGTATGGGATTTGAAGCGGAAGGGAATGTGCGGGAAAGCGTGTTTCGGGCTTATCAAGTAAACGCGGAGCTGATGTCGCTGGCCGCGCCCGACGCATTATTCCTGCACTGTCTTCCGGCGCACCGCAATCACGAAGTCACGTCAGAAGTTCTTGACGGGCCGCAGTCCGTGGTGCTCGATCAGTCCGAAAATCGCATGTACGTGCAGAAAGCCATCCTGCACACGCTATTCAGTTAGTAAAGGCGTCAGTGCATCACAATTTTGCCAAGTGAATGCAGATTCGATTTCAGATCTAAAGTCCGAGGTGTTTGAATTTTCACGATGGTCATGTGTGTGACAATTTGCCGCAGCAATGATTGCCGATTTGTTTTTGGAAAGAGGAGTTGTGAATAAAGAGAAATATAAACCCAAGAAGGTCGTTCTCGCCTATTCCGGAGGGCTGGACACCTCCATCATTATTCCGTGGCTTAAAGAAAATTACGGTTGCGAAGTTATCGCTGTAATTGGAGATGTGGGGCAGCAGGAGGATCTGGAGGCGGCGCGCAAGAAGGCGCTGGCCACTGGCGCTTCAACGGCAGTGGTGGAAGATTTACGCGAAGAGTTTGTGCGCGATTACATCTGGCCGACATTAAGAGCCGGCGCGGTATATGAGCATACTTATTTACTGGGCACCTCCATGGCGCGGCCGGTGATTGCCAAGCGCCAGGCCGAAGTGGCGTTGAAACTTGGGGCGGACGGACTCTCGCACGGTTGCACGGGAAAAGGGAACGATCAGGTGCGCTTTGAATTGGCGTACAAAGCCATCGCGCCCAATGTGCAAATCATCGCTCCATGGCGTGAATGGGATATCGATTCTCGCGAAGACGCCATCGCCTACGCGCACAAGCACAACGTGCAGGTGGAGCAAAGCAAAAAAAATATTTACAGCCGCGACCGCAATATCTGGCACCTCAGCCATGAGGGAGGCGAGCTGGAAGATCCTGCGAATTCGCCGAACGAAGCAATGTGGCAATGGATTGCGTCTCCGCAGAATGCTCCCGACAAAGCCGAAGAGGTGGAAATTGGATTTGAAGCGGGCTCACCTGTTTCGGTGAATGGCACGAAGCTAGGGCCGGTGGATTTGCTGAACACGCTGAACGAAATCGCGGCGAAACATGGTGTGGGTCGCACGGACATCGTTGAAAATCGCCTGGTGGGCATGAAGTCTCGCGGGGCGTATGAAACACCTGGCGGAACGCTGCTGATCATCGCACATCGTGAGCTGGAAGCGCTTACGGTCGATCGTGAAACGGCGCACTTCCAGCAAGCCTTGTCGTTGCGTTACGCGGAGTTGGTTTACTACGGGTTATGGTTTTCGCCGCTGCGCGCGGCGCTCGATGGATTTTTTAATGTGTCGCAGCAGAATGTGACCGGAACGGTGGGATTGAAATTGTGGAAAGGCAATCTCAACGTCATTAAGAGAGTTTCACCGTTTTCGCTGTATCGCACCGACCTGGCGAGCTTCACGATGGGACGGTATAACCCCAAAGATGCGGAAGGCTTCATCAATCTTTTTGCGTTGCCCGTTACCGTGAGGCCAAAAGCCAAGGCTGAAGGCGGGAATTGAAGAGCGCTGTAATGGGTTTTCAGGATGCATGAATTGGTGAGCGCAACGAAAACAACCAAGATGACGGAACGTAAAGATGACCGGCTGTGGGGCGGACGCTTTGAAAGCGCGCCGAATGCGGGTTTCGACGCATTTCAAGGGTCGTTTGCGTTTGATCGGCGATTGCTCCCTTACGAATTGGCCGTGGACCGCGCCTGGGCCAAGGCTCTCCAAGGGGTGGGAATCCTCAACGCCGAGGAAGTCAGACAAACGCTCGCGGCGCTCGACCGCATCGCGGAGCGCGCGCAGAAGGACAAAAGCTTTCTCGATTCATCGGATGCCGAAGATGTGCACCACTTTGTTGAGAAGGCGCTTGTCGAAGAGTTAGGCGCGCTGGGATGGAAATTGCATACCGGGCGCAGTCGAAATGAACTAGTGGCCACGGATTTTCGGTTGTTCGTCAAAGACGCGGCCGCGCAGATCAAGACAGCTGTCGCGGAGTTGGCCGCTGCGTTTGTAACCCTGGCTAAAGCAAATGTGCATCTGCCCATGGCGGGCATGACGCACATGCAGCATGCGCAGCCCATTTTGCTTTCACATTTTTTGCTGGCGCATGCGCAAGCGTTCTTGCGAGATATCCCGCGCCTGGAAAGTGCGGCCGCCAGCGCTGACGCTTGCCCGATGGGCTCGGGTGCGCTGGCAGGCTGCTCTTTTCCGATTGACCGCGAAGTGATCGCGCGCGAGCTTGGTTTCTCACGCATCACCGCCAACAGTGTGGATGCGGTCAGCGACCGCGACTTTGCGCTGGATTATCTCTTCGCGCTAGCGGGGATTGCCACCCATCTGTCCCGGCTGGCTGAAGATTTCGTATTGTTTGCGTCCCAGGAATTTGGCTATGTAGTGCTGCCCGATGAATTTTCGACGGGCAGCAGTTTGATGCCGCAGAAGAAAAATCCCGACGCGTGGGAGCTTATTCGCGGTAAGACCGGCCGAATTACGGGCGCGCTGACTGGCCTGCTCACAACGCTGAAAGGGCTGCCAAGTGGTTATCAGCGTGATCTTCAGGAAGACAAGGAAGCGCTTTTCGCGGCACACGACCAGGTCGCGGCAATGCTCGACGTGGCGAGGGGGGCCTTGAGCGCGACGAAGTTTCGCGAGGACAAATTAAATTGGGCCGCGTCTAACAGCGCATTACTGGCTACCGAAGCGGCGGACTACCTGGTGAGGAAGGGCATCCCTTTTCGGCAGGGGCACGACATTGTGGGGAAACTGCTGAGCCAGGCCGAACGCGAAAATAAAAAATGGACGGAGCTTCCACTGTCTGAGTTAAAAAAGCTTTCGCCGGTTTTTGAAGATGATTTTTCCGATGGATTGAACGTGGAAGCGGCTTTGGCTGCCAAATCAGTCCCTGGCGGCACGGCGCGCGAATCGGTTCGAGCTGCGTGTAAAGAATTAGAAAACAAATTAACTAAACTGGGAGCCAAGCCATGACAGCAACCGTAAGCGGTGTCCAACAAACATCTGCATTTGTAGCGGAGGATCGGAGGCCTCTTCCGTGAGCCTCGCGCTCACGCAGCGGACGTACCCGTAATGAAACACGCGCTTTCCGAAGCCTCGTTGCCGCATGGTTTTCGTTTCGCGGCTACCGCGTGCGGCTTGAAAAAAACTGGCGCGCTAGACCTGGGGCTACTGTGCAGCGATGAACCTGCTTCGGCTGCAGCAGTTTTCACCCAAAACCTGGTGGTTGCCGCACCGGTACTTATTTCCAAAGAAAATCTACGTAAGTCCAACGGTCGCATGCGCGGCGTGGTGGTGAACGCCGGCAACGCCAACTGCGCCACGGGCACTGCCGGCCACGCGGCCGCGCAACGCACGGTGGCCCAAGCGGCCAAGCGTTTGGGCTGCCAACCGGAAGAACTTTTTGTGTGCTCCACCGGCGTTATCGGGGTGCCGCTACCTGTGGAGAAAATATTGCGGGCGCTCCCGGTGATTGCGCGACACCGGCGTCCGTCGGCGCGTTCTTTTGCGGAGCTCTCGCTGGCAATCTGCACCACCGATACGCGGCCAAAAACGGCGGCGTCTTCTTTTAAAATGTCCGGCAAGAGAATCCATTTTGTCGGCTGCGCCAAGGGCGCGGGCATGATTCATCCCAACATGGCCACCATGCTGGCGTTCGTGATCACCGATGCCGCCATAGCTCCCGGGCTGCTGCAGAAAACGTTGCGCGATGTTACCTCGCGGACCTTCAACGCTATTTCTATCGATGGAGATACTTCCACCAACGACACGCTGTTGGTGCTAGCCAATGGTGTCGCCGGGGCTCCTAGGATTAAATCCGGATCGGCGGCTCATCGAGCTTTCACCGAGGCGCTCGAAGACGTGTGCCGTTCGCTCGCGCTGCAAATTGTTGCAGACGGCGAAGGGGCCCAGCGTGTGATGGAAATCGAAGTTCGAGGCGCCAAAAGCGAGAGCGCAGCGCGACGCATCGCGGAGACGATCGCTACTTCGCCGTTAGTGAAGACCGCCTTTGCCGGTGGGGATCCGAATTGGGGCCGCATTTTTGCCGCCGCGGGGCGCTCGGGAGTCAGTTTCGATCCTTCGCTGGTAGACATTCAGATGGCGGGTATTCCGGTTTTGCGCCGTGGCCAACCCCTCAACTTTAACGAGCGGGCCGCAAGTAACCGGCTGCTCGCCAAACACGTCCCAATCATTGTAAATATGCGTGCCGGTAGTGCCATTGCGCGCTATTGGACCTGCGATTTCACCGCGGAATATGTGCGCATCAACGCCAGCTACCGTACTTGATGGGCTTGAGATTCGCGCTCAGCTTCTTATGCGTAAGCAGGCGATGAACGAGCAATGAAAGAGCAATGAAAGAGATCGCCTGCACAAAATCATTCCGGTTGCAAAACTGGTAATTTTTGGAGAGGATTCCACTGACCGCTGAAGTCACAGTCTGCGTCCGCGGTGGCCCGGTCTAACGACTGCCCTGGTACAGATATTTCTTCAGTGCGCTCCGCGACTCGCAGTGGGGTTCCGGAAAGAAGGAGTGCGCAGGTGAAGAAGCTCTATATCGGTAACCTTCCGTTTTCGGCCACAGAAGAGCAGCTCAACGAGTGGTTCTCGCAAGTCGGTGTAACTCCTTCAGGTGTTAATCTAATTCGCGACAGGTTCACCGGACAATCGCGCGGGTTCGCGTTTGTGGAAGTGAACAATGACGAAGACGCAGATCGAGCTGTGAACTCCCTTAATGGCCAGAACTTTGGCGGGCGCAACCTGGTAGTGAACGAAGCACGGCCCCAAGCGGAACGTGGAAGTGGCGGTGGGGGCGCCGTCCGGGCGGGGGCGGTGGTGGGTACGGAGGCGGCCGGGGCGGTCACGGAGGCGGCGGTGGTGGGCGCGGTGGCGGTGGCGGCCGTGGTGGTGATCGCGGTGATCGCGGCGGAGACCGCGGCAATCGCTGGTAAGTGAATCTCGCTCAAAATCCTGGGCGTTTTTTTGTCGATAACTCCGCAAGCAGCTCTTTCCTAGCACAGTCGCAAATATCAGCGTCCTTGCACAACCTCGTCAACTTAACTCACCGATTATCGTTTGATGCCGCGGCAGCTCTCTCGCGGGACGTAACACATCTTCTGCGAGCCGCGGTTTTCTCCATGTAATTCTTCGGAATACAGTAGCCCCTGTCAGTTCCTACAGTGTGTTGCCGATGCGCTCCGTCAGCGGAACAAATCCACTAATGACGGGTTTGAAACAATGGGGAAAGAATCTACATTGCGTGGCGGGAATGTGAAGTATATCAGTAGCTCGCGTTTATTTAGGGCACCCCTCTTGACATGGTTCTAACAGGGATTTTACACCGGGGAGGAACCCAAACCGCGAGAGATGCATCCAACGGTTGAAGCAAGGCGTATCTAACAATAGTGGTAGCGAGGTCCAGTAACGAAGACAACGGATCGCGAAAGCAAATGACTACCTGGCACAAACGCGATTGGAAGCAATTTTACGAGCTGGCGCGCCGGCCCTGGCAGCGTCATCGTCCGCCTCGGCCTATTTATCCTACGGGTATAAATCGTGTCCTGCCGGCGGCGGGATTCAGCTTGTCTGAACTGGACGATGCGGGTCTGGACCTGGATTTGGCGGAGAGCCTGGGCCTTCCGGTGGACGCTGGGCGGATTGGCGCTTACGGTCCTAACGTTACGACCTTGCGAGATTTTGTGCGCTCCTCCCGCCAGCCGCTATAAGCTACGTATACAACCCAGGGCTAACTTTGGCGCTTTTCTGCTTCGGCGTGTAAAATAGCCTTGAACCCATCCCATGGCTGCACCCTTTAACATCCTTTCCAATGCGGCTGTGCCGCTACCGATAGCGCCGACAGCCCACTCGCGGCCGGACTGGCTGCGCGTCAAGTTTTTTGGCGGTGAACGCTATCAGGACTTGAAGCGCATCATGCGTACCCTCGATCTGCATACCGTGTGCGAGAGTGCGCGCTGCCCGAACATGGGTGAATGCTGGGAACATGGGACGGCGACATTCATGATCCTGGGTGATATCTGCACGCGGGCCTGCGGATTTTGCGCGGTGCCGTCCGGTAAGCCTGCAGGGCCGCCGGATGAGAACGAGCCTCTGCGCGTCGCGGAGGCGGTGGCAAAAATGGGCTTACGGTATGCAGTGGTTACTTCCGTGAACCGTGACGACCAGCCTGATGGCGGCGCTCAGATTTTTGCCCGCACCATCGAAGAAATTCGCCGGAGAGTGCCGGGCTGTAAAGTAGAAGTTCTGATCCCCGATTTTCGCGGTAACTGGGATGCACTGAATATTGTGCTGGCGACGCGGCCCGATGTGCTGAACCACAATACCGAAACGGTTCCGCGGTTGTATCGCCAGGTTCGCAAGGGCGCGCTGTATGAACGCTCCCTGGAATTGTTGCGACGCGCGAAGGCGGCGCATCCGGAAGTTCCTACCAAGACGGGCTTAATGCTGGGATTGGGCGAGGAAAAAGATGAAGTGCTCGCCACCATGCAGGATTTGGCTGCCCAGGGCACCAACATTTTGACACTGGGACAATATCTGCAGCCTACCCGTGAACATCTTCCAGTGGTGCGTTACGTGCATCCCGATGAATTCGCGGAATTTAAAATACGTGGCGAGGCCCTGGGTTTCAAACATGTTGAAGCTGGACCGCTGGTTCGCTCTTCGTATCACGCGTTTGAGCAAACTGAATCCGCGCATAAAGCCTAGTTAGGAATATTGATTCCCTTAGCGGAACAACACAAGAAGTCCGCACCCAATAACAATTTAACCTGAGTTACCACCAACAAAAAACGCCCTCATTTGAGGGCGTTGTCCGAAACTAATTTCAAATCCGAAACTAAGCGTGGCTGGCTGCGGCGGCCGCTGCGGCTTTCTTGGCGGCTTTTGCTGCTGTGGAGGCTTTGCGGCGACGCTTGGTCTTGGGAGGTGTGGCGGGCGCTTCGCCGATCAACTCGGCGGTCATAATACTGGTGACAAAGAGCTTAGGGCCGTGATCGTCGAAGTCTACCGAGGTGCGCTCCATGTCCGAAGCGGTCACAATTCCGAGACCGTAAACCTCGTGCTTAATGGTTTGACCTTCCTGCATCGCCTGCACAGTGTCCTCCTTGGGTTGTCGTTCGAATGGCTCGGTTCGGAAATCCCACGCCTGAACCAGGTAGGCTAAAACCGTCGCCTCGTCACGCATGAAGCCGAGGGACGAACTCGATAACTCGTCGATATTACTACGAAACGGACCAATTGTCTAGCGGTCGGCAGGAGCTCGGTTCACAACGAAAATGGCATATGCTGCAGAATAAGAAGGATTTATCTAAGGTTGGGAGGGCGACAAAATATCGGCACAGTTATTCGAGCGACTCCGGCTGCAGGTTCAAGTGACCCTCGCCAGCGGCCTTTTTCTCCCAATACTTGCGGATCCAGGCATCAAAACTTTTGCCGGCCGCCGTGTCTCGGCCTGTGAAGGCCAACGCCGATATATCGGCATAACAGATCTTTATGCGTTCATTCGAAGTTTTCGGGAGAAGCCGGACAAAACTGGTCGCGAGCGAAGTTCCGGCCACGCGGTCAAAGATATAGCCTTCAACTTTATTACCGTTTTTCAGTGTCAAGGTAACATCGCCGCGATAATCAAAAGCCTTTTCGAGGGCTACGCGGATTTCATCTTCGCTGGCGAGTTCAGGCACCCAACCTTCGATGCCTTCATGGACCGTGCCGGGAGCCACTTCTAATTTGTCGGGATTAATATCCATGATAGCCATCAGATGCTGAGCTTAACATTTTCAAATTTACGTTCGCCGAAACAACTAGACTCGGGTTTCTGTTAGTTGACCTTTGCTCGAATCAATCTGCACGAGCGGGTTGTAGGCGTGTACTGGCTTGCTGGGCTCGTTCAGAAGCGCGAGCGCGTCTGCATCTTCATACTTGCCGGACAGGGTAGCTTTTGCGGTGGCCCATAGGCCGCGCAGGCCACTAAAGGTGTGGTCCACGGCGGAGGCTTCGTAGCCGCTATGCACCATACAGTTGGCGCACTTGGGATTGCCGGATTCGGTGCCGTAATTTTGCCAGGCGGTCGTTTCCAATAATTCCTGGAAGGTGTCGGCGTAGCCATCCTGCAAAAGGTAACAGGGCTTTTGCCAGCCGAAGACGTTGTACGTGGGCATGCCCCAAGGAGTGCAAGCGTAAGTGCGCTTGCCCATCAGGAATTCTAAAAATAGCGGCGACTGATTGAATTGCCAGGTGGATTTGCGGTTCGACAAAATCGCGCGGAACAAGCGGCGGGTCCGCGCGCGGCCAAGGAAATGTCTTTGATCCGGAGCCTTTTCATAGGAGTAGCCAGGCGAAAGCATCATGCCCTCTACGCCTATTTCCATCATTTCATCGAAAAACGCGCGCACGCCATTAGGGTCAGCGCCGTCGAAGAGCGTGGTGTTGGTAGTTACTCGGAAGCCCTGTTTTACGGCTTCGCGCACGCCTTCGATGGCCAGATCGTAACCGCCTTCGCGGCACACCGAGAAATCATGGTGCTCGCGCTGGCCGTCTACGTGGACTGAAAAAGTTAGATATTTGCTGGGCTTGAAAAGGTGCAGCTTTTCCTTGAGCAACAGTGCGTTGGTGCAAAGATAAATATATTTTTTGCGCGCTACCAGGCCCTCGACGATTTTGTCGATTTGCGAGTGCATCAGCGGTTCGCCGCCAGGTATGGAAACCATCGGGGTGCCGCATTCATCCACGGCCTTGAAGCACTCTTCGGGCGTCAATTCCTTTTTCAAAATATGCGCTGGGTATTGGATCTTGCCGCAACCCGCGCAAGCCAGATTGCAGCGGAAAAGTGGTTCCAGCATCAAGACAAAGGGATAGCGCTTCCGTCCCTGGATTTTCTGTTTCAGGACGTAGGAGGCCACTGTCCACATCTGGGAAATTGGTACTGGCATCGTTGTGCTTACACCTTAGATTCTTTGATTAAAGTTGTTCGCCGCTACCTGGTAATGAGTACGTTCGTACGCAAGATTATCCCTTTCTATTGTACCTGAGATGCGACCATTTCTCTTCAGGTGCTTTCCCGGACGCAACAAGTATTAGCCGCTTGGCGCGAGCCCCGGCAGACACTTTTAATCTATGGCAAAATGAAGATTAAACAGCTATGGCTAACAGAACCACTCTCGAAGAAGAACGCGCGGCAAGGGCGCCCAAATCCGCAAAGAAAACCGCCAATGGCGGGGAAAAAAATGGCGGACTTGCAGAGCGCGAACACGTTTTTGAGCTGTTCCGCCGCTGGGGTTTCTACGAAGCCAATCTCGATCCGCTCGGCTTTTTTGAACCGGAAAAACGCCCCGAACTAAATCTGACCGGCGAGGCCGCCGACGAGGCCCGTGCAATTTATTGCGGGACCGTGGGCGCGGAATTTATGCACTTGCCGGAGCAGGAACGGCGGCAATGGATCGCCGAGCGTCTGGAGAGTCCGGCGCCTGCGGTAGATCAGCGGCACATACTCGAGCGGTTGGTGCGAGCGGACCTCTTTGAGCAGGTTTTGCAGGCGCGCTACCTGGGAGCGAAGCGTTTTTCGCTCGAAGGGGTAACCGCGCTCATTCCTCTACTGGATGCCTTGCTGGAGTCCTCGGCAGAAAACGGGGCGCGGGAGAGCGTTATCGCGATGAGCCATCGCGGGCGTCTGAACGTGATGGTGCACACGGCGTGTAAGCCCGCTCACCAGGTGGTTTCCGGATTCGAAGACGTGGATCCGCGCAGTGTTCTTGGCGCCGGCGACGTGAAATATCACGTCGGTGCGACCGGCGTATTTAAGACGACGACGGGGAAGCAGATTAGTATTCACCTGGTGTCGAATCCCAGCCATCTCGAGGCTGTCGACCCGGTAGCGATGGGGCGGGCACGCGCCAAGCAGACACGGCTCGGCGCGAATAGTGTCAAAACGGTCGTGCCCATTGTGATGCACGGCGATGCCGCGTTCGCTGGCCAAGGCATCTGGGCGGAAACTTTGAATCTGGCTGATTTGAAGGCCTACACCGTAGGCGGCACGATTCACATCATCGTAAATAATTTGATTGGGTTTACCACGCGGCCGGTGCAAACGCAGTCGTCGCGCTTCGCCGCGGACATCGCCAAGCGGCAGTCTGTCCCGGTGTTTCACGTAAACGCCGAGGATCCGGATGCGGTGGTGCGCATTGCAAAGATTGCCGCGGAGTATCGGGCAAAATTTGGGAGCGATGTGGTGGTGGATATCATCGGATATCGCCGCCACGGGCACAGTGAAGTGGATGATCCGACGATCACCCAGCCGCTGCTCTACGAAAAAATCAAAGCTCACCCACAACTTTGGAAGTTATATGCCAAGCAAACGGGAATTGATCCGGCCGCGATGGCTGAAGAGATTCGCTCTGAGTACGAGACGGAGCAAACCAAGGCGCGGGAAGTAAAGAAATCGCCGCACCTGCGCAAGCTGCCAGATTACTGGTCGCCCTATAAACGCGGGCGGTACGACGCTTCGCTGGAAGTGGATACCGGCGTGCCGCTGGAGAAATTGGCGGAAATTACGGACGCGCTTTGCCGCGTTCCGCAAGGCTTTCACGTTCATCCGAAAATTGTGAAGTTGCTGGAACAGCGCGTGGAGATGGGACACGGGAAACGCGCGGCGGATTATGGCTTCGCCGAAGCGCTGGCGTTTGGGTCGCTTTTGCTGGAGGGGAATCCAGTTCGGTTGACCGGGCAGGACACGCAGCGAGGCACGTTTAATCAGCGGCATGCGGTGCTGGTCGATACGCAAACGGAAGAGGAATATCTGTCGCTGGCGCATCTTTCGCCGGAAGGGGCGCCCGACGGGCCGTTTTGTGAGATTGCCAATTCGCCGTTGTCGGAAGCCGCGTGCGTCGGTTTTGAATACGGCTTCAGCCGGGATTATCCGGAAGCGCTGGTCGCTTGGGAAGCGCAATTCGGCGATTTTGTGAATGGCGCGCAAGTGATCATCGATCAATTCATCAGCGCCGGCGAAGATAAATGGGATTTGCCTTCGGGATTGGTGATGCTGCTGCCTCATGGATATGAGGGGCAGGGGCCGGAGCACTCCAGTGCGCGCATCGAAAGATTTTTGCAGTTGGCGGGTGAGGACAATATTCAGATCTGCCAGCCGTCGACGGCGGCGCAATATTTTCACATGTTGCGAAGGCAAGTGCGCCGGCCGTGGCGTAAGCCGCTGATTGTGTTTACGCCCAAGAGCATGCTGCGGCATCCGGATGCCAGTTCGCAGATTCAGGAATTTGCGGAGCCACGCTTTTTGCCATTAATCCCGGATCGTGAAGTAACCGACGCGAAGCGCATTCTGATCGCCAGCGGCAAAGTTGGCCACGAATTGCGAGCTGAACGCAAACGCCGCAATGATACGGAGACGGCGATCTTCTTTCTGGAACAGTTTTATCCCCTGCCGCGGCTGGATATTACCGCGGCAATCACCGCGCATCCCAATGCGCGAGAAATTATCTGGGTGCAGGAAGAGCCGCGGAATATGGGCGGCTACTTCTATGTCGTGCCGCGCCTGGACAGCCTGGCCAAGGGATTGGGATTGCGGTTGCGTTCTGTGAAGCGCTCCAGCAGCGCGAGCCCGGCCACGGGCTCTGCGAAAGCACACGAGCTGGAGCAAAAAACCCTGCTGGCACTGGCTTTTACTACCTAACTTGTCGAAGCGATTTTTTCAAACTGCAGATAATAGAAACGCGCGTTCACCCAACGTTCATGTGGGCGTCATACCCGCTTCATACAGGCTTTGTCACAATGAGCCGTGTCCTTTGAGATTCGGAGCCACCAAGATCCTGCACCTCTCTATCGCAACGCGCCGCTGTACGATACACTGCCGCCCAGACAACGGAAGGCCCATTCCCTCAGCATGAAACGCATCCTGATCATTGAGGACGACCGCGACATCGTGGAACTAGTGCGCTACAACCTGGCCAATGAAGGCTTCCAGGTCAGCGCTGCTTCGGACGGAAACAGTGGCCTGAACTCCCTTAAAAAAACTCCACCCGATTTGCTGCTTCTGGATCTGATGCTGCCTAAGCTTTCGGGCCTGGATATTTGCAGAGAAATTCGCCGCGATGATTCGCTCAATCGACTACCAATTCTCATGCTCACTGCGCGTGGAGACGAGGCGGATCGCGTTGTGGGACTCGAAATGGGGGCGGACGACTATGTGACCAAGCCGTTCAGCCCGCGCGAATTAATTGCACGGGTGAAGGCGCTGTTGCGGCGCGCGGAGCCGCCGACGGATTCGCCGCGCATCATTGAAATCGGTAAGTTGGCGATTGATCCGGCGTCTTATCGGGTGAGTCATTCTGGAAGAGCAGTGCCGCTCAGCACACTTGAGTTTCGTTTGTTGTATTATCTTGCTTCGCGCCCGAATCGTGTGTTCACCCGGGACCAGTTGCTTGACGCTGTCTGGGGCACGGATCGTTTCGTGACCCCTCGAAGCGTCGATGTTTATGTCCGCCGCCTGCGCGAAAAGATCGAACCAGACCCGGAAAATCCGATGCATTTGAAAACCGTGCGCGGAGCAGGGTACTTGTTCGAAACCCGTGCGGCGTAATCTTTTCGCAAAACTCGGCCTTACATTCGTGGCGCTGCTCATCAGCGCTTTGCTGGCGGTCGATTACTTCGCGGAACGCGCTTTGCGTCGCGATTACGAACGGACCGCCTATTCCCAACTCACCGCCGTGGCTGGAATCGCACAGGCGCGTGCATCCGCGCTACCAGCGTTGCCGCCGGCGCGCCCGGAAGAGGTCGTCAAATTAAATGAGTGGCTTTCGGAAATAGCGGCGAGCGGTTCGCGGGTAACTATCATTGGTAGCGACGGCCACGTTTTTGCCGAGTCCCAATCCGATTCACAAACCATGGAGAATCACGCCACTCGCCCGGAAGTTCGTGAAGCGCTGGCGAACGGCAGCGGGCGCGCCATTCGTCACAGCGTCACGGTGAACCGCGACTTGCTGTACTACGCGATTCGGCACGATCTGGCAAACGCGCCGCCAATCATTCTGCGATTCGCTCTACCGATTGAAACCGTGGATGAGGTGCTGCAATCGTTCCGTCGGAGCCTGTGGCTTTCTTCATTTATCATTTTGCTCATTGCTGGAGTTGCAGCCTTACAGATTTCGCGTATGTTCACCGATCGTGTGGAGCGCTTGAAAGACTTTTCCCGACGCGTAGCCGCAGGGGACTTCACGGCCATCCCCGCGGATAGTTCCGGAGATGCGCTTGACGCCTTAGGGGCGTCGATGAATCGTACCGCGGCGCAACTCGACGAGACCATCCGCACGTTGACGGAAGAACGCAATCTCTCCACGGCGATTCTGGGAAGCATGGTGGAGGGCGTGGCGGTGGTGAACGGTTCTGAACGCCTGCTTTTCGCCAATCAGGGATTTGCGGGAATACTTAACTTGAAGTTCCCTCCAAAATCGGGTAGCGCGTTGGTGGAAATTGTTCGCCAGACGGAACTGATCGAAGCGGTACGGCATGTATTGCACGGCCAATCGCGGGTGGAAGCGGAAATTGTCACTGGAACGCTGCGTCAAAAGTATTTTGCTGCCACGGTTGCGTCGGTGCGCGCCGGCGATACTCTGGGTGCGGTCGTGGTGCTGCATGACATTACCGAATTGCGGCGTTTGGAACGGGTGCGCCGCGATTTTGTGGCCAACGTGTCCCACGAATTTAGAACGCCACTCACAGCGATACAGGGATTTGCGGAGACGCTGCTGGCGGGGGCCATCGACGATGCGCAAAATCGCGTGCGCTTCCTGGAGATAATTCTGGAGCATGCGCGGCGGCTGGCCCGGTTGACCGAGGATCTGCTTCGTCTTTCGCAGATGGATTCTGACCGCTTGGAACTGGAGATTGATGAGGTTAGCGTGTCGCAAATCGTCGACAGTTGTCTGGCAACGGCGCAACACCGCGCGTCGGAAAATGGTTTGAAGCTGTCGGTGAACACGCCGGAAAATTTACCGAGTGTTGCGGGAGACCGGCGCAGGTTGGCGGAGGTATTGCAAAATTTGCTGGATAACGCGCGGCAGTACACACTACCTGGCGGTGAGATCGTACTGAGCGCGGAAGCACACGAATTGGAAGTGGTGTTCACCGTGTCCGATACCGGAATTGGCATTCCGCGGGCCGATCAGTCCAGGATTTTTGAGCGCTTTTACCGCGTCGATGCGGCGCGATCGCGCGAGGCGGGCGGGACGGGGCTCGGTCTGGCCATCGCCAAACACTTGATCGAAGCGCACGGCGGGCGCATCTGGGTGGAAAGCGAAATTGGCAAAGGCTCGCACTTTCATTTCTCCGTGTCGATTTTCGATGCGCATAGAGCGATGCATCATGTGGCTCCCAGCAGTTCGACGCAGGCGCGAAGTAATCGCGGAAGGATCCCCTCGGCGTAGTTTTCTTACAATTCGGCGGCTCTTGGCTGGTCCCGAGCAGCCGTAAAGTTTCCGACACACACCTGCTGAAATAATTCGAGCATTCATACGCATGTGAACATCCCGTAATACTTCTGGCGGCACACTTGGCGTGGAGCGAGCGCGACGATTGGCGCAGAACTGCTCCGAAAGAGGCCGGCTTATGGCAAGCGTTACAAAAATAACCGAGGTGGTGCTGTACGACACGCTAGTGAATTACCTGGTTTCGATGTCCCGCACGGTGGAAGGGGCGATGAAGCGGGCTTTGGACGCGCTTGTGAACGTGGACGGTTCGCGGACAGCCGATTTGCCGGGCGAAGTGTTTTTGTTGGAGCCACGAATCAACGAAATGGAAGTAGTCATCGATGAACACGCTATTCGGTTGTTGCGGCAGTGCAGCTTTAATGACGATGAAATGCGGCTGATCGTCGCGGCACTGAAAATTACCAACGATCTGGAGCGCATTGGCGATCTGGCTGTGAACCTTGCTCAATGCGTTATCTCATTACGAGAGATGCCTAAAATCGCGGCAATTGAAGAATTGGCGCCGATGGCCGCGGCGGTGCGTAGCATGGTGGGCAAAAGCCTGGGAGCTTTGATTTTCAAGAATGTCGAGATGGCTTTGCAGGTACTGGAGAGCGACGATGCCGTGGATCAATATCGCGATCGCATTTTTGAGGAATTGCTTCGGCGCATGATGCAGGAGCCGGTGATGATCAGTCCGGGATTGCAATACGTCCTCGCCACACGCCATCTGGAGCGCATCGCCGATCACGCCACCAACATATCCGAGGACATTATTTTCTGGGTTCGCGGACTGGATGTGCGCCACGGCCGGGGTTTGCTGGTGGCTAATGGCCCGGGGGAAGACGGAGGCACCACAACGGCCTCGCGTGTCACAGAAAATTCATACGGCCTTCATCCGGATTCAGCGGTTGAACTGCAAGACTAAGCGCGTCTGATCTTCAATTCATGTCCTACCTGGGGACCAGAGCACCCCTGGTTCTGGTCCCTATCTCCCCTTTTGTTAGTTGATTTTCTTCCACTCCAAGTCGCCAGGGTGTCGTGCGCGACAGCCTAGTGCTTTTGAATTATTGCTCTTCCACCCATTCGAATTAAGAATCTCCGCAAGTTTCAACGTTCCATTTCCATGATTGTGTCTCGTCGCGCGCCTCGCGCGACGAAGTTTTCAACCAGGGTGTGTTTCGGATCCGCGTGGACAGGCTTACTTTTGCCGGGAGATGAAAGCGCTATGAAAGTGGAAACCTCTCTAAAGAGATTCCTGATAACGACACTGTTTATTCTCAGCTGCGGTGCTTATGTTCGAGCACAGTCCGACCCTCCGCCGCTTGAAATCGGAGGCGTCACCTTCTCAGGCAGCATTCGCGAACGTTACGAGGTCTGGGACTGGTTTCCGGCGAAAGGGCAGGATTTTTACAGTTACTCGGGCACGCTGATGCGCTTTGCACTTTCGCAAAAGCGACAAAACTTTGATTGGACCGTGGAGTTTGCCGTTCCGGTGCTGCTGGGGCTGCCAGACCGAGCGGTCGATCCTGCTCCGCAGGGACAGCTGGGACTTGGACCCGCTTATTACGCGGCCAACAACAAGAATCAATACACGGCATTCATCTTTCCCAAGCAGGCCTTCGTGCGTTTAAAAGGCGATCATGCCAGTCTGCAATTTGGCCGCTTTGAATTTACCGATGGCAGCGAAGTGAAACCGGTCAACGCTACTCTGGCCTCCGTAAAGAACGATCGCATCGCGCAAAGACTGATCGGCACCTTTGGATATTCGGACGTGATGCGGAGCTTTGACGGTGCGCACTACGTTTATGCCAGCGGTCCGTGGAATTTTACCGCTGTCGGCGCGATCCCAACGCGCGGTGTATTTCAGGTAGATGGCTGGGGCTGGGTGAACACGCCGATCGCTTATGTTTCTGTTACGCGGGAGCTAGACAAGGGCGACGTGCACGCGGAATGGCGCGCTTTCGGCCTGTTTTATCATGATGATCGTGGAGTGTTAAAGACCGACAACCGGCCCACGCCCGTGCGCAGTCTCGATCTGCAGCCGATCGATATCGGCACATATGGCGGCCACTTTATCGCCGCACTCCCTGTGGCAGCCGGCACCGTTGATCTAGTTGGTTGGGGCGCTTTGCAAACCGGGCGATGGGGCGCGCTTACGCAGCGGTCCGCGGCAGGTTCGGCGGAAGCGGGTTTCCAGCCACATATTTTGCCTTCAGTGCGGCCTTGGATTCGGGGCGGTTATTTCTACTCCAGCGGAGATGGCAATCCGGCGGACGACACGCACGGGACATTCTTCGCGGTGCTGCCCACTCCACGTGTTTACGCGCGATTCCCGTTCTTCAATGAAATGAATAACCGCGACCTTTTCGCCGAGCTGATGCTGCGTCCCGGCAAAAATCTGGTATTGCGCACCGACGTTCACGGTCTATGGCTGGCCAACAGTCACGATCTCTGGTACACCGGGGGCGGCGCCTATCAACCTTGGACATTTGGATTTTCCGGACGGCCATCGAATGGCTCGACCGCTTTCGCCAATCTTTACGACATGAGCGCGGACTATAAATTCACCCACGGCGTTACGCTGGGTCTTTACTTTGGCTACGCCCAAGGCCGTGCGGTGATCGAAAAAATTTATCCCGGCAACAGTAACGGCATGCTCGGATTCACGGAAGTGAATTACCGTTTCTAGCTCAGCCCACATTCAAACAAAAAAGAAAGGGCAGCCCAGGGGGAGCTGCCCGTGCGCGAGATGTACCGGAGCCATCTGTCGCGTGGCCCAGAACGGTAAAGGGCGTATCTTACGGTTGCGTGAATTGGATGTGAATATTCTGTAACACACTTGGCGAGGTTTGATTTAAACCACGGTTGGGTGGATTACGAAAATGGCCGATAGGTTCAATAGGTGAGCAAGTCGAACGGGGACTGCTGACGGGTGCGAACCGTGCATCCTTGGGGCAGCAAAGAATCCATTTTGGTAGCGTGCAAGGGTGGTCGTAGTGTTCTGCACTACGGAAGAGACTATTTGGGTGAGGCCATGGTGAAGGCCAGCACAATTTGCGTCATGTGATATTGGTATTCGGCGTCGGTGCCCTCAATGTCCGCTTCGGTCTTTTGCAAAGCAGCTTGGCTGAATTCCACGATGGAACTGAGTCCCAGATTGTAGCGAGATTGTGCCAGGTCAAAGGCGAGGTTGGCCTGTTCGCGGAGCTGTGCGGTCACAGAAAGCCGTTCATAGGCCCGATTGGTGTCATGCCAGGCGTTGCGAACATCGCGAGCAATATTATTCCTGATATCGGAGAGCCTTTGACGATTTGCTTCTGTTTGTAAGTCCGCCGCTTTTGCGCGCGCGTCAAACATAAAACCAGTGAATAACGGAACGTTAATATTCACGCCTGCCGCTCCGTACCAATTGGTTAGGGGCTGGCCGCTGCGTACTGGTGTAACCCCGACAGCCGCGAGAGCGCTGATCGTGGGTCTTTTTAAATCGTGCTCGGCGCTGGCGAACTTTTCCGCGGCAGCCACTTGGTCTGTCAACGCTTGCACTTCAGGGCGCTGTTGCAAAGCTTGCATGACTAACGGGTTTACATCGGGCGCCGGCGGGGCGGTATTTTTGATCTCTTCCACTGGTTGAAAATTTTGCTGGTCCTGAAAACCAAGAATGGCGGATAGAGAATTCAATGAGGCCTCGTAATTGTTGATAGCTTCTAGCAAGAGCAGCCGGCCACGGGCCAGATCCACGTTGGCGAAACTCAAGTCGATATCGGACTTCAGTTTTGCGTTGGTCAGGGCCTGAATTTTGCCCACGAAAGTTTGGCGAGTGGTGACGGTTTCCTGCGCCACGGTCACCAACGCTTTGGTTTCCAGGGCGTTAAAAAACGCCTGGTCCACCGCGAGCACGATCTGAGCTGAGGTGGCTTGCGCCAACATGTCCTCGGCCTTGGCTTGATATTCCGAACTGGCAAGAAGACTGTTGGTGCGTCCGAAATCAGTGATCAACTGGCTGACCGTTACGCCCGTAGCGGCGCGCGGGAAAATGATGGGATTGTTTAATGCTCCCGCGGTTATGCGGCTGCCGGCATGGGAGTCCGCGGCCGTGACGCTCAGATAAGCGTTGGGCATCAAGGCGGAACGTGACTCACGCACGTTTTGTTGAGAGACCAGCGCCTGCAGTCTTCCTATAGTGATTTGAGGATTCCTTTTCAGCGCGAGATCCTCAGCTTCCTTCAGCGTCAAGGTCGGACCCGTGGCGTGAGCCGTCAGGGAATTGGCGGCTGGCGATCGCAGCGGAGCGTTTTGTGGCGATGGTGCTGGTTGCGGTGTGGGGTTCGCCTGCGGTTCCTGGGTCTGTGCTCGGGCGCTGACGCAGGTGAAAATTGCAATCGCAACGGCGACGCGTAGGGGGGTACTGAGGCTTTTCACGCGATACTCTCTTCCGGAATATGTTTGTCGTTACGGTGCGCCAGAATGTACGCGGCGGGGACCAGGTAAACAGTCACAACCACGGAAACGAGTAGCCCGCCGATGATGGCGCGGGCCAGGGGCGCATACGCTTCGGATCCGGTGCCCAGCTTCAACGCCATGGGAATCAATCCAAGGATGGTAGCGAGCGAAGTCATCAGGATGGGCCGGAGGCGCACGCGACACGCGGTGGCCACGGCGTCGCGGAGCGACTTCCCTTCCTCACGCAACGTGCGCGTGAATTCCACGATCAAAATACTGTTGGAGACGACGATCCCCACCATCATCACCACACCCATCAGTGACATGACGTTTAGAGTCGTGCCGGTCGCCAACAAAAGAACAATTACGCCGGTAATACCCGGAGGAATCGCCAGCAAAATAACAAACGGATCAATGAAAGATTGAAATTGGGCCACCAGAATCAGGAAGACCAGGACCACCGAAAGAATCAAACCAAACCCGAAACTCGTAAACGATTGGTTCATGCCCTGAACGGATCCGCGCAGATCGACATGCACACCCTCAGGCAAGTGCGCGTCTTTCAAAACTTTCTGAATTCCCTTGGTCACCCCGCCGAGGTTTTCCGTCGCCGGCGCGACGTACAAATCAATTACGCGGCGAAGCTGGTAGTGGTCCACTTCCGTGGGAGATTCGATGGGGGTCAGCTTTACAACGGAATCCAGAGGCGTTGAATTTTTTCCATTTGGTGAGCGAAGCGGGATCTGCTTCAGATCGTTGAGCGACTTGATTTGGTTTTCGCGGTATTGCACGGTCAGCAGGTAATCATTTCCGCTGCGCGGGTCTACCCAGTAACTGGGAGCGATCATGCCGTTGGAGTTCAAGGCGGTGATCACGTTATCCACGACTTCTTTCTGATCCAAGCCCAACATGCTGGCCCGTTCACGGTCCACGTCCAAACGCATGGCGGGGTAATCGAGATCCTGCGGAATTAGCAGGTCGTTCACGCCCTTGATTCCGCGAATCTTGGCAGCCAGCGCCAAAGCGGTCTGGTCCGTCTTCTCCAGATCTGAGCCGCTGACTTGCACGTCCACCGGAGCGGGCAAGCCAAAATTGAGCACGGCATCAACCAAACCACCGGACTGAAAATAGGTCGCGACTTCGGGGATATCCTGGGCCAGACGCTTGCGCACGCGGTCCATGTACTCGTAACTGCCAACCTTGTGATCCTCTTTCAGGCTGACCTGAACGAAGGCGGTATTTTGGCCGGAATTGGGGGTGTACATGGCGGAGAAGTCCGGTGTGATGCCGATATTCGAAACGATCATTCCCAATTCATCACGGGGAACGATGGTGCGGATTTCATCCTCAATTCTGGCTACGTATTTTTCAGTTAGTTCAATGCGCAGGCCAGGAGGGGCTTTCAAATTAATTACAAATTGTCCGGGATCGGTGCGCGGGAAGAAAGAGACGCCCAGCAAAGGATAAAGCGCCAGGCTCAAGAGAAACACGCCCATCAGCCCCACCACTGTCGCCACCGGACGAGCCAGGGATAATGTCAGAGTGCGATCATATTTGCCGAGCATCCTCTCGAAATAAAAATTGAACTTCTCCACGACGCGCCCGAACGCGGAAACTTTATCGCCATGAATTTCTTCGTTCGGTTCATGGCGCTTCATCAGCTTTGCGCAATATAGCGGCACGACGGTCATCGCCACGATGTAAGAGGCGGCCAGAGACAGCACTACCGCCAGCGCCAAAGCGGTGAACAGGAATTGACTGACGCCGCTCAAGAAGGTGACTGGGAAAAACACGATCATGGTGGTGAAGGTGGCCGCCAGCACCGGCATGGCGACTTCCTTTCCACCCAGTTCCGCAGCCGTCGCAGGATCCTCTCCCATTTCCAGATGGCGGAAAATGTTTTCGAGCACCACTACGGAGTTATCGATCAAGCGCGAGAAGGCCAGCGCCAAGCCCCCGAGCACCATGGTGTTGACTGTCCCACCGCCGGCCGAGATGGCCATGAAGGCGGCGAGGGCTGACAAGGGAATCGAGAGCATGACTGCGATGGTGGCGCGCATGCTGCCGAGAAATAAGAGAATCATGACGGCGGTCAGCACGATGCCGATGCCGCCTTCATGCAGCAGGTTGTCGATGGCTTTTTTTACGAAGAGCGATTGATCGAAGACTACGGCGGTTTTCAGGCTCTTGGGAATGTCCGTCAAGGTCTTGACCGCTGCCTTGATGCCGTTGACCACCGCGATGGTATTGGTGTCTCCGCCTTGCTTCAACACCGGCAAATAAACGGATTTTTGCCCGTCGATGCGTACCACATTGGTTTGAATCTGCTGGGCGTCCTGCGCGGAGCCAACGTCAGCGACCATCACAGAGGCGCCGGATAAAGTTTTTAATGGCACGGCG
Source organism: Candidatus Methylomirabilota bacterium (assembly GCA_035490135.1). Taxonomy (GTDB): domain Bacteria; phylum Acidobacteriota; class Terriglobia; order Acidiferrales; family UBA7541; genus Acidiferrum. Next base: position 29,489 of record DATHGV010000251.1, read on the forward strand.
TTGATTTCTTTCGTGGAAGGCAACTGGCTATTGGTGTAGAGGTTGTAATCCAGATTGCCGATGCGCACATCTCCGGCGGGCAGAATCAAATTGCTGTTGTTCACAGCACGAACCACATCCATGAGGCTCAGCTGGTTAGCTTGCAATTTTAGCGGATCGACGTAAACCATAATCTGGCGGTAGCGTCCGCCAAATGGTTGCGGTACGGATGCGCCGGGAACATTGGCGACCTGGTTGCGAACGTTATACTGACCGAGGTCGCGCAACTGAGTCTCGTTGAGGCCTTGTCCTTTTAGCGTAATCAGGCAAACCGGCAGGCTGGAGGCATCGAACTGCAGAACTACCGGTGGTAATGTTCCGGGAGGAAGCCTGCGCAGATCAGCCATGGCCAAATTGGAAATGGAGCCGGCTGCTGCCGCGGGGTCCATGCCGGCTTGAAAGTAAATTTTAATCAGGCTGACGCCCGGCAAAGAGCGCGATTCAATGTGGTCCACGCCGCTGGCCAAAGTGAAAAATCTTTCGAATGGGCCGGTGATGTCGCTTTCGATCTGTTCGGGGGGCATACCGCTAAAAAATGTAGCGACCACCACCACTGGAATTTTGATGGGCGGGAAAAGGTCCACCGGCATGCGCGCCACAGTAGTAGTGCCGATGATGGCGATCATCAGGCACAGCACAATAATCAGATAGGGATACTTAATCGCGAATCTAGACATTAGGCGGCTGTCTCCGTGCGTTGGCCGCTGACATCTTTTGGTTGTACTTTTTGTCCGGGATGGAATTGGCTGCGCCCGCCGATGACCACGCGATCGCCTTCCGCCACACCGCCGAGAACTTGCACGTAGGACTCGCCTTCGAAGCCCAATTTAATTTTCCGTTCTTCGATCTCGTTGTTCTTGTTGACCGTTAAGACCGTGGCTTCGTTGTCATTTCGCGCCACCGCTTCCAGTGGAACACAGAGTTCCAGCGCGTTTTTTGCCAACGACAAGGTGGCCTCAGCGTACATTCCTGGAATCAAACGACCGTCCTTGTTAGGAAAATCGATTTCGGTTTCCATGGTGCGCGTTTGGCGGTCTAAGGAATCCGAGAAGCGCGAAACTTTTCCTTCGAAATCCTGATGCAACGCTTGTACGCGCGCTTTTACCGGATCACCCAGATGAATTTGGGAGACTGCCGATTCAGGAACCGGTACGACTAGCCGGAGCTTCGAGACTTCCGCCAGGCGCACGACCGGTCCGACCCCACTGCTGGCGGAGGTGCCGCCCTGAATCAGCGCGCCGGTGTCGGCCAGCCGGGCGGTGATGACTCCCGCGAATGGCGCGGTGATGCGTGAATAGCTTTCTAGCGCGTAGTACTGCTTTTGATTTGCCTGGGCTACTTCAAGCTGTTGACGCGCCGCGGAGAGTTGCGCTTCCGAACTGGACACCTGCGCCTCGGCCTCCAAATCCTTGGCTTGTGCGTCGTCGATCTCTTGTTGGGCCACAAGGCCTGTGCGGGCATCCGCGGCTTGCTTCAAGCGCACATAAGCAGAATGCGCCGCAGCGTGAGCAGACTGGGCCCGATTTACGTCGCTCTGCGCGCGGCGGATTTCTTCTTGGGAGCGGCGTACCGCGGCATCTGCGCCGGAAAGCTCCGCGGCTAGCTCGGGGACCTCCAGCACCGCGAGCACTTGACCTTCTTTTACGTGATCGCCCACGTCGACATTGATATTCCGAATGTAGCCGGCGACTTTGGCGTGTACTTCCACGTCCTGGAAAGGCTTGAACTCCCCGGCGATGGTTAGGGTGTTACCCAGCGGGCGTCGTTCGACACGCACGACTGCGGCTTCTGGGATGTTCACGCCCGTTTCTGGATGATTGGGATCGTCGGCTTCGCTGGGAGTTCGGCCCATCCATCTCCAGGCAAGCAAAAACACGACTGCCAGGATGCCGAGTGCTATCCATACCTTTTTTTTGGTCATGCAGAAAATCCTTCGAGTCCGCCAATGGGAATCGTGCCAGGCCAATTTCGACGATTCGAAAAGGCTAAAGAGACCGGTCTATCTAACGGCTACCACCCGTGGGAAGGTTAAAAATCGCGGACTAATTTGCCGGAGGGGGCCGAAACCACAAATCGGCACACACTAATTGAAAAGCGCAGAGGTGGTGCGTAGAAACTTCGGCGGCTTGGCCCACAAGAAAATTTATGGGGGATGCAAGCCAGGTCGCTACAACTGCCATGGGCAATGCGAAAATCTTACGAGCATCCGGCGGACTGAAATGCTGCAGTTCGGAGGAACCGACCGTGGCGCGGTAGCTCAAGCTATGTTGTACATTGAGCTGCCCTGAAGAAGAGCCGGCGAGCGTAGGGTAGGGATTGTATAGAAACAAGATGGCGAGTGCCATGCACACGAATACTGTTAGCCGACGCTTCAAACCGGATTCGCGAACCAAGCTCACTTTTTTCGCCTTCTTTGAACAATAGTAGGAAGTTCACAAGCGGTCAATAGATGCCTGACTTGATTTTTCCAGCGTGCGCCGTGGCGTGATCTGGGCAGTAAGGAGCCAGCCCAGCCCCAGATGTCCCATAAGCCTATTTATAGCTTGAGGTTACAGGGACGTTCGGAATTTAAGCGACTAACATTGGTGTTGTAACAATCCCGTAACAAAAACCAGCCACACTAACATGCTCCTATCTCAACCTTGGACGTGTGGAGAAAAAAACCCATGAAGCGACTCGCATTACTCTTCCTTGCTGTTCTCGCGCTCGTCGCAATCGGTGTGGCCCAAGCCGCGCTTTCCATCAATGGCGCTGGCGCCACGTTTCCGAATCCAATGTATTCAAAATGGTTCGATGACTATCACAAGAAACATTCCGATCTGGAGATCAACTATCAGTCCATCGGGTCGGGCGGCGGCATCAAGCAGGTTACCGAAGGCACTGTCGATTTCGGGGCATCAGATGGCCCGATGAATGATGAACAGCTGAAAGCATTTCAAGATAAACACGGTTTTCCGATCCTCCACTTTCCCACCGTTCTGGGCGCCGATGTGCCTACTTACAATATTTCGGGTGTGAGTGGGGAGTTGAACTTCACTCCCGAAGCTCTTGCTGCGATTTTCCTGGGCAAGGTCACCAAGTGGAATGACCCGCTCATCGCGGGCGCGAATA
>DATHGV010000252.1:0-5950 GCA_035490135.1 Candidatus Methylomirabilota bacterium
CGCTCTTTTACTACCGAGTCATAATCTGCGTCGAGTGCGGGAATGCCGCCGACGCGCAGCACCGCGCCGGGCACGCCGGTTATCGCCGCGATATCGGAGGAACGCACCTCTCGTACCCATCGTATCTGTTCGTTGGGCGAAAGAGTGGCGGTGGGCAGCAACTCAATCAACGTAGCTTGGCCATCGCTGCGAAGAAAACTTTCGCGGATTGACTGGGGCACATCGTCGACAGCATCCGCAGTGTCAGACATTGCCGTGAGGGTCGGAAGAGATAAAACCTCTTCCGCTCTAGGATCGCTCTGGAAGCGTTTCGTCAAGCGACTGACGGCCAGCCAGCCAGCCGGCGAGAGCGGCCGAGATTGCGAAGGCAACTCTAGGACCACTCGGAGGGACTGCACAATACCGGAGCGCCCCATGTCTTGCAGCGTGTGCAGTGCTTGCACCGACTCGGCTGCGGCCGGGAGCGAGTCATGGTCAGGAATCCCGGGAGCGATTCGCCGTGTCTGGAATGCAAGGATCAGAAGCGGAACCCCGGCGACCAGCAGAGCTGTCCAGGGCCGGCGCGTTATGATGCTGCCCCACCGTACCCACCGCTCACTCGCCGCGCTTAGGCTGTCCCGGGTTTTGACTTGTCTCCCTGGAAGACGCACTCTGGCGGCATTGATGCGATGCCCTAGCAGACCAAGCACCCAAGGCAGAATGAATGTACATAGTATGACACTGAAAACGGTTACCAGAAGGCCGGCTATTCCGATGGAGCGCAGTTCGCTGATGGGCACAGTCAGTAGCGCTGAAAATCCGATTGCAACTGTCGTGGCCGAGATTATCAGCGTCCGCCCCGCTTGCCCGGCAGCAATATCGGCAGCCTGGCCGGGATCATATCCCTCGGCCAATGCTTCACGAAACCGGCTTACCATCAGCAATGCATAGTCGATGCCCAAGCCAAGGCCGAGCATCGTCGCCAGACTCTGCACCAGAATCGACAGGTGCAGATAATGCGCGAGCAGCCCAGTCGCACCCAACGCCATCGAGATGGAGAGTACTCCAATTCCCAGCGGCAATAGCGCGGCCACAAGACTGCCGAAAGCCAGCAACAGCAGCAAGAGAGTCACCGGCATCGCTCGTTCCTCGGCATGTTTGACGTCATCTGCGCTGACCTTGCGAAGATCGAAGGTCAGTGGCGTTTCACCCGTAATCTCCAGTTTAATATTGGGGTATTGCCACCTAAGCTGACCTTCCATCCAGTCAGCTTTTGCCCTCAGTATCGGGACCAACGCCTCGACAGCTTTATCATGCTGGTTCAACCCGACGATGATCAGCGCTCCGCCATTGTTCCCAGTGAACAGTGGATCTGGCCAATCCGGACTCGAGACGGCACCCGACACCCCAGGCACACTACGCAATGAACTGGTTAAGAAGCCCAATGCTTCTGCGCCCTTTGCTGAATCCGGATCCGGCATACCGCTGATCACCAGAACAAGGCGGTGGGCGTAGGGAGACTGGAAACGCTGCGCCAGTTCCAGGTCAACTTTTTCGGATTCTCCGCCCTTTATGTGAGCACCTGTCTCCAGGCGACGTTCGACTTTGTAGGAAAAGGGCATTAGCGCAAGCGCCATGACAAACCCCGACATTGCCAACCAGAATCGGCGGCGAGCGGCATTACGGCCAGCCTTCAAGCCTGGCATTACCATGGAAGATCCACGTCCTTTCCTGATCTGCCTGAGAGCAATGAAACGACTTCGGTGATCGGGCACATCCATAATATAGGATCAAACTGGATATTCACTGGGGTTCGGCCTTCGGCTTAGTTAACCATAGAGTAGTACCCGGCTTGTCGATAATCAGGCAGTTTGGAAAATTAAGATGTGCTCGGGCTACAGCTTTTCGATGGACTAGGGGCTACTTTGCACCTTCGGAAGGCTTCCAGGCAGTGAAGAGCCCATACACAAAATTGCCAGAGGCGTAACCCGCGCGCATGGCCTGGAATGCTTTCAGATAAGTCACAAAATCTTTTCCCATTTTTGCAGCAAGGGCCCAAAAGGATTTGTCTCGGATCATCTCCAAAGCGAGATCCCAGCTTTTCGCGCACTGACGCGTCAGATCTTGTCTGTGGACGATCTGCAGACCACTAGCAACGAGATGGGATTCATAGTCGTCCATCGTTTCGAGATCAATGAACATTCCTCGCTCGATGGGATCGATAAATTTGTGTTCTTGAGCAGCCGATAGGCCCGCTCTCTTGAACCAGTCCGTCAGCGCAAAAACACCTCCGGGTTTCAGAAACCTTACGGCATTGGCGAAGAAACTTCGATGATCGTGGTAGTGGGAGATGGACTCGACAGACCAAAGAAGATCAAACGACTGCTGGAAATCCAAGGCTTCGGCGTCCATCAGAAGGAACCGCGCGTCCAACTGGGCAGCGGCTGCCGCCTTTCTGGCCATTTCCACCTGCACTGGGGAGATTGTGATGCCAATCGCGCGGGCTTTGTACTTCTGTGCCAAGTAAATGCTGCTAGCCCCCAAGCCACAACCGATGTCGAGCACTGTGGAGCCGGTCTGGACATTCGCCAATTCTGCGAGATGCTCGGCGAGTTGGAGTTGCGCCCCTTCTTTCGATTCGTCCCCGCGAATCCAATAACCATGATGCAGATGTTCACCCCAAAGAGATCGGTAGTAGGGGCTGACAAAATCATAATGCTCGACAATTTTTCGTTTATCGTTGTGCCGTAGTGGGTTGACCGGCTGCTTGTGGAGTGGCGCGGTACTCATAGGCTCTGTGCCTGGATGACCAGTCCTCGCAGGAACGTGGCAGCAGGCAGAGAATACATCAAAAACAATTGGAGGCTCTGCGAAATATCGGGGCAGCCGGCAATGTTGACTTGCTTCCATAGTGCGGCCTAACATGGCCGCGCAGTGTATAACCCAAGCGGTGGCGCACGGTGCTGAAATGGAAATTGATAATCCGGGAATGGGCGCCGCCTCCATAGCGATGAGTTTTGGCGCCAAACCCAAGCTCATATTTATATTTCGGTGGTGGGCAGTTCTCATGGGGTTGGCCAGTATTGCTGCCGCATTGCCCGTGGGCATGCTTTCATTCGGGTGCGAAGGTGCGGCCAAGCTCCTCCTGAGAGTCCGCCCCTTACGCGACGCGTATGAAGTTCTTTCCGGGGCGTATGGCAGGGTCATCGATCGGCTCGGCCAAGAAGTTCTGCGGGATCCACGAGACACCCCCGCTTTACGACTGATGGTCTCCCTTACCCTTACCGCCGTGCCAATTTTCGCGATTCAACTGGTTTTGGGGAAGCCGCGACTGCTGCTCGTGATCGCTTTCTATCTTTCACTTTACGGTCTTAAGTTCCAGCAGTTTGTGAGGATGTTCAGCGCCAGCCACTTGGAGGCGCACAGTCGACATGGCTTCTTTTCGGAAAAATACGATAAGGTCTTCGGCCGTTACCTCGAATTCTTCCTTGGGTATTTGTATGGGAACGCTCCGGAACTTGGTCGGACGGCTCATGTGCGTCTTCACCATAGAGAGAACAGCGGACCAGACGATACTCGCAACAACATAAGCTATGATCGAACGAGCCGAATCGATTTCCTGTGGTATCTCTCAGAAAACATTTGGACGGTCTTGGGGTTAGCTCCCTACGCCTATTTCAAAGCGCGAGGCGACGAAAAGAACCGGAGACGAATGCTGTGGGGAATGGCGCGATACTATACTTACTTTGTGGCCGTTTTTATTTACGACTGGAGAATTGGAATTATGTTCGTCCTAGTTCCACTTCTCTGCATGAATTTCATCAACGCAATCACCGCATGGGTGCAGCACGCCTTCTGTGATCCAGACAATCCTCTGGATTATTTTGCGAATACCGTGACGGTTGTTGATAAGGTGAACTTCCTGAACGAGGGGTACCACCTCTGCCATCACCACCGTGCCAGTCTTCACTGGACAGAGATGCCGGCGCATTTCGAGCGAATTCGAGACAAGATGAAAGATGCCGCCTCGTTAGTCTTCCGGGACTTGGACTTTATGGGACTTTTCCTCGAGTTAACTCTATTTCACAGAATGGATGTGCTCGCTGAGAAACTTGTTCCGTGGGAACCCATGAATCACGACCAGAAATTGGCATTGCTGGCCAAGAGGACTGGCCTCAAGGCTACTTGAATCAGATAAATCCTGGTCAGGGCGCGGTCCAATGGTCGCCCAACAACCTGGCAGATCCAGCTCAACCACCGCCCAAGTCCTGCAATCGTCGAGAAGGGCAACTGGGGTTCCAACTTCGCACAATTAGCCTGTTAGTTACTGCTGCTCTCCCATGGTTGTCCCTGTTATCCTTACGGGTTGCATTTTGATACTTCGAGGTGCACCTATGCGCAAGTCTGTAGGTTGTCTGCTGCTTTTCACTTTTTCTGCTGCTTGCTTGGCTCAGCAAAATGCCTCGAGTACGCATTTCGACGGCAAGTCCTGGTGGGCACACGTTAAATTTCTGGCGGACGATTCGCTGGAAGGCCGCAACACGGGCAGCGAAGGTCTTCGCAAGGCGCAAGCTTACGCGGTGGAACAACTGCAGAAGGCCGGCCTTGAGCCCGCGGGCACGGATGGCTTCTACCAACCCGTTCGCTTCACGCAATTCCAAGTTGACGAATCCAAATCATCACTTGCGCTCATTGCCAACGGACAATCGCAACTCGTCTCGTTCTCGGATGATGCGTTCATCAGCTCGCGGTTCACGCGCAGCTCGGTCAATGTCGGCGCGCCCTTGGTTTTCATTGGCTACGGCTTGAAGATTCCCGAAAAGAATCTGGATGAACTCGCAAACGTGGATTTAAAGGGCAAGATGGTGGTCTATCTCGCTGGTTCGCCCTCTGATATTCCTACAGCGCTAGCGTCGCACTATCAGACTCCGGCCGAGCGCTGGAAATCTCTACGCGCCGCGGGCGCTATTGGCTCAATCACCATTCCTAACCCTGCGTCGATGGACATCCCATGGTCGCGTATTTCAGTGAACCGCAACCAACCATCGATGGATCTTGCTGATCCGGAGTTCTACGAGACTCCAGGGCTTCAACTCGGTGTCACGTTCAATCCAGCGTCAGCAGAGAAACTCTTTGCGGGATCCGAGCACACCTTTGCCGAGATCGCCGCTCTGGGCAAGGAGCGCAAGCCTCTTCCGCATTTCCCACTGGCCGTTTCGCTGGCGGCCAAGGCAGCAATCCAAACCTCGGCGGTGGAGTCCGCCAATATAGTGGCCAAGCTACCGGGCTCCGATCCCTTGTTGAAAAATGAATTTATCGTTCTTTCCGCGCACATGGATCATTTGGGCATCGGCGCTCCGATCAACGGCGATCGCATTTACAACGGTGCCATGGACGATGGGTCCGGCAGCGCTTTGGTTCTTGATGAAGCGGCCAGCCTGAAAGCACATCCCGAACAAGTGCGGCGCTCGCTGCTCTTGCTGTTGGTGACCGCAGAGGAAAAGGGTCTCCTGGGCTCAAAATATTTTGCCGCGCATCCCACGGTGCCGCTCAAATCCATCGTCGCGGACGTCAACGTGGACATGTTTCTTCCGATCGTGCCATTGAAGATTCTGAAGGTGGAGGGTATCGAAGAGTCCGATCTTGGGTCGCGCGCCGCCGCCATTGCGCAATCGATGGGCATCAAGCCGATCGCTGACCCAGAGCCGCTACGCAATGCTTTCATCCGCAGCGATCAGTACAGCTTCATCAAGAAAGGCGTGCCTGCAATCAAAGCAGACGTCGGCTTCGAACTGGGCACGCCCGAGCAGAAAATCTTTAAGAACTGGCTCACGAATCGCTATCACGCACCTTCCGATGACGCGAACCAACCGGTCGACCTGGCATCTGCCGCGCTGTATGAGGAATTCACGCGGCGGTTACTCCTCGAAACGGCCAATTCTTCCGGGCGGCCGCAGTGGAAGGCGGAGTC
>DATHGV010000253.1:0-2990 GCA_035490135.1 Candidatus Methylomirabilota bacterium
GTTGCCCCGATCGTCCGGGTGGATTTTAAAACCGGCGCGCTCAATTTTTGCAGCGACGATCTCAACTGTTCTCTCAGCGTGCCGTATTCCACGAATCCGCCGGCTAACACCGGCTATCCGTTCATCATCAGTTGCCGCGGCATTATGCCGGGCGAGACCAAAACTTTCAATGTTTCGCTGCGATTTGGGCCCGCGGGTTCGCGGGCGCAAGATTTAGCACATGACGTTCTGAACCGCTACGCAGAGAAGTATCCGTTCCAAATAAAATGGACAGACCGCCGTCCAATTGGCGCGATTTTTCTCGCCAGTTCTGGAATTAAAGTGGCAACCAATCCGCGCCGCTGGATTCTGAACTCGGGGAAGATCGACGTCACTACTGAGGAAGGCAGGGTCGGGTTCCGCGCCACGCTGCTCGAAATGGCCGATAACAGCATCAAAGTGTTAAAAGACGCAAGCGCACAGGGAATGATTACTTGGGATCCGGAAGGAGAAGAGTTTCTGGAAGCCTGCTACTACGGTGATCCTCGGCTGACGCCGATTCTGGCCCCTGAAACGGGCTTTAAAGGTGCCAGCGAGAGAAGCGCTATCGACGATTACTTTGAAAAGTTCCGCGCGGCCGGACTAAAGGTTGGGGTCTGTATTCGTCCGCAACAAATCACCTTCATTGGCGGTAAACCGGTGCAACAAGCTGCCGATAATGAGCACGCAGCGCAGGTTCTTAAAGACAAAATTGGCTACGCAAAACAACGGTGGGGTTGCACGCTTTTCTATGTGGATTCGACCGCCGCCGTGGGTGGCCCAATTAATCCGGACATCTTTAAGACTGTCGCCGAAGCGTATCCTGATATTCTGTTGATTCCCGAAAACGAGTCGATGCGCTACTTCGCGTATTCCGCTCCACTAAATTCCTATGCGCACCACAGGGTCACTTCTACGCCGATTGGGGCTCGCATGGTTTACCCGAAAGCGTTTAGCATTTTAATGGCCGCCGACGGCGATCGGCCCGAGGACCACGCTGCCCTGTTAAATGCTGTGCGATGCGGCGATATCCTTCTTTTTAATTGCTGGTACGACAACGCTGGCGTTGCAAAAATTAAAAAACTTTACGCAGAAGCGAGTCGGTAACGAGATAACGAGACGACTGACGAAGTTCCGATGGAAGATCGAGGGCTGAAGTTCGCCTCCCATTTTCTAACTACTATCGTCTAGCTCCTGTTCCCTAATTTCTATAGTCTCTTAGTCCTTCCATGGCACGCGATGAATTCCGATCCTGACGCCAGCGCGGATGTCGTGTTAGAGGACGACGCTATTGCGGCTGACCTCGCAACCGCGCCAAGAATACGTCCCATCGGCTCGCGGGAATTCGCTTCCACACTGATCACCAATGTCGTCATCCAGGCGTGCACGGTTGTTCAGGGAATTTTGGTCGCGCGGTTGCTCGGTCCGGTAGGGCGCGGCCAATTTGCCGCCGCCATTCTCTGGCCAAGTTTATTTGCAGCGATGGGCGGCATGGGTGTTGGCGTCGCGCTCGCCCGGCGAGCTGGACGCGCTACCGATCTGGCCCGAATCATTCGGACCGGCCTGGTACTTACGCTGCTGAGCGGCACAGTCGCCGCAGCGCTTTGTGCTGTGGCGATTCCATGGCTTCTACCGGGCAGCGACACAATTGTCCGAAACGCCGCCTACGTGTTTGTGCCGTACATTATTTTTAATCACGTCTCTCTCGCGATGATCGCGATCGATCAGGGCGCGGGCTGGTTTGGCCAGATGAACTGGACACGACTGATCGTTAATCCGGTTTACCTCGCATTAGTTATCGGACTTTGGCTTGCGGGAATTCGCGATGTTTTTTGGTTCGTCGTTAGTTTGCTGATCGCAGGCGGCGCGGTTGCATCGGTTCGCGTCGGACTGGCGCTCCGGCGTGCCCCGCTGCCCGGGCCGATGGAACCGGTCAAAAGCGTTTTTCGCGAAGCGCTCCCCTTCGGTTTCGCCGGACTCCTGAACCCGCTTGCGGCATCCGCCGACAAAGCGTTGCTGCTTTATCTGCTCGGCACCGCACAGCTCGGCTTTTACACCGTCGCTCTTACCGCAGCTTCCGTCGTCAACAGCCTCGCTGGCGCAGCGGGGACAGTGAGCTTTGGCATGTCCGCTCAGGTAAAAGATCGCGAAGGTTTCGATCGTATCGCGCGAATGTTCCGGTTTACTGCGTGGACATGGCTGCTTGCCGGTCTTGGCGTAGCGGTCATCATTCCAATCGTGTTGCCATTATTATATGGAGCAGTGTTCCGGCCGGCGATCTGGCCGGCGATTCTACTCATTCCCGCGGCAGCATTGACCGGGCAGGCGAGCATTCTGGAAGAATCAATGCGTGCGCAGGGTCGCGCGTTCGTTGGCTTGGAAGCCAGAGCGGGCGGTCTGGTGGTGATGATTGCGATGGGTTGGTTACTTGCGCCGGTGGTCGGGATTTATGGCGTCGTCTTTGCCGCGATCGGTTCGCAGGCAATCGTTTTAATTGTCATGATGTTCGCCGCGCGATGGCATTTTCATCGTGCTTTGCTGAACACGTTACTGCCGCGGGTCCATGATCTTGCGGAACTGAGAAATCGGGCGCGGCTGGCGATTAGTGGCTCTCTCGGCCGTTCATGAAGTTTATCGTCGCTCAGATTGGCGCGCGGCGCGGTTACGCCGTCCCAGCGATTCTTGAAAAAGCCGGAATGCTCGAACGCTTCTACACAAACATCACTGGCGATATCGATCTTGGAAAGTTTTTCTCCGCTGCAGCGGTGTTGCCATTTCTCAGAAAACCGGCGCGACGGTTAGCCGGGCGCCGGTTGCCCTCAAACATTCGTGCCAAGACAACGACCTTTCCGTGTCTGACTCTCATGCACATCTTGCGTCGCGCGTTCATCAAGCGCAACCCGGTCGCAAGTTTTCGTGGGGCGATGCGCTTTTCGAACGCATTGGGTCGTGCGATGGCGCGACAGGGCTTT
>DATHGV010000254.1:0-5191 GCA_035490135.1 Candidatus Methylomirabilota bacterium
ACGGATGTGCGCCATTGCTCACAGCACGCGGGAGCGAATGTCGATTTCGGAGACGAGGGTGCGGTGGACTGGGCATTTCTCGGCAATCTCAAGCAGCTTCGACCGTTGCTCTTGGGTTAGCCGCCCCGCGAATTCGAGGTCGCTCTCAATGTGCTCAAGCATTCCTTCTTTGGTTTCGCAATCGGCGCAGTCGGCTGCGTGAATCTTACTGTGGCGCAGCCTAACGGTGACTGCTTCGAGCGGCCAGCTCTTGCGTCGCGCATACAGCGCGACCGTCATCGAAGTTCAAGCGCCCAAGGCAGCAAGCAGTAAGTCGTAGGGAGTTGGGCCCGTGTCGGCTCCGCCGGCAGCCACGGGCTCATCTGCCGTCAAACGATGTCGGCCCGCGAGAATCTCCTGCGCAAATCCTGCCGCGCTCCCGCGGACAACCACTTCATTTATGTCAGCCATCGTGAGCCCTCCTGTGGGGAAAAAGGATTTTTACCAATGATTCTTTACTGCGGATGAGAATGTAACTCTATCGGCCCATACTCGGCTCCCCTCATTTCTGGCAGACCGACAAAGCACGGTTCTTAAAAGAGCAAAGGAGGTGCTGGGCGGATTGTCGGCAAACGGGAAACTAACGTCTGCTGGTTGCTGGCGTAACATCGCCATTTCACTCACTATGCTGTTGCGAGTGTAGGCCTGATTACGTCAGTTGATATGTTCTCTGACGCCTTCGGGATCAGCTTGCTGAGCTATCGCCATCGGTCGTCCAGGCAAGGCTTCGGTTCCTCGCCAATTTCCTGAGCGAGGGTCGGGTAATCGGTATAGCCTTTGGGGCCGCCGCCATAGTAGGTGGACGGGTCGTCAGCGTTGAGTGCCGCGTGCTGGCGGAATCGCTTCGGCAGATCCGGGTTAGCCAGAAACTTGCGCCCGAAAGCGATTAAATCCGCCTTGCCTTGCGTGAGCCATGCCTCGGCAGTGTTTTGATCGAAACCACCGCACATGATGAGAGTGCCACGGTACCTGCCGCGAATCAGGTCGAGCATTCGGTGTGCTTGAGGTTCGGGTTCTACCCCTTTCTCGACCGTGGTAAGGGCCGGATTGACGATGTGCAGGTACGCAAGCTGATAAGCAATGAGCTGTTCTGCGATGTAGCCGAAAGTTTCCTCCGGGTTGTCGTCGCCCATGTCATTGAATGTGCCCAGAGGTGACAGTCGCACTCCTACCCGGTTCGACCCCCACACTTTGCTCACCGAGTCGACCACCTCCATCAACAACCTCGCACGATTCTGTATCGGCCCGCCATAGCTATCGGCCCGCCGGTTGGTGCTGGAATTGATGAATTGGTCAACAAGATAGCCGTTCGCGGCGTGAATCTCGACACCATCGAACCCGGCCGCGAGAGCATTCTCGCTTCCGCGCGCGTATTGCCGCACTATGTAAGGCATCTCCTCTATCTGCAAAGACCGCGGCGTGACGAAAGGAACGAGCTCTCCTTCGCCGTGTTCGTTCTCGATAAACGCCATTCCTCTGGGCTTGATGGCTGAGGGGGCTACCGGAAGCATTCCATCCGGTTGCAGAGACGGATGGGAGATGCGCCCGACGTGCCAGAGCTGCAGGAAGATCAACCCATTAGCTTTGTGCACCGCGGAGGTAACCAGTTTCCATCCTTCAACTTGCTCCAGACTGTGAATTCCGGGCGTCCAAGCGTAGCCTTGTCCTTGTTGGGACACTTGAGTTGCCTCACTGATGATAAGGGCGGCCGAAGCTCGCTGCTCGTAGTAGCACGCGTTAAGAGAGAAAGGAACATTGCCAGGCTGTCGCGCTCGCGACCGAGTCAAGGGCGCCATGACTAACCTGGAAGGCAGGTCGTAAGGCCCCAGCTTTACGGGTTCAAGAAGCCGCTCCACATTCACTTGCTGAGCTGCGCCACCCTCCGAAACAGTCTTGATGGACTCGGACATTACGTTTTCCTCCCAAGTTCTCCGAAGCCTTTAAGAAGCTTACTGCAGCGAACGAAGAAACGGAATCCGATTTGCCGTGGGTCGTGTGTTAGGTCAACGTGGGGATTCCCTCGCCAACATTTTTTCCGTTTGTGCCGATGAGAACTCTAGCGCAGAACGATGATTTGCTGAATCTACGGAATTCTGGACGCCAAAACCGTCAGCGCCAATGAGGGTCGCTGCCAAAAAGAGTGGAAAGAAGAAGCCGACACAGTAACCTTAGAAAAATGAGAGCCGTCAGGTAACTTAGATACCGATTGGAACTGTCTTGACACTGACAGCAGACCTGACGCTGCATCGAGAAACGGCGTGCTGGGAGTAAGCGGAGCAGGTCATTAGGACAAAATGTGCATGATGAAATTGCCTCGCGCTCGGGCTAGGGTTTCACTGCAACCATCTCCGTCCGCTCTAGTTCACTCGGATGTCCAGTTGTGTGATACTTGATCGATTCCCAATACCAGTCTGCATCACGAGTCCATACCTAACTGCTTTTGTGCGCGCGTTTCAGAAGCAACCCGCATGAAGGCTTGCCGGCCGGATTCTACTCGTGTTGGGAATTAAGCGTTTCTGGGGAAGGCCCAAAGTGTCAGCCACCGCCGCTGGTTCTCCTGTACCTCTCTCGCTGCATGACGTTCTCAAAATCTCCGGCTTCAAACGGCTGTGGCTGGCACAGCTTGTGAGTATTCTGGGCGACTTTCTGGCTGTTTTCGGAGTGATTAACCTCATCACATTCAAGTGGCACGGGACGCCCTTGCAAGTCACGAATGTGATGATCGCCTTCATTATTCCGATGGCCATCGTCGGACCACTAGCAGGCGTATTCGTAGATCGCTGGAACGTGAAGCGGACGATGATCATCAGCGACCTGCTCCGAGCGGCGCTGATTCTGGGCTTGGTTTTTGTTACTCGACTGGAACAAATATACGTACTGTTCTTCCTGGTGAGCACGGTATCGAGCTTCTTTGGCCCGTCGCAGTCCGTAACGTTACGCACACTAGTCCCGGTGAACGGACTGATGTCAGCGAATGCGCTGATGTCTCAGGCGTTTTACACGATGCGTATCATCGCCCCGGCGGCGGCGGGTTTGCTGGTGTACTGGCTTGGGTACAATTCTTGCTTCTATCTGGACAGCGCCAGCTTTTTCTTCTCTGCTGCGATGCTCTCGACAATCGCAATCGTGCGCATGGTGAACGCGAAGGATGCAACAGAGAAAACCGTGGGCTCGCTGAGGAAGGATTACACGGCTGGGTCGAGGTTCATCCTGACGCATCCTGCGATTTCCTTCGTCATGATCGCGATGATGACCGCGATGTTTGTGCTTAGCTGCTTTAGCCCACTGATCTCGGTCTATGTGCGTGACCAGCTTCACGCGGGGACGCGAGCCTTCGGAATCGTCAGTGCGATGGTCGGTGTCGGACTCATCTTGGGCACGCAGGTTGTAAATGAGGTGGCCAAAGGGTTCTCGAAGAAATATGTGGCGTTGAGCGGATTGTTTGGCCTGTCGTTCGCGACGTTTGTGCTGGCGCTGTTTCAGACGCCGTGGCTCGCTGGCGTGAGTATGTTCGGAATCGGCTTTGCGATCGCCTTCATTGTTGTTCCGGCGCAGACACTGATGCAGCAGGAGACTCCGCATGACATGCTGGGGCGGGTAAGCAGTAGCTTTATGGCAGTGTTCTCGCTTTCGCAATTGTTGGGACTTCTCCTTTCCGGCGGATTGGCCAATTCGATCGGAGTGCGGCATTTGTTCACTTCCAGCGCAGTGCTGCTTGTGGTGTTATCTGGGATTGGCTTTTTGTGGCTGCGAGACGACAAACATGCAGAAGAGAAGGCGATTGCTGCGGCGGGCTCCTAACCCGTCAAACCTTGCGCGATCCTTTGGGCAAAGTTCTGGAGCCATTGGAAAAAATGTATCCACGCTCGCAAGAGCGGCGCCGAAACCGCGAGGCCACGGTGTATCTGCCAGCATGAGGTGGAGCGGGCCTAGGCTTGGTCGTAGCGGTCAGAATATGCAAAAGCTCGTAAGCGCCCTTAGCCCGAGAGAGCCTAACAATGTAGATGAGCCCTGCCTAGAATCCCCCGAACGTCAGCAACTTTGAAGCGAAGCTTGAAAGCTGCAGCCGGTGAGATGATGTGGCTTCGATTTCTAAAATTCATCTAGACCGGGCGCTCGCAAATGCTTCGATAAGAGTGTTGACATCACTTGCGTCGTTGTAAGGGGCGAGCGAGATCCGAATCCGTCCGCCACGTATACCGCACACAATATTGTGACTACGGAGCCTTGCTACAATTGTTTGTACGCTTTCGCGAGGGTGTCCCAGTGAAATGATGTGTGGAGACGCAGCAGGATCGCTAACACTGCGAAATGGTTGCCAACCATACTTGCTGGCGTCGCTAACCAACATTGCTGCTAACCTCCGTGCATGTGCCTCAATTCGAGCTTGGCCCAAGGACAACAACTGCTCAACTGCTACCGTGAGACCAGCCATGGAGGCATACGACATTGTTGATTGCGTATAGCGCCGGGCATCATTAGCCAGCGACACTGAGGTCGCATCAAATCCAAAGGGATCCGATGCGCCCATCCAACCCGGTAAAGGCGGTATTTGCTCAAGCAAAAGTGGCGACATGATCGCGAGGGCAACGCCTCCGTGTCCACCAAGCCATTTGTAGCCACTGGCAACGACGGCATCAGCATCCCATGCCGCCGCGTCCACCCGCATCGCACCTGCCGCTTGCGTAGCGTCTACAATTAAACGTGCACCAACCCGGGCAGTGCTTCGGCGCAGGCGAGAAATATCCACTACCGTACCGGTGGCGTATTGCACGCTGCTCACCGCAACCACAGCAGTATTCTCATCAATCGCCTCTATAAGTGTATCGGTCAGATTGCACGTAGGCTGGTCATCAACAAAGCGCAGCCTATGGTTTTTTAGGGCAGCCAGACGAAGCCACGGCCGAGTTATTGCAGGAAAGTCTGATGAAACAGCCAGAATTGTGCTATTTAACCTTGGCTGAAGTAATAACGGAAGTTGCCCCAATATCTCACTTGCGCACGCGACAATCGCGACTTGCGCTGAATCGCAATGAAGCAATCTGGCTGCGCGTTCGCGGAGCGTTTCACAGTATCCCACCTCATCACTATCGGACATGTAGAGGTTGCCATGCCTGGCAACATCGTCTATGAAAGTGTGCATTGCGGTCAC
>DATHGV010000255.1:0-20130 GCA_035490135.1 Candidatus Methylomirabilota bacterium
GGCGCCAGCATTCCAACTGAGAATCTGTCCCCGCAAATCGAGCATAAAAATTGCGTAGTCTCTGACCCCGTCAACAAGCATCCGGTATTTTTCTTCACTGTCTCGCAGTGTTTCTTCGGTGCGTCCACGCTTAACGTTCTCATGCCGCACACCCCACTCTGCGACGAGAGCGGTCAGCAAGCCCACGAGACTCCCAACTACCAATACAATTTTGGTGAGTTCCAACTGTCGGATGGCTCTGGCATCGCGTACCGCCAGCAACCGCCGCTCTTCGTTTTGCATTTCGAGAACTAGATCTTGAATGTCGCCCGTGATCTGCTGCCGCGGGCCGTCTGCAATAAGCTCTGCCGCGGCCTCCATTCCCTTGGCTTGCCGCAGGTCCATTACGCTCTCGCTGAATCGGATCTTCTGCGCTAACAGCTTTTTTAGCACCGGGACACGGCGCTGCTGCACGAGGTTATCCGCGGTCAATTCCTCGATGGACTGCTCGGCCTTGGCCTCTCGCAAGATATTTCCTCTAAAGGACTCGATATAGGATTTATCGCCCGTTAATACAAATCCGCGGTTGGTGGATTCGATATTCTGGCTCGCAGAAAGCAGTTCCTGAAGTTCCTCGAGGACCCGGTCAGTGTGCCGCACCCATCCCTGGCTTCGGTTGGATACAACCAAGGCGCGATAAGAGATCACACCTGCCCCCAATAATGTCAGAATGGCGGCTCCGAACCCGAGCTGCACCTTTCGGTTCCACACCGAACTACTCTTCATTTGTCACCAATTTGGCCAAAAGAAGCAGGCCCCGAACTTATGGACGTCATCTAAGGAGGGGAGTTCCAGTCTATACTGGCCAAGCGTTGCCTCGAACTCGGCCCATTCTGCGGTGTCCAATGCATCACCAGCACGATAATTGATCGCTGAGTTATTTCCCCCAATTAGAGAGCGGCCCAGAAAGTTGTCGGCTCCCAGAGACACTCAGAAGTAAAAAAAAATTGTTACGGACGAACAACCAGCCACTTATTAAGCGCCGTGGCGCGCGGCAGGAGCGCAAGCGCACCCAACTTGCGAAACGCGGAGGCCCGCGCGCGATAACCGTGTTCCCCTTCGGCAATGATGGCCATGAAGGGTACGCCAGCATCTCGCGCTGCAAGTGCATCGTCGATATTGTCGCCAAGATACAGCGCCGTTGCAGGATCGCGTCCAGCCAGAATTTTGTGCAGCCCTTCCGGATGCGGCTTGATGTGCGTCACATCATCCATGGTGATCGCCGTGCGAAAGTGCTGCGCCCCCTCCCAGCGATCAAACGTGAAAGAAAACTCCCGGCGGTTGCGGCCGGTAAACAGATTCAACTCGTAGCGCTTCGCCCAGGTGGCGATCTGCCGTGGGGTGATCAGTAATTTCTCATTCAGTACGTTTCCCCGCTTCTCTGCAGTGCCCCAATAAAATCCATTGAACGCCGCTTGCGCTTGTTCGTAGGTGGTGGGGGTGCCCAGCGAAGTGACCCAGTCGGCGGTCATGCGCCAGTCGTCGTTGTAACCGGGCTTGGCTTTCCAGCGATGCAAATCCGAGTAAGTAACGCGCTTCCCGCTCAGATGACGAACGGTTTCCAGCGCCGAGCGCCAATAAGTTCCGCGCACGTCCACCAGCACGCCATCCACGTCAAAAATCAAAATTTCCGGCTGCGTTCGAAGTGCGCTAGGAATTCTTGATCGCCTCGTCGACAAACCTAGTCCCTTCTCATTTCGCACTTACCTGTTCGTTGTTACCAGATGGTGTGCAATTCCAATTAAATCATCCCGCTCGATTTCATGAATAGTGCGTGGTATTGACGGTCACCCTGGTTTCGGTTTAGCTGAACGTATGCACAGACGTCTGGCATTAGCTATGTCTCTCGTAGTGGTCGTGTCGTTGCTCGCCTGGTGGCTTTGGCGCACCAAGCGCGTTGCCGCGCCCACAACGATCAAGGAGGCTTCGAACGCCGTGGTCATCTCCGGCGATGCGCCAGACACAACTGGCGCATCCAATTCCGCGCCCACCAACGTATACGCCCACAATCTTATGCTGCGTAAAGGGCCCACCGGTTTTCGCGTTTATGTACGTTGGCTGCGTGGGCAGATGGCCCGGACCTCCCGCAATGTTAACCCCTCATTCGACGACCCCGAGTCGTTTTTCATCGATGTAAAAACCGGCGTCGTTCACACCAACGTCGGCGACCTGGCAAATTTTCTCAATGAAGGCATTTCCAATTCGCCGCTCACAAATATCAAGCTTTCCGGCGACGGGGACCAACTCAAGCTCAACGGAACGCTTCACAAAGTAATTCCATTGCCCATTGAAGTCATTTCCACGATCGGCGTGGCTCCCGACAATCGTATTCAGATACACGTCACGAAAATTAACCTTTTGAAAATTCCCTTCAAAAAGTTGCTCGGTGGAATGGATGTCACCGTTTCCAGCTTATTCCATCCGGGCGATATTCCCGGCGTTGAGGTCAAAGAAAATGACATTTTCCTGGACACCGGCAAAGCTGTGCCACCGCCGCACATCCGCGGGCAACTCACCAGCGTGCGCATCATCAATCCTGACTTCCAGCAGATCTACGGCAACGCCCAGGAAGACGTAACACGCGTCGAGCAGTGGCGGAATTATTTGCAACTCCACGGCGGCACCATTGATTTTGGGAAACTCACCATGCGCCAGGTCGATTTAATGATGGTGGATCTTTCCAACAACGCCTGGTTTGATCTGGACCTGGCGAACTATCAGGACCAACTTGTCAACGGCTACACCAGGATGACCCCTGAAGCCGGTCTGCAAATTTTTATGCCCAGCCTGGATCAGATTCCTGCCGACAAGAAGAACCACAGCATCAGTATGGAATGGCTGAAGCATCGTAACCTGCCGCCTCCGGCCGACGTGACCTCGCGCTGAACACCTCCACGAGGAAAACCCGTGTGTCACCCGACTTAAAACTGACTTAGTTGCTGTCGTTGGAAAACGCTTGTTACACTTGAAGAGTGCGCCTGATGGAAATACTTTCCGCTTGCACTGATCCAACGACTCCGCGGAACCAACTTGTACCGTATTCTGAATGACTTTGGTTAGACCGACCGCAATTACCGCGGCAAAAGTGGTGCGCACGAGGAGAGTAGTATGGCCGGATTCGCCGGAGTGGATTATATCGATTTTGATTCGCAACTGAACGACGAAGAAAAGCTGGTGCGCCAAACCGCGCGGCAATTCGTCGATAACGAAGTGATCCCCATCATCGAAAAGCATAGCCGCGAAGGCACCTTCCCCAAGCAGCTGGTGCCGCAATTGGGTGAACTCGGATTTTTCGGCGCCAACCTGGAAGGCTACGGCTGCGCAGGCATGTCCAACGTCGCCTACGGATTAGTCACCCAGGAACTGGAACGCGGCGACTCCGGGCTGCGCAGTTTCGTCTCCGTGCAAAGCGCGCTGGTAATGTATCCCATCTATACCTACGGCTCCGACGCGCAGAAAGATAAATGGCTGCCGCTGTTGCAACAGGGCCAAGCCATCGGTTGTTTTGGACTAACCGAGCCGCAATTCGGTTCAAATCCCGGCGGCATGCTGAGCCACGCGGTAAAAAAAGGCCACAGTTACATCCTAAACGGTGAAAAAATGTGGATCACCAGCGGCTCCATCGCGGATGTCGCAGTAGTCTGGGCCAAGTGCGAAGACAAAAAAATTCGCGGGTTCTTAGTGGAGAAAGACCGCCCCGGATTCAAAACCTGGGATGTACACGGAAAATGGTCGCTGCGCGCTTCCGTCACCTCCGGACTCACCTTCACCGATTGTGAAATCCCGGAAGAAAATCTGCTTCCAAAAGTGTCGGGCTTGAAAGGTCCGTTGGGCTGCCTGAATCAGGCCCGCTATGGCATCGGGTGGGGCGCGTTGGGTGCAGCGATGGCCTGCTACGACACCGCCCTGCAATACGCGAAAACTCGCAAGCAATTTGCGAACAAGCCCATCGCCAGTCATCAACTGGTGCAGGAAAAACTCGCCTGGATGATTACCGAAATCGTGAAGGGCCAACTCCTAGCGCTGCACGTTGGTCGGCTGAAAGATAATGGCAAGGTCGATCCCGCGCACATCTCCATGCTGAAAATGAACAACGTCGCCATCGCTCTCGAAACCGCACGCAAAGCCCGGGACATTCTCGGCGCCAACGGCATCGTCGACGATTACCCCATCATGCGTCACATGAACAATCTCGAAAGCGTATCCACCTACGAAGGCACCAACGACATCCACAAGTTAGTCATCGGCGAGCGCATCACCGGCATCTCCGCATTCAGTTAGCCGTGCGAAAGGGCCAGCCGCAAGGTTGTGTCCTGCCTCGTAACAGTTGTGTTATAGCAACTCCACGGCAGAGCAATAGTCGACTGTAGTCCGCGGTTGCCCTATCATTAGCCCCGTTCACGCAGCCCTGCAGCATTCGGAGAGTCATCCATGGAAGCGCAGCTCAGTCTCGAATTTCTCCGCGTCGTCGAAACCGCCGCGATCGCCGCCGCGCGCACCATGGGTTTCGGCGACGGCCACAAAGCCGATGAAATCACCGTGGAAGCCATGCGCAAAACCATGGACTCCGTGCAGATGGACGGCACCATCGTCATCGGCGAAGGCGAGCGCGATGAAGCCCCCATGTTGTACATCGGCGAAAAAGTTGGCTTGGCCACCCACGCGCCCAAAGCCCTCTTCCCGCAAGTGGACATCGCCGTCGACCCGCTCGAAGGCACCAACCTTTGCGCCACCGGAGCTCCCAACGCCATCGTGGTCCTCGCAGCCAGCGAACGCGGCGGGTTACTCCACGCCCCCGATCTTTACATGGAAAAAATTGTCGTCGGACCGTCGTGCAAAGGCGCCGTGGACCTCGACGCGCCCGTAGCCACCAACTTGAAAGCCATCGCGCGCCGGCTGGATCGCGACGTGGAAGACCTCGTAGTGATCGTCCTCGACCGTCCGCGCCATGAAAAATTAATCGCCGATATTCGTGCTGCAGGAGCCCGCATTCGTTTGATCGGCGATGGCGATCTTTCCGCCGGCATCTCCGCTGCCGTCATTGGAACCGGGGTCCATGCCGTAATGGGCATAGGCGGTGCGCCAGAAGGCGTCCTGACTGCCGCAGCGCTGCGTTGTTTGAATGGTGAAATTGTGGCCCGGCTGGTGGTCAGCAAGCCCGAACACGAAGAGCGCCTGGCAAAGATGGGCGTCAAAGATCCCAAGCGTATCTACCACACCAAAGATCTGGCGCCAGGAAGGAAAATGATTTTCGCTTGCACCGGCGTGACCGACGGCAACCTGCTGCGCGGGGTGCGCTTCTTTGGCGAAGGCATCCGCACTCAGTCGATGATCTTAACCTTGGACGACCGCCAAGTCCGCTTCGTAGACTCCGTCCATCTCGAAAAACGTTCGGACATCAAGGTCCGATTCAACTAGGCTCTCAGTCAGCACTCCACTTTAGAACCGCAGTTCTCTTCCTGACAGGTCGCATATGTGAACAAAATTAAAGAACACAAAAATGCGGAGGGTGCCGCATCCTTGCGCTTTTTGCATAGGTAGATCCGGAGGCGGTGGGTACGAAGCTCAATACGCACGCGGACAGAAATACAGGAATCGCAGTCAACGTTTGAATAGAAATCCAATGACGCGTGGACATACTACTTGTAACGGGTTTCGAATTCCGCGTCCGCAAACACTACTTGTTTGAATTAGTAATCGCCAGAAAAACGCGATCGTCAATGGCCACCGAACGAGTAAAAACCGTCGCCGCCTGCCCCGCAAGTGCGACGCTCTTCCCATTCGCACCCATAGCTGGTCCAGCTAGTTTCGCAGCGGTAGACGTCCCGTCTTCAGGCTGCATCGAGATGCGCGAAGTGCTGGGCGTACAACCCGTCACTCCCACACAGGTGTCACGCACGAACACCTGGCGGTATCCGCTGTTTTTTGCGCCCGGCGCAGCGCCGGTCTGCTGCGGCGCATGGCTCTGGGTAACAGCGAGGAACGCCACAAATCTGCCGGAAGCGCTGATCGATGGCAGAAAACTCTCTGTGCCCGTCAACGCACCATTCGAATCTATGGAAACAATCTGCGTCGAAGGCGTGCAACTACCTTCCGCCCCAGAACACGTGTCACGCAAATAAATTTGGTGCCCCGCGGGCGCGTTTTCGACCAGATTGGTTGCCGCGGAACTGAACGCCACATACCGCCCATTCGCCGAAATCGAGGGCGAGCTGCTGTCATCATTCGCAGCGCTACCGTCCGCGGCCACGGAGAGCAAAGTAGTCTGCGCCTTGCATCCGCTGGCAGCTCCTTCACAGGTATCCCGCACAAAAATCTGTGTGTGCTGAGTGTCCGACGCACTGTAAGCCACATACCGCCCATCCGCGCTCACCGAAGGAGTCTCTTCCCCCACCGTTTGCGAGGCTGCATGCGCCAGCGCGCCCCCCGCAGCGGTGATCGTGAACGTTTGTGCCCCGCTGGTTCCACCGCCGCCACCCGATGGATTGGGCGTGCCGCCCGGCGGAGTTGTTTGCGGCACAGGCGGATTAAATACCGTCACTATCGCCGTCCCGGCTGCGGAAATAAGCGAACCCGGCACGGTTGCCTTGATGTCCGTGGCCGTAACACTGGTCGTCACTAGAGTTGTCTGCGTCGGCCCCGCAGTCCAACGAACCTGCGACACCTGCGTGGGATCCGATGAGGTAATGAAATTGGTTCCTTGCAGATCCAAAGTTAAATTCGTGCACGAAGTGCCGCACGCCGCGATCGTTGCCGGCGTTATCGCGGCCAGTGTGGGAACGGGATTGGGCGGCGCATTAATAATGAATGTAACGGGATTTGACAGCCCGTTGTTGCCCGCCCCCGAAAACGGATTTTGTGTAATTACGGTTGCCGAGCCGGGCTTGGCGACCAATGCCGCGGGCACCACCGCCGTGACGCTGAGTACGACTGTGTTGGTGGAGTCAAGGACGACCTTGGTGTTGAGTTTTTTTCCATTCCAGGTGACATACGTCTGCGCCACAAACCTGCCGCCATTGATCGTCAACGTGAAATCCGGGCTGCCCGCGCTGATGTTCGAGGGAGACAAAAACGTTACCGATGCCCCAGTATTGTTTTGAAATGTATTGCCGTAATCATTGCAGCCGGCGACTGCCAGGATGGATATCAACACGACAGCCAAGGCTGTCCAGGACCGCTTCATGAGACTCCTTCATCGCTGCAGGTGAAATCAGGCATACACCGGAATCCATCCAGGTCGACGTCAGCGAGCCACGTAATCGCCGCAGCGCACCATGGGCGTGCAGCCAATTTGCTTTTGGGATGTGATGCCGATTCCCCGCCACGCGTTGACTAACGCTCCGTGCACCGGGTAACCAAACACCGGCGCAGGGCCAAATGCGTTCGCAGCCTCGCGAGGAAAGCCGCGCCCGACCCTCCATGATTATCACCCTCGGCACGATAAGGTCAATGCAGCCAACACTGCCTTGCAGCCAACACTGCCTGCAG
Source organism: Candidatus Methylomirabilota bacterium (assembly GCA_035490135.1). Lineage (GTDB taxonomy): Bacteria > Acidobacteriota > Terriglobia > Acidiferrales > UBA7541 > Acidiferrum. The sequence continues at coordinate 7,528 of DATHGV010000255.1, forward strand.
CCAACACTGCCATCACTTCAGGCACCGCCCATCTTCCGATTATCCGTTTGAGTAGGAGCCGCGCTGCCCATTTGCTATCCTCGGCGGACCGATGACGCCACCACAAAAACCTGTTTTCGCGCCGCCAGCAAGCGCAGACGCTAGCTCAGCGCCAGGCAATGCCACGCAACAAGACCCCGGCCTGGTACGCGGCCTCGGCCTGAAAGAAGCCGTGGCTCTGAACATGATCGACATGATCGGCATCGGCCCCTTCGTAGTTAGCCCGCTGGTCATCCGCGCCATGGGCGGACCCCAAGCCTTGCTCGCCTGGACCGCCGGTGCCGTGCTTGCCTTACTGGACGGCTTCGTCTGGTCGGAGTTGGGAGCCGCCCTTCCCCGCGCCGGCGGCAGTTATGTTTTTTTGCGCGAAGCATACGGCCCCCAAAAATGGGGACGTCTGATGTCCTTCCTTTTCGTCTGGCAGACTTTGATTCAGGCCCCGCTGGTAATCGCTTCGGGCGCCATCGGATTTTCCCAATACGCAACCTATCTATATCCCTTCACCGCTTATCAGCAAAAGGCCATCTCCGGCGCCGTCGTTCTGCTACTCGTCGTGCTCTTATACCGGCGCATTACCACCATCGGAAAAATATCCGTACTGCTGTGGATCGGCGTGATCGGCACCATGATCTGGCTGATCGGCGGCGGCATCGCCCATTTCAACCCCGCACTCGCATTTTCTTTTCCGCCCGGCGCCTTCCACCTCTCGCACCTTTTCTTCGCCGGACTGGGCGCAGCCATGGTCAGCACCACCTACACCTACTGGGGTTACTACAACATTTGCCATCTGGGCGGCGAACTGCGCGAACCCGAAAAAAATATTCCGCGCGGAATTTTTATTTCCATCCTGGGAATCGCTGTTCTATACCTCGCCATGCAAACCAGCATTCTTGGAGTGGTGCCCTGGCAAAAAGCCCAGAGCTCGCCATTCCTTGTGAGCACTTTCGTGGAGACCATTTCCGGTCCGTTCGCGGCTCGCATCGCCACCATGCTGGTGTTGTGGATCGCCTTTGCATCCATTTTTGCGGCCCTTCTGGGATATTCGCGTGTTCCCTACGCGGCCGCGCTCGATGGCAGCTTCTTTACCATTTTTTCGCGCGTCCACCCGCAAAAGAAATTCCCGCACGTCTCGCTTTTATTTCTTGGCGCGGTAGCTTTTGTATCCAGCTTGCTCTTCAGACTGTCGACTGTCATCGCCGCGATACTCGCCACACGACTCCTCGTGCAATTTATCGGTCAGGCCATTGGCTTAATCCTGTTGCACCGCCGTTGGCCCCCCGAGCGCTTTCCTTTCAAGATGTGGCTGTACCCGCTACCGGCCGTCCTCACCATGGGCGGCTGGGCCGCGCTCTTTTGGGCCACCGGTTCAGCGCGCAAATGGGGCTTGCTCCTCATCGGCCTCGGCATCCTGGCATTTCTGCTCCGTGCCCGGGAAGTGCGACAATGGCCTTTCGCGGTTGCCGCCGAGGCGCGCCACGAGCCGGAGGGTGCTTGAGACTTTCAGCATTGAAACCATTCGCAATTTCCATTTTCGTCTTTTGTCTCGCAACCCCGCTCTTCGCGCAGTTTGCACCCCCTCCCGGCACCGGCCCAGGCCTCAACGAAACCGTTGAAGCCATCGACAGCGCTCGCGTCACCACTCGCATTTTGTATATCACCGCGCATCCCGATGACGAATCCGCCGCGGTACTCACCTACCTCGCACGCGGCCTGCATGCCGATGTCGCCTTGCTTTCTCTCACTCGCGGTGAAGGCGGCCAGAACGTCCTCGGTCCCGAACAGGCTCCGCAGCTTGGACTGATTCGCACGCAAGAACTACTCGCCGCCACGCGCGGCTACGGCGTAAAACTTTTTTTTACCAGCGCGAAAGATTTCGGCTACTCAAAAACTCCCGAGGAGACCGAAAAAATCTGGGGCGATCAAGTCTTAGCGGATATGGTGCGCGTCATTCGCTCCTTTCGGCCAAACATTGTGATTAACAATTTTGGCGGCGTGCATTCCGGCCACGGCCATCATCAAGCCGCGGGCCTGTGGACTTCCCAAGCCGTAAAGCTGGCAGCTGATCCATCCTATGGTGGCCGGTCTCCCGGTGAGATGCGAGTCACCGAGCCGACAGATGAATCGCCGACAGAAATCGCGACACCATGGGGAGGCAAGGATCATCCAATACAAATTCTCGACGTCGATCGCAGCGGCAGAAGCGCTGCCAACCCAGCCGGCCTGCAACTTCCCTTGGACGAAGTCTCGCCCTTATGGGGAAAAACATGGCGAGAAATTGGCATCGACGCATTTGCGAATCACCGCACACAAGGTATCTCTGGCGTCCTCGGCTCGCCGTTTCTTCATCGCCCCATCGCGTTAGTCTCGGAGAGCGGAGAGAAAATTGATCCCGCCACTCTGTCACAGCCGCTTCACACCTTGGCCGGCGACAGTTCACCCAACGGCTGCAACAACGACGCCACTTTCTGCCCGGTCCTAAAGCAGGCGGAAGATGAATTGCAACAAGCTCGACGCGACGCTCTGGAGTTGCGTTGGCAACAATCCTCAGCCGAAGTCGGGTCCGCCGCAGAACGTATCGCATCCTTGGTCTCGCGGGATCAACTTGCAAAAGATCATCACCCGCAGACAGAAGAAGAACGAACTCGCTACGCCGACATTCGCGCCGCATTACAGCGCTCGAATCACGCCTTGGCGCTGGCGGCCGGCCTTGAGGTTGTCGCTGAAGCAGACCACAGCGAAGTCGTCGCCGGGGAAAATTTCACTGTGGACGCATATTCGCGCTGCCGCAGAGAAGCCGGTTGCGAACTTGGAAAGCTGCAGATTCTCTTGCGTCCCCAGTCGGAGGTCACGTCCGCTGCTGACCCCTCCAACACTCAAAAATTTATGGTGACCCTCCATGCCCCACTTCCCCATGAAACAACTTGGGAGCAGCAACAACCGGAACCGCCAGCACTCGCAACCGCGATTCAAGAAGTAACTGTTTCCGGCCACAAATTCGCCGAGCAGCAACCGGTCACCCACATCGCCGCAACCTCCACACGTATTGATCGCGTTCCAGTGCGCATGGTCCCCGCATATACCCTCGCACTTGAGCCGGATCAAGCCATCGAATTATTGGCCAAGCCCAAAAAACCGTTTGACGTGCTGACCCGTGTCCATTCTTACGCCACCAAACCAGCCAAAATCGAAGTGGGTCTCACCGTGCCGCAAGGTTGGACCGTCAGTCCCCCCGCAACTCTGCAATTTCCGGGCGCCGGCGATCAATACGCGAAGTTAACCGTCACGCCTCCCACAAAATTATCGGCCGGCACGTACCCGCTGACCGCCTTTGCCCAACGCGGCGACGAAAAATTCTCTACCTCGCTCGCCCCACTCCCTTCCATGCCCACGCTGCTCTGGAGCGAACCCGCCGAATGCCGTGTTTTCGCCTTTGACGCCAATGTCCCTGACGATTTGCGCGTCGGATATATTTCCGCCGAAAGCGAACCCATCCCACAAGCCCTCGAACGTTTGGGCATTCAAGTCGAAATGCTGGACGCCGCGGCCCTCGCGTTCAGCAATCTTGCGCGCTTCGACGCCATTGTCGTGGGCGTGCGCGGCTATGAACTCCGCCCCGAATTGACCGGCACTAATCAGCGGCTGCTTGACTACGTATCCAACGGCGGCACACTCGTCGTGCAGTACCAGCGCGATTTCGCGTGGGACAAATTTCAATACGCGCCCTATCCCGCAAAAATCTCTCCCGAAAAACCCAATAGCCCCCTGCCGCGCATCACCGACGAGGCTTCCCCCGTCAAATTCTTGAACCAGGACGATCCACTACTCAACAAGCCCAATAAAATTACACCGCAAGACTTCAATGGATGGATCCAAGAACGCGGCCTATATTTCTGGAGTCAATTCGACGCTAAATACTCTCCGCTACTCTCCATGAACGATCCCAACGAGCCGGATCTAAATGGCGGCTTGGTTTACACCCACTACGGCAAAGGAACGTACATCTACACCGGTCTCGCATTCTTTCGTCAACTGCCGGACGGCGTCCCAGGCGCGTACCGCCTGTTTATAAATCTGTTGAGCGTTTCGCGCGAAGCCGGCAGAAACCCCGCACACTCCTTGAAAGCTTCAACCAGCGGAAACAGCAAGTAGTCGAAAACCGTAAGTAAACCAACTGGACACAGCCCGCGCGTCCAAAAACTGGCGTGCTATTCTCTAGCAGTTCTCTCCAAAATCGATTTGTTCAAAAGGAGTTTTGCAAGGAATGAAAACTCTGTTCACAACCCGTGAAATCCCAAGCATCTTTCGCTTCGCGCTGTCCGTGGCATTCATCGCCATGCTGGCATTAGCCTGCGCTTCCCCAGCCGCGGCGCAGAAAGACAAGAAAAAGAAATCAGATACACAACAACCCGCCGACAGCACCAACCCGCTGGTCCCCATGTCCGATGAAAACCAGATCGATTATATGATTTCGGAAATGCTGGGCGCCTGGCAGGTCGGCGACGTCGAAAAACTCCACAAGGATTACGCCGATGACGTAACCGTAGTCAACGGCGCCTATGCCCCGCCGATCGTGGGCTGGACGAATTTCCTGGCAATTTATCAGCAGCAACGCACCCGCATGCAGCGCGTGCGCCTGGATCGCTCGAACACCGTGATCAAGGTGGCCGGGAACGTCGCTTGGGCTTGTTATCAGTGGGATTTTGAGGCCGTTACCGATGAAGCGCCGACCACCGCGCAAGGACAGACTACCTTAGTGATGGAGAAGAGAAATAATCACTGGATCATCGTGCACAACCACACCTCAATGGTGCCCCCATTGAATCCGGGGCCAGCCACCGGCGCGGGCACACAGCCACCCGCTCATTAGGATTCAGACAAGCCCCGCTCAAACTACTCGCCGCTCAGACTGGCAGGTCTTCAAGGTCAGGCGAAGCCCGCCGACCAAAGTTCGCGCAGCGGCTAGAAATTCTTCAGCCCCTGATAAATCCACATCCCCGCAATGACCAACAGCAGAGTGCCCGCGGTAATGCCGGTGGTGGTTATGGGTTTTGACAGCTTCATAATCTTGGCCACCACTTCGCGCTGCTCTCTAGCCATATGGTCCTGGGCAGAGTCCAGGAAAATCTGATCGCCCTCATGACTGGTCAGCAAAGTTCGCCACACCAGCAGGAGCAAAAAGATCCCTGTAACAACCGCCCAAACGATTAGCAAATAATAAATGGGCCCCGAAATCTCCATAGGACCTCCCTTGGAACCGATCTGCGGTGCCTGCCCGAGGGGACAGACAAGGTATTGGCTGGAGTATACCCCTCATGAATTCGAATATCTATTACTTCGTATTGAAAGTATCAATTCAAGTTTGGCAGGCCAGTGTGGAGGGCGACCTCCGGCTTTTCCTCCGAAACCCTTAAACACACGAAGCAAACCAGCCGCAGAAAATCACCCTAACTCCCATGGATTCTCAATTGTGCGGCCAGCTACGCGGCGTTAATTCTATTTCCCCTTCGAATTCTCAGTCTTGTGAATGAATGCCGCCACGTTGTCATGCAGCGCCTTCGCCGAAGCCTCATGCGCATACACCATGTGCCCCGATTCATAAAACTGGTATTCGATGTTCTTCTGCAATTTCGCCGGAATCGGCAAATGCTGCATCTCATACACTCCTTCGTAAAACGGCGTCGCCAGATCGAAATACCCGGCGTTCAACATCACTTTCAACTCCGGGTTGTATTTCATCGCCAGCGCCAGATCCGTCAAGACGTTCGTAGCCTGTGGCAAGGGAATCCCCGCGCCCGGACCCTGATGCAAGAAGTTCCACGTTCTATAGATTCGAACTAACGGCCTGTATGTCCGGTTTTCCCCAAACTTCAGATCCTTGCGCACGTAATCATTAAACGCAGAGACATACGCCGAGCTGATGGCCGCCGATTGCGGATCGTACTCCGCAGCTTTGCTCAGCGGATCGAGCGTAGGCCCGGAGAAACGGGTGTCCAGCCGGCCCGTCGTCGTATCGGTGTCGTCCTGAAGTGTTTTCTCAAATTCTCCCGGAGTGACCCGCAGGTTCGCCTTCTCGATATATTCAACTGGCAGCCCGGTATATTCGTGGAGCTTCGCGACGATAGCGTGCCGCTGCTCAGCTGACAGCGTCGGTCCAGCCTCTAGCGCCTGCTGGTAATCGGTCATTGCAAAATGCTCAACCTCGGTGAGCAGCGCAGTTAATTCTTTACGTTGGCCCGGCAACTTATGGTGATACCACGCCGCCGCCGCATAGGTGGGGAGTGCCAACTGATAGGGTAATTCGATGCCGGGATTGGCCTCCGCTCGGTCCGCGCTCAAAGCGTAGTTTAATATTTGCGACAACAGGATCACGCCGTTGAAATCCACGTCGTGTTCTGTCTCCAGCACGTTTACAAGCGCGGCCGATCGCGTGGTGCCGTAGCTTTCGCCAAACAAATATTTTGCCGAATTCCAGCGGCCGTATTTTCCGAGAAATTGCGTAATGAAATCCGCAAACACCTGCGCATCCTGATCGACGCCGTAAAAAGCCTTCTCCCGGTCTTTTCCGCTGATGCGGCTGAATCCTGTCCCCGGCGCATCCACAAATACCAGATCGCTCACATCCAGCAGGCTGTACTCGTTGTTGACGACCGAATACGGCGCTGCAGGCGTGTGTGAATCATCCAACGTAACCACCCGCTTCGGCCCGAATGCCCCCATGTGCAGCCACACCGTCGACGACCCCGGCCCACCGTTATACAGAAACGTCAGCGGACGCTGCGCGCCTTTACTATCCGATTTGAAATACGCCACGTAAAACATGCTGGCTTCTGGTGGCTGATTCTTGTCGTCCTTATCCCGGTTCTGTGGCACATCGTCCCAATCCTTCGTGTGCACCACCAGCGTACCGGCAAAGGCATCGTAATTGATGACACTCCCGCCAATCGTGACGCTGCCTTTGCTGGCCTGCTGCTCAGGTTTGAACTGTTCGATCTTCGCCGCTTGGCTGGTGGCCGATTCCACCTTGAGTGTTTGCGTTTCATCCTTCGTCTGCGCGCAAACAATTACAAGCGGCAGCGCTGACAGCGCGGCCGTCACAGCAAATCCTGAAGCGAACCTTCGCATAAAAGGTATCTCCGTTTAAACCCCAGTAAAATCGAATGTGCTTTGTGATGTTTGAATCAGCCAGCGAAAATACCTTGGAACTACGTGCAACGCAACGTCTAACCGGCGCCCTTCGTTGACAAAGGTGGGGTCGCCGGGCAGAATGAAAAAGCTTCACCACGCGTGATTTACAGCAGGCTTCACGCTCCGTACTTGTGCCCGAATGGCGGAATTGGCAGACGCGCCAGGTTCAGGACCTGGTTCTCGCAAGGGAGTGGAGGTTCGAGTCCTCTTTCGGGCACCAAATTCAATTCGCACCAACTCTAAAATAACTCCTCGCAACAAACCGCAATGAACCCCGTTAAACCCCAATGAACGAAGTCCGCAATCTGCGATTTTCCGTCCTGGATAAAGGAGAGGTTTCCGCCCTGCTGCTCTTGCCGCCCCGCGCCGCATCTCTTCTCGTACTGGCGCATGGAGCGGGCGCCGGAATGAATCACACCTTCATGAGCGCCATCGCAAATCAGTTGGCCGAGGACCACGTCGCAACATTCCGCTACCAATTTCCCTACATGGAACAGCGTCGCGGCGTTCCAGACAAGCAGCCGCTTCTAACCGCCACCGTGGCAGCCGCCGTCGCAACCGCGGCTCAGTTAGCGCCCGATCTTCCTCTCTTCGCCGGAGGTAAATCGATGGGCGGGCGAATGACTTCACTCGCCGCGTCGGAACAGAAATTGGAAACGGTCCGAGGTCTAATATTTCTTGGCTTTCCGCTGCATCCTCCCAAGCGTCCGTCCATCAAACGCGCTCAACACTTACAGGTTGTAAAAATGCCTATGCTTTTCTTGCAGGGCACACGCGATGATCTTGGCGACCTAACCTTATTGCGCCCCATCTGCGATAGCCTTGGACCACAAACCACACTGAATGTCATCGAAGGCGCCGATCACTCCTTTCACGTGCTGAAGCACTCGGGTAAAACCGACGCCCAAGTGCTCGCCGAGCTATCCAGTACCGTGAGGGCCTGGACGAACGCGCACGGCGGATCCCAAGCCAAAAACTAGCCCGTTCCGCCTCCCCGGTAACAGATAACAAAATCTAGTCAAAAAATCAGCCCCCCTTGTCGATATCGCCGCCTCTGGTTCGACATGTAAGTGAATCATCAAAAAACGTTAATCCGGAGGCCAACATGGCAATCCAAAACACAACCTCTCAAGCTCCTAAAGCACCGCTCACCGCCTTATTTGGGTTGGTGCCTCTCGTCCTGTACGGAGATCCCCTGGGCGAAGCCACAGTGCACTTGAACCATCTCATCTGTGCCCTGACCTGCGCGCTTTTAAAATTTGCTCCATCGATTATCTGGGCTGGCTGCCATATTCTCGGAAGCTACATTTTGGCTCACCAGCACTTTCTCCTATGCGTCCAAACCTTGCTGTCATTCAGCCCACTACTGCATTTCATCTGTGGCGCGGCCTAGCCGCAAATAGGTCACTAGGCAAAACCACTGTTTTCAGCGGGTTAAGAAATTTCGTAGCTTATCGGTTTCACCTGTCGATTTTGCTGTTGTTCGTTCGACGTATAAGTGAAGGATTCAATTCAACTCAAAAGGAGAGTCACGATGCGAGTTATGGTGATTGTCAAAGCTAACCAAAACACCGAAGCCGGTATCATGCCCAGCACGGATATTCTTACCGCCATGGGAAAATTTAACGAGGAGTTGGTGAAAGCCGGTGTGTTGCTCGCCGCTGACGGCTTACAAGCCAGCTCCAAAGGCAAACGCGTCAAGTTTTCTGGGCAGCAGCGCACCGTTACCGACGGACCTTTTGCCGAAACCAAAGAACTCATCGCCGGATACTGGCTCTGGCAGGTGAAGTCCATCGAAGAAGGTGTCGAGTGGCTCAAGCGCGCCCCATTTGACGGCGGCACCGAGATCGAAATTCGCCCGGTGTTCGATGCCGCCGATTTCGGCGTTCAACTTACTCCCGAACTCAAAGCCCAGGAAGAAAGACTCCGTGCCCAGTCCGCCAAATCGAAACAGTAATTTCGCGCCAGAGAAAAAAAAGATAAAAAGCTTGTCGATTTAACTGCATTTCGTTCGACGTACACATAGAACCAAGAAATTACCCGGCGACTTACACCGGTCAAATCAAAAGGAGAAAAACCAATGCGATTCATGATGATGGTAAAACACGGCGAAAATTGTGCCCCGCCACCCAAGGCATTGATGGATGCCATGGAACATATCAGTCAGGAAGCAATCAAAAATGGCGCCATGGTGATTTCCGGGGGACTGGCCTCAACCGCGCAAAGCCATCGGGTTCGCCTTTCCGGCGGAAAAATTTCTGTCATAGATGGCCCCTTCACCGAAACCAAGGAGGTTGTCGGCGGCTTCGCAATCTTGAACTTTAAGTCCAAAGAGGAAGCCTTGGAGTCAGCCAAGCACTTCATGGATCTTCACCGGCAACACTGGCCCGGCTGGGAAGGCGAGACCGAAGTTCGCCAAATGTTCGGACCGGAAGATTTTCCTCCCCGAGCATAAAACTGCAACAGCACCTCGGCGTGACATGCCTGCGTAAATGGTGTGGCCAGGTTGCGCGCGTGAATTAAAGATGTTTTGATCGGTGGTGTTCATGTCCACCGACATCCATCGCGCGATTGACGCGGTCTGGAGAATCGAGTCCCCTAGGCTCATTGCTGGACTCGCACGCATGGTGCGTGACGTCAGCCTCGCGGAGGATCTCGCACAGGATGCGCTCGTCGCCGCTCTTGAACGTTGGCCAGAGTCGGGTATCCCGGACAATCCGGGCGCCTGGCTCATGGCCGCGGCGAAGCATCGCGCCATCGACACCTTCCGCCGTACAAAACTTCTCGAACGTAAGCACCAAGAGCTTGGCCGCGAAGTCGATGCCCGGCAGGAGGCCGCCGTGGCTGCATTGGAGTCCGCGATCGACGATCATGTTGGCGACGACCTTCTCCGCCTGATATTCGTCGCCTGCCATCCAGTGCTTACTGCCGAGGCCCGCGTCGCACTTACACTTCGCTTGCTCGGTGGGTTAACCACCGACGAAATCGCCCGCGCATTTCTCGTCCCGGAACCAACCATTGCCCAACGCATCGTGCGCGCCAAGCGTACGCTCTCAGAAAAACGCGTCCCTTTCGAACTTCCCCGCAAAGCCGAATTGACCGAGCGCTTGTCCTCTGTACTCGAAGTCATCTATCTCATCTTTAACGAAGGCTACTCCGCGACCGCCGGCGATGACTTGATGCGTCCCGCCCTGTGCGAGGAAGCGCTGCGTCTCGGCCGCATTCTCGCTGAGTTAGCGCCCGCCGAACCAGAGGTTCACGGTCTCGTCGCGCTCATGGAGATTCAGGCTTCGCGCGCCGCCGCGCGCGTGGGCCTAGCGGGAGAGCCTATTTTATTGCTCGATCAAGACCGCTCGCGATGGGATCAGCTCCTGATCTTCCGCGGCCTCGCTGCGCTCGAGCGTTCCCAGAAACTCGGCGACGCACGCGGCCCGTACAGCTTGCAGGCCGCCATCGCCGCCTGTCACGCTCGAGCAACTATGGCCCCGGACACCAACTGGGCACGCATTGCATCTCTATACCAGGAGCTCCTCGAATATTCTCCCTCACCCGTCGTCGAACTGAATCGCGCCGTTGCCGTCGCCATGGCTTTCGGTCCCGCGGCCGGCCTCGCAATCGTTGAGACCCTCACTCAAGAGCCGTCGCTCAAGACCTACCATCTGTTACCCAGTGTGCGCGGCGACCTTCTCTCTAAGCTGGATCGCAACGAGGAAGCCTGCACGGAGTTCGAACGCGCCGCATCGCTAACCCGCAACGCCCGCGAGCGCGAACTACTCCTCAATCGCGCTCGCGCCTGCGCCGAAGCTCATCGCCAAACAAGCCAATCCGCCAATAGCAACGCATCGCGCACCAATTAAACTCGCCGTTCGGCGCCCCCGGTCCTATCAACGACCACCAGCCATTCAAAAACCAAACCACGCGTAGGGTGCCCCAGGCTCGTTTTTCAGCCTGGGTCTTGGGTTTGACTTTTTCTACTCTGGATCGACGGGCGGGCAATTGCTTCGCGCGTGCCAGCGCACATAAACTAAGTTCGTTATCAAGGCAGGAGGAGCAGCATGCCATCCATCAAACAAGTAGGCTTGCAACTTGCATTGTGTGCGACGTTATTTGGCGCCGGAATAGCCGTAGGATCGCTGCGAACTACAAACGTCTCGGCGCAAAATAAATTTGGTCAGCCCAAAACTGTCCTGCATGTGGTGGTCTACAAATTTAAAGACGCTACCTCCGAGAACGACAGGCAGAAGGCCCTGGACGGTATCAAGGATTTGGCCCGCAAAATCCCCGGCGTAAAAAATATCTGGCTGAAAACCAACCGCAACCAGATCCGCGACTTCAGCGGCGTCTACGCCATCGAGTTCACCAGCGCGGAAACCGCCGCCGATTACGCGGAAAGCCCTGCGCACGAGGCCTGGGCCAAACAATGGGAAGCCCTGCGTGAAAACAGCCTATCGTTCCAGGTCACCAATCCTTAAAAAACGCAAGGGCTGACAAGGGCCACCCAGTCACTGGACTCTGGGTGACCTACCCTTTGCCGTTTTTGCAAAGGGTTTACCCGCGGTGGCGGGTGGGCGGCGCTAATCGCGTTCAATCCCGAGCAAATTGTGCTTAACTCCCACTCGACCGGTCGCGAACAATCCCATATCTGCGCCGAATCACAACATCAATTGCACTATCCGGTAGCAACCGCTTGGCCCACTTCGCCATCGTCGCTAACGGAGTCACTCCATAGCGCGCCTTAGGACTGGACGCTTCAATCGCCTTCAACATGACCCGCGCACAATCCTCCGGCGTGGTCTTCGATTTTTTTCTCGCGCTCGTAGTCCCGGCGTATGCCCCCGAATAAATCCTGGCGTAAGGTCCGGCAGTAATCTTATCCGCATACGGTTCCATTAACTCCGCGGCGATATTCTGCAGGTTGGTCACGATGTAGCCAGGCTCAATGAGAATCACTTCAACTCCAAAGGGGTACATCTCCAATCGCAAAGCGTTGCTCAATCCCTCCATCGCGTGTTTGCTGCTGCTGTAAGGGCCATGCGTCGGCGGAGTAATAATCCCCGAAACGGAGCTCACCATCAGAATACGTCCGCGCCGCCGCGTGCGCATGTGCGGCAGAACCGCCTGCGTCACTCGCACCACGCCAAAAAAATTAGTTTCGAACTGTCGCCGCCAATCTTCCATGTGCGTATCTTCGACGGTACTCACATAAATAATCCCCGCGTTATTGATCAACACATCCACCGAGCCAGCCTTGGAAATCATCGCCGCCACACCTTCTTTCACGGAGGCGTCGTCGCAGACATCCATGTCTAGCGTTTCGAGCGGCAGCTTTTGCTGGCGTGCCATCTCATCCAGGTGCCGGCGCTTTTCGGCCGAGCGTCC
>DATHGV010000256.1:0-3253 GCA_035490135.1 Candidatus Methylomirabilota bacterium
GCCAGCAAATAGACGTCCAAGAGAGTGTCAACGGTGAGAACCACGGCACAGGCACAAATAAATCCAATGCTACTTACGTTCTCCGTGGTGGTTGGCAGGCTGAAAGAATTGCCGTTCGCGTCCGTCCCCCCTAGCTTCAAAGGAACACGCAGGCCGACACGTGACTCATTGCGGCGTTCGAGCCGGCGAGTTCCCAGAGCCTGAGCCAAAGTCTCGCGCAAAGATTCAAAGTTGACAGGCTTTTCAAAATAGGCGGCAGCGCCTAGTTCGCGGCAGAATTCCTTTGTTTTCGCTCCACCCTCACCGCTGATTACGAATACAGGAATCAGTTGCGTGGCGCTGAACGAGGTGAGTGTCTTGCATAACTCAAAGCCGGAATATCCCGGCATGCGAAGGTCCAGCAGAACGGCATCAGGCTTGTGCTCGAGAGCTAATGCGAGAGCCTCCTCGGGTTTTCCTGTATCGAAAACTTCATATAGATCGGCGAGATTAAGGCGCAACAGGCGCCGTATCGACTCGTCGTCATCAACAATCAGAATTTTTGGCATGCATCTCTTCCTTGTCAGGGCCGACGCACCGGCGAACTGGCCCGGACCAAGTCGGCGGTACCCTGGCCCTGTTTGTTGCCATCCAGGACGTCACGCACTTTATGAATGAGAGCTTCTTCGGTGAACGGCTTGTTAAGCAAAATGGCGTCGGGGTCGAGAATACCGTGACCGCCGATAAAAGAGTCGGTGTACCCGGAAATGTACAAGACCTTGATGCCTGGATAACTGGCGACAAGCCTTCCCGCAAGCACTCTGCCATTTTGTCCAGGCATGACCACGTCGGTGACTAACAATTGAATCGCGCCAGCGTGAGCCGCGGCGATCTTCAAGGCTTCTTCCGCGTCTGGCGCGCTAAGAACTTTGAAACCGTGGCTGCATAGGAAGGAAGCCGCAAGCTTTCGCAAAGGCTCGGCGTCTTCAACGAGCAAAATAGTTTCCGACCCGCGCAAATTTTCATCTAAATATGGTCGGATCGCCTGCGAATCCGCAATCTGGGCGACGCGCGGAAGGAAAACCTGAAAGGCAGCGCCCTTGCCAGGTTCGCTGTCGACCCACACATAACCACCGCTCTGCTTCACGATCCCATAGACGGTTGCGAGTCCGAGTCCGGTGCCTTTGCCCAATTCCTTGGTAGTGAAAAACGGCTCAAAGATATGCGCAATGGTCTCGGAATCTATGCCTGTGCCGGAATCCGTTACCGACAGGCAAGCGTATTCACCCGGTTTGGCACCGGGATGTGAGCGGGCGTAAAGCTCATCCAAACGCACATTTTTCGTGTCGATCTGCAATCGTCCGCCTTCAGGCATGGCATCGAGTGCGTTGACAGCCAGGTTCATGATGACTTGTTCAATTTGATTGCGGTCAGCGCGCACGGAATGCAACTCCTGATCTAAAGCGGTGCTTACCGCGATATCCTCGCGGATGAGCCGAGGTAACATCTTCTGCATGTCGACGACCAGGTCGTTCAGGTTCAAAACCGTGGGGGTAAGAATCTGTTGCCGGCTGAATGCTAATAACTGCCGTGTTAGGGCCGCGGCACGGTCCCCGGCTTTCTCTATTTCGATAGCGTGCTCGGTCAAAGGACTTTCCGGTCCAAGAGCACGCTTCAATACCTGGCTGTATCCGATGATCACTCCGAGGAGGTTGTTGAAGTCGTGTGCGATTCCACCCGACAATCTACCGACCGCCTCCATCTTGCCCGTCATTCGCAACTGCCGCTCCAGAATGCGCTTCTCGGTTATGTCTTCGACGAACATCTCGAAATAAACCGGCTGCCCATCGCTACGGGCGATTCGGCGACCACTGCACAGTACCGTAATGGGTGTACCGTCCTTTCGTTTCCATTCCGCTTCCACATCTTTGAAATCATCTACGCGGTTGAGCAGTTCGAAAAGCCGGCGATATTCCATTCCAGATCTGAAAATTTGCAGTTCAAGATTGGCTTTCAAAAGCTCAGCGGAGTCGTCGTATCCGAGTATCTTTTGCAAAGCAGGGTTGACACGGAAAAGCTGCCCCTCGCTATTTGTGCGGTAAATTCCATAGGGGGCGTCTTCCACGACGGATCGAAAGTCGGCGTCCGCCAAACGAAGAGCTTCCAGAGCCAATTTCCGCTCGGTAATATCACGGTTCACGATAACCAGTTTTTCAGGATCGCCTTTGGCGTTGCGTATCACGCTGGCCGTCGATTCCAGTGTCCGCCACGTTCCATTTCTATGATGAATACGGTATTCCAGCGTCTGTCCCACACCCGTTGCACGCGATTCCTCGGCCGCCAGCTTCACCCGCTCGCGGTCGTCCGGATGAATTTGATCCAGTGACGACGATCCCCTCAGTTCCTCGGCCGAGTACCCCAGTACAGTTTGATAGGAACGGCTGTTGTAGATGCGACGGCCATCCATGTCCACCACAGCGATCATGTCCGTGGCGTTATCGCTTATCAGACGAAAAAGCTCTTCTCGCTGAAACAATTCACGACGAATACGGTGAATCTGCCATTGCTGATAAATGGTATAAAGGTCAAATAGCAGGACTACAGCCACGAGCCCGCGCACCGCTTGAGGAAAGGACATCCACGAGATTGACCCTTTGTGTTCGGCAAGCTCGGGAAAGATAAACGAAACGACCCCTAAGGTAAGCAGCAGGGTAACCACTATGGACGCAAGCCAGAGCCACCACTCGCGACGTTCAGTGCGCCGTAAACTTACCGAAACAGCCTCGGTGGGAGGGCCGGAGACGCTAACATCATAAAGTATGGTTTTCGGACGTTTCTGCACAAGTCACTTCCGATTCGGGGTTCGTACGGGGAGCCATCGCTCTCTTAAACAGTCTTCGCTCTTTTATAAATAAATTTATAATATATTAAGTAATAATATTGTTGACGCTTGAGCACCACTAACAGATAACGCGTGCACTGACCGGTCGAACCGGCAACTTTTACCCTGCGGCGGTGCCGTTGCACCTGGCACATTCGAAATTCACTCTTGCGTTGCAATTTCCAACGCGCTGGGAGGTTAAGGACAGACCCTATTTTTCTCGATGCTTGTCCGTCGCAGCAGCGAGGGTACGACAGAGTAACAGCGTGAACTGCGTCCAATCCTACTTTGAAAGACGGGCCGGGGCCCAGCAAGACCATCAGTTAACCGTCGCATTTGTAGACCCCGACACCCCGTTTAAAGTCGCGGTAATGATCGCGGTTCCAGCTGCCT
>DATHGV010000257.1:0-6999 GCA_035490135.1 Candidatus Methylomirabilota bacterium
ATTACTTCGGATGTCGGCGTGTCGACAATTTGACGTTAGACAATTACTTCAGGTGTCGGCGTGCCGACATTTTTTGTTGAACTGATTCTTTAGCGACGCTCCTCTGCGCCGATCTCTGAAAAATCCGCTACCGTCGTGAACTCCTTCAAAAGTTCCGAAAGAAGCGTCAGGCGATTAGCCCGTATTCGTTCATCCTCGGCCATCACCATCACTTCTTCGAAGAACTTGTCCACCGCTTTCCGCAATCCAGCAATAATCTCCAGCGCCTCCTGATACCGGCTGCCGCGTTTGGCTGTCTGTACGCGGGCCGCCGCTTCACGCATCGCCGCGTAAAGCTCGCGTTCCGCGTCGTGATCGAACAAATCCGCCTGCACACGACGCCCTTCCGACTTGCCTAGTTCAGCTTTTTCCAGAATTTTGCGAACGCGCTTGAACGAAACCGCCAGCGGCTCGAAATTCTTAGACTTACGGATCGATTTTAGCGCCACTAACCGCTTTTGTGCGTCCACCAGGTCTTCCGCGCCCGCACGAAACACGGCGTTTACTTCGTCATACGCGAATCCGTCGCGGTCGCGTAAGATGAAGCGCGCTCGCTCGAGGATGAACTCTAACACTTGCGCTTCCTGCTCAGTCGTCATTCCCTTCTTCGGCTTATGCACTAACAGGGCCTTGGCGGCGGCCCCCACCGCCAACGACAACGAAACCGGCAACTTCCTTTCCATGATAATTTTGACGATTCCCAGCGCCGCTCTTCGCAGCGCGTATGGATCGCTCGACCCCGTAGGCACCACGCCCACTGTAAAACAACCGACGATGGAATCCAGTTTATCCGCCAGCGCCACCGCGCATCCCGTCACGTTACGTGGGATCGGATCGGTTAATCCCACCGGCCGGTAGTGATCATAAATCGCGTCAGCCACTTCATCGGGCTCGCCTTGTGCCCGCGCATAGAGCCCGCCAACAATCCCCTGCAACTCAGGAAATTCGCGCACCATCTCCGTGGCCAGATCGCACTTCGCCAATTCGGCCGCGCGGTCTGCTTCCGCCACATGCGCCTCAATCATCCCGCTGCTGTACCACTGCTCCGTGAGCCAACGCGCGATGGAGCGCACCCGTTCCACTTTGTCGCGATAACTTCCGAGCCGTGACTCGTAGGTGACGCGCTCCAGCTTCGCCAGATTATCCGCCAGCGGATGCTTCTGGTCGGCCGCCCAGAAAAATTGCGCATCGGCAAATCGCGCACGGAGCACCCGTTCATGCCCTGCGCGCACCAGACCCCGCGAATCTCGTGCGAGATTGATGACCGCTAAAAAGCTGGGAGCTAATTCTCCGCGACTATTTTCCACCGCGAAGTACTTCTGATGATCGCGCATCACCGTTACGAGAATCTCATCGGGCAGATTCAAAAACTCTTTGTCGAATTCGCCTTCAATGACGGTCGGATACTCGTTCAAGTAACACACGAGGTTTTCGAGAGCCGCGTCTTTACGGATTTGAAAGCCGTTCTTGCGTGCGAGCTGCGCCAATTCCTTTTCAATCTTTTCGCGACGCGCCTGCGGCCGTACGATCACTCCGTTCGAGCCGAGCTTCTTTTCATACTCCTCAAAATCTCGAACGGCCGGTTCGCCTTTTCCAATGAATCGGTGCCCGAATGTTTTGTCACCTGAAGAGACACCGCCATAAGAGAAATTCAGAGGGCGCCCATCTAGCACCGCCAGCAACCAGCGAATGGGTCGAATAAATCGCGCTCCATCGATCCCCGTCCAAGTCATCGAGCGCGGCCACGTTAAATCGTGGATCGCTCGTGGCAACATCTCGTTTAGGATTTCTTCCGCGGTCCTGCCGCGCCGGACCTGGCGCGCCGCCAGATATTCGCCCTTGGGCGTCTGTATTCTGTGCAAGTCCTCGACCCGCACTCCCTGCTTTTCCGCGAAGCTCAACGCCGCGCGCGTGGGCGCTCCGGCCTTATCAAAGGCCACGGATTTGGGCGGGCCGGTGACCTCGCTGGTGACATCCTCTTGCTTTGCGGTCAGCCCGCGTACCCATGCGGAGAGCCTGCGTGGTCCACTGAATGTCTCGACACTCACGCCCTGCATCAAATTTTCCGCCGTCAAAAGTTTTGTGATGTTGGTACGGAGTTCGTCCGTCGCTCGCGGCAACATCCCTGCCGGAATTTCCTCGCAGCCGATTTCGAACACCAGTTCGAGTCTCTTTTCAGCCTTCGATTCCAATTTCTTAGTGGACTTCTTTGCGCTGTTGCTGCCGACCGGAGTCATGCGCGCAACTCCCGGCGTTTTGCAGGTCCGCCGATTTGCTCCAGGTAGGCCGAAGCCGTTTTGCAGGCCGTCCCGCGAACTCTGGCCATCAATGCGGCGCGCTCCGTGGTCGAGATTGCGCCGCGAGCATCCAATAAATTAAAAAGGTGCGAGCATTTCAAGCAATGGTCGTACGCGGCGAGCACCGGATATTTTGTTCGAGTCTCGCCTTTCGACGCCGCGAAACCTTCAAGTAATTCTTTAGCTTGCTTCTCATGCAGATCAAACCCCGCGCGAATAGCCACTGCGTCGCTTTTATCAAAGCTGTACACCGAAAACTGCTGCTCTTCCGCCAGGCGAATCTGCCCGTACGTTTTATCGGCAGACCATCGCAAGTCATACACGCTGTCCACACCTTGCAGAAAGGCGCAGATGCGCTCCAATCCATAAGTCAGTTCCACGGAAATAGGATCGAGGTCAATGCCGCCGCTCTGCTGGAAATAGGTGAACTGGGTAATTTCCAGGCCGTCCAGAAGCACCTGCCAGCCAATTCCCCACGCGCCCAACGTGGGCGATTCCCAGTTGTCTTCCTCAAATCGAATGTCGTGCACGCGCAAATCGATGCCAATGGCTTCGAGGCTATTCAAATAAACATCTTGCACATCTGCGGGCGAAGGTTTCAGGACCACTTGAAATTGCGAATGTTTATAGAGGCGATTGGGGTTCTCTCCGTAACGTCCATCGGCCGGTCTCCGGCTGGGCTGCACGAAAGCAACGCGATAAGGCTGGGGCCCGAGAACGCGCAGGAAAGTCTCTGGATGCATCGTGCCGGCGCCAACTTCCACATCGTACGGCTGCTGCAACACACAGTCTTGATTTGCCCAGAATTGCGAGAGGCGCAAAATCAAATCCTGAAAATTTAGGCCGACATTTTTTTTCTCAAGTTTTACTTTAACTTTCAAATTTTCTCCAACAGCCCTCTGGTCGCCAGTTTTCTTTCGGTGTGATGCTCGATCCATCCGAGAGACGCTTCACGTAATTCTCTAAGCGCCGGTTTCATGGACTCGGTCAACGCAATCCGATCAAGCCGTTCCCCCGTAAAGCGCTCAGCCAGTTCACGCGCCGCGGGATGCATCGCGTGCATTCTCTGCCGCCGGCATTTTTCGCAAAGCAGCCCAGGCTCCCAGCTCGCAAAATACGCGGGACGCACACCGAACGCCGTGCCACAATTCGCGCAACGATCAAAGCGTGGCAGCCAACCGCCCAGGCGCACCGTCCAAAACGCAAAATAGCTCAACGGTAGTGACCACTCGCCGGTTCGCTCGATTTCCTGCGCGGTCAGCAGTATCAAACGGAACATGTGCTCGGATACCTCGCGCTCCGGCAGCGCGATTTCCGCCACTTCACTTACCACTGCCATCCCGGTACTTAGGAAATAATCGCTTTGCGACTTATTGAACGACTCGAGCGGCTCGCATTGCTCAATGCGCACCAGATCGCGTGTTTCCTTTTCGATATACCAAACTTGCACATGCGACAGCAGTTGCAGCGTCGAGCCGTAACGATTCTTGATGCGCCGCGCGCCGCCCGCAACCCCGCGCATCCTGCCAGTGGCGCGCCCGAGAAAACTAACCAGCCGGTCGGCCTCGCCCAGCGGAAAAGTTTTTAAAATAATGGCTTCCGTTTCCCGGGCGGGCATGAACTTTTTTGGCGCGCCGCCATCGTCGCCGGCCCTGCTATAGGCGCGAACTTTGCAAGCGCGCGAACATGTTTAATTATCACACCCGCAACGCGCGCGCAATGTTTGAGGCATGGAAAAGCCGAATTGCCGCGTAAATTCACGTTCTTTGAAGATCAGAAAAACATTTTTCGCTTCGTGGGCCGCCTCATTGTTGATCCGCGATATTCACAAGCATTCAGCAGACTTTATCTTTTTCTCTGTTTTGGTTACTCTGACCGCGGCTCTCCGTGTTCATTCCACTCAAAGATCTTAATCCGCACCGGCGGTTCCCAATCGTCAATGTCCTGTTAATCTGCGCCAATGTCGCGGTTTTTCTGCACGAAATCTCGCTCCCTCCTCACTTCTTCAAAGCCTTCCTGATGGCCTATGCCGTGATCCCCGCGCGCTTCCCGGCTTATCTTGCTGGAAACATCGATTTCGTTGGCGCATTTCTCCCGCTGATAACCAGCTTGTTTCTGCACTCCGGTATCGCTCACATTGCCGGCAACATGCTTTTTCTCTGGATTTTTGGCGACAATGTCGAGGATTTCTTCGGCCACATCCCGTATCTATTCTTCTATCTAGTCTGTGGCATCGGCTCCGGCCTTTTGCACGTGCTCTTCAATTTCAATTCTTCCCTGCCAGCACTGGGGGCCAGCGGAGCGATCTCCGGAGTGATGGGCGCGTACTTGATTCTTTACCCGGGCTCGCGCATCCTGACGCTGGTGTTCATTTTCCTGGTTCCAATTCCCGCATTTTTTATTCTGGTGTACTGGTTTTTTCTGCAGTTCATCGCCGGAGTCACGAGTATTGGCGATGTGACTCATGGCGGAGTGGCTTGGTGGGCGCACATCGGCGGCTTTCTTCTGGGCATGGCGCTCACCTGGATTGTCAAATCGCGAACTAAAGTGCCACTTTACCCGCCACGCGGCTATTGAAGATCGTTCAAGTAAGACTTCGATTGTCGGCACGTCGACTGTCGCTGCGATAGCGCTCACTCCGAAATTAAAGTGACACTTGCGTTGTCGGCAGGCCGATAACTTGGCCGCAGAATTATTCCCATCGGATTTTGGACAGAGCGCTCGGGGCAGTTAAAGTATTACTTTGATTGTTTGCCCGATTGTTTCGTGCCGACATTCGAGACGAACTTGGCGAGCCAGTCTCCTACCTCGCCAGTTTTGTGCGTTCCGCCAAGATCGGGCGTCACGAAATTTTCGTGCACGGCGGCTTTCACGGCGCTGTTCAGCGCTGCAGCTTCCGCATTCCAACCCAAAAACTCCATCATCATCGCGCTCGCTAAAATGGACCCGAGAGGATTCGCAATTCCCTTGCCCGCAATGTTCGGGGCCGAGCCGTGCACCGGCTCAAACAGGGATGTCTGGCCGGGATGAATATTCCCCGAAGGCGCAAGACCCAGCCCGCCCGCGAGCTGAGCTCCCAGATCGCTGACAATGTCGCCAAAGAGATTGCAGGTAACGATCACGTCGAACTGAGTGGGGTCGCGCACAATTTCCATGGCCAGGGTATCAATATATAGGTGTCGCGATTCAATGCCCGCGAACTCCTGCCGCACCTGCTTGAAGACGCGCTGCCACAAGTCGTGCGCGAAAGTCATGGCGTTGGACTTATCGCTCATACACACGCGCTTTAAACCCTTGCTGTGCGCATATTCAAACGCGAATCGTATGATGCGCTCCACGCCTTTGCGCGAGTTGACGTCTTCCTGCACAGCAATTTCATCCGCCGTGCCCTTTTTAAAAAAACCGCCAACTCCGACATACAAGCCCTCGGTATTTTCGCGAAACACCATCAGACGAATATCTTTTTCCGTGCGGCTGTGCAGCGGCGTAAGTCGCTGGTGTAGAAGTTCCACCGGACGCGCGTTCACATACAAATCCAGTTTAAATCGCAAGCCGAGCAGGATGTCCGCAGCGTGTTGATTGCCAGGCACGCGCGGATCGCCGAGCGCGCCAAATAAAATGGCATCAAACTCATCACGCAACATTTCCACCGCGCCATCAGGCAGGCTGACGCCCTCACGAAGATATTTGTCCGCGCCCCAATCAAACCCCACAAAATCGATGGAGCGGCCCGTCGCAGCGCTCACCGCTTTTAAAACTTTGAGCGCCTCAGGCGTGACTTCTTTGCCGATGCCGTCGCCGGGAATTACGGCGACTCTTGCCGCGGGACCACCCCGGCGCATAGGCAGCTTTTCCAAAGTTTTCTCCATTCCGCAATTATGAGAGTCGTTCCGTCCGCGTGGTAAGTTTTTCGATCAGCTCACGGCGCGGCGTAAAACCTATGCCCGGGCCCTGTGGCACCGGAATCGTTCCTCGCGACGAGACCGTGACTTCCGGATCGATGATGTCTTCATGCCAGTAGCGCTTGCTGGCGGTGACATCGCCGGGCAGCGTGAAGTTTGGGAGCGTCGATAGAGCGATGTTGTGCGCCCGGCCGATGCCAGTTTCCAGCATTCCTCCGCACCACACCGGCACTCCCGCGCGCTGACAAATATCGTGGATGCGTTTGGCGACTGTAAACCCACCCACACGGCCCAGTTTGATATTAATGATCTTGCAGGCGCCCAGGCTGACCGCTGCTTGCGCTTGATCTTCGTTGTGAATGCACTCGTCAAGACAAATCGGCGTGTCCAGCTTCTTCTGCAACTCGATGTGATTGTACAGATCATCCCATCCGAGCGGCTGTTCGATCATCATCAAATAAAAGCCTTCGAGTTGCTTCAACAGCGGCCAGTCGTCCAAACGATACGCGGAGTTGGCATCCACCATTAGTTTAATGCGCGGAAAATTCTGGCGCAGCCGGCGAACCAATTCCAGATCTTTACCGGGCTTAATTTTAATCTTGATGCGTTGATAGCCGGCGGCGATTTCGTTTTTTACCGCTTCGATCAATACTTCAAGTGATTCTTTAAGTCCGATCGAGACGCCGCAACTAATTTCCTGTTGCGTGCCGCCAAGTAATTTCCACAGCGGGAGATTTTTTTGATGCGCTTCGGCATCCCAT
>DATHGV010000258.1:0-2761 GCA_035490135.1 Candidatus Methylomirabilota bacterium
TATGCCAGGCGCTTGCTTGGCGGTGCCAAAACACGAGGCTGTTGTCGGCGTCGATTTGCCCGATAACGTTATGTCAACATTGTCGACGCCGAACACGGAAGGCGGCCCTTGCGTATGCCGCTTGACTGCAATAGTGGCGGCGAATTTATTACCCTCTTGGACGTAGGTCCCGGTGTAGCAACTTATATTGTCGGCCCCGCTCACGTCGCCATCCATGAGTGAGACGATGCTGTGTCCTTCGCCTGCTGGTGTTCTGAACCAAACAGAATACTGCGCGTTTTGAAGCATTAGCTAGCCCTCCCCTTCAGGTGCTATCTTTTGACAGCTCAATTCGGCGGTTTGTGATCGTCACGTCCATTTGGCTACGCCAAGAAGAACCGCGAGCACCGTGGCAAAAACGGTCGTCACGCAAATCATGTTTAGAAGATTTGAGGTGACGACAGGAAAGAACCCCGACCGCTCTGGCGCTTTCAATGGCTTGCCTCATTGGCATCACTCTTGCTGCTTCGGAGGCAAAGCTCGGACCTTTGGTTCAGCTTGTGTCAAAGCAAAACAGGAGGAGGAACAAAGTGAAGCGCCAGCGTCGTTTTGGGACCGAAGTCGAGGCAGCATCAACAGCAGCGGCGCAAATCAAGACACTGATTGACAGTCTAAGCCGCTGCCAACAGTCGCTTGATTGTGACATCGCGACTGAAGAGGAGCGCACGAGGTGTTCGGACGATAGCGACCCGGCTTATTCAGTTTTTGCCCGAAGCCTGATCCCACGGCGCGATAATGTGGCTGCAACCATTGCCATTTTGCAAGCGCGGCTTTCAAAGACACAGGCTCCGACCGACGGTCGCTCTGAGACTCTGCTGTGTCATGTAGTTCAACGCCTTTGAGGATGACTACGGACACAGCATGAACAGGTATGGTAAAAGGACCGTTAAGCGAAGCAGACAAGGCTTGCTCCCTGCACCTTGCCGAGCCTCAGGGTTTAACTGCATTGGCAATTGGCCTCGCTTCGTGTTCGCTGGAACAGGCCGGATACACTGAACAAGAACGCGCAGACGATCTTAGCCTGTCACCTTGCTACGAGACGATGAGCCTACAGATTGGCTCGGTTGGCCGCGACGGCGTCCTCGTTCCATTCAAGGCCAACGCCAGGCACATCAGGAACGTGAAGCAATCCGTCACGGATTTCATACGGCCTCTGTAGGACGGGATCAGCCCAATCCTGCCATTCCAGCCAATGCGCGGTTTCCGTGACGCGCATAACGTGAGCGGCCACCTCCGGATAAAGATGTGTCGACATCGGTATGCCCGCCGCTCCCGCGATAGCCGCTGCTCTTAACCAACCGGTCACACCGCCAATGCGCATGAAATCCGGCATGACAAGGTCACACGCCTTTCTCTGCAACGCGGTGTGTAAGTCGCGGGGGCCATAGAAATTCTCTCCAATCTGGATCGGGGTCTTTAGCTCGGCGGTCAACTGTGCATAACCGTCTAGGTTGTCGTAAACGATCGGCTCCTCGATCCATGCGAGGCCCTCGTCATCAATCATGTGACACCGCTGCAGAGCCTCTCCAAGATGTAAGCCTTGGTTGAAATCGGCCATTAGCTCCATGTCATCGCCGACGGCAGCCCTGATGGCATGAATAGCGGCTAGGTCGTCGCTCGCGCGATCTCGGCCAAGCCGCAGCTTCAGCGCAGTGAAGCCTCCTTCATCGCGCAATGCGATCGCTTCCGCCGCCACTACCTCCGGCGCCTGAAGCCACAACCCGTTGCTGTTGTATGCCTTCACCGGCCCCACCGAACCGCCCAGCAAAACGCAAAGCGGCACACCGCTCACCTTTGCCAGGGCATCCCAGGCCGCCATATCCAGTCCGGCCACCGCGATCATGGAAAGCCCCTGATAGCCTACAAAATGCAGCGACTTGCGTGCGAGATCGTAAAGCTCGACCGGTGCGACACGTCGGCCCCTGAGCATGACGCCAAAATCCTGCAGGGCCGGGATCAGATATCGCATCGTCTTGATAGTGTAGGGCTCAAGATAACTCCGCCCGACGATGCCTTCTTCAGTGCTGAGGTCGATCAAGATCAGCGGCCATTCGGTGATGGTGGCGATCCGTGCGACAACCGGACGCCTGAGCTTGAGTACGACTGCCCTCGCCCTGATGGATTTGAATGTGAGCGGGGTAAGTTGCATTGCAAACGTCTCCCGATTTGGGCGGGCAGATTGTACGGCGTCACCAGGCCACCCTAATTGCCATTTTCAGCCTGCGTTCGCGAGCATGACGACCACGGCGGGCGCATACTATCGGGTCGCGGATACCTAGTCGCTCAATAAGAAATCGTGAGCGACTTGGTCCAATCATTTGGTGGGGTAAACGGTGGGGTAGTTCGCCGCAATCACGAAATATATTCATTATAATCAATAACTTAAATGGCTACCTGGCGGAGAGGGAGGGATTCGAACCCCCGTTACGATCTTCGAAAACCAGAAATCAATGGTTTCTTGCTGATAGCAAAATCGCGGAGCAATGGGGCGGTGGCAAAACCCTCGGCGCAGCGCAGGCTCCGCCCCCGTTGCGGTCGGGAAATGTAAATCGTGACGTCGATGACGGCGCCCGCAAAACGCCTTCAATCACAATCGAGTCACTACGTCGCGGCCAACCCCGCCGATTTTACGCTGCGACTTTCCTCCTGCCGCTTCCACGCCGCTTCCACGAACGAAGCCCCTGAAAACATCATGTTTTCAAGGTCTTGATGACTGGTTGCG
>DATHGV010000259.1:0-9482 GCA_035490135.1 Candidatus Methylomirabilota bacterium
TAGATGTCTTCGTGCCGGTAGTTGGTTCGCAAGCGGATCACATCGCGCTCATCAGCGACGAGGTAGATGAGTGTATACTGGCGGTAGAGGCCACCGATAGTAGAATAACTCTGCCCAACGGTCTTCCGCGTCTCGATCGAAAAGCACAGCGGCGGCGCGTCTGCGAATTGGAAACTGACGATAGGATGCGCAATCCACGGCGAACCCCAGTAGTCGATCGCGAGATCGATACCGGTGATCTGCGAAAGCCGCACAGTCCGCGTCTCCCAGTGCGGCGTGTAGTCGGTGTCGGTGCGATAATCGCAGTTGCGAACATTGTGAAAAGTAACTTCATCGCCGTTGATGTCCGCCCATGCCAACTGCGCCACGTCGGGTTGCCAGTTGCCATCGTTGCTGGGTTTGAGTGTAAGCCACCAGATCAGGACAAGGCCGAAGGCGAGGAAGACGGCGCAGACCTTCTTCGCCGCGCCGCGGAGAAAAACGATCGCGGCGATGATTGCGGCAGCGAACGTCCATGCGATCACGGGCTTGCCTACGGGAAAGTCGTAGTGCAGCGCGCCGAATGCCCACGCAGCACAGCCAAGCGCAATCACCCAGGCAAGCGTCCACGCGAAAGCGCGCAGCGCGGGCCAGATCATTTCAGAACTCCACGCAGCGGATGCATCGGAAGTATCAGGATCGAAGAACTTCGCGTCAATGGCGGCAGCCAATTCGCAGGCTCACCTGGAAGCTTGAGCAATAGTCGTTGCCGGTTTTGAGCTCCCGCTGCTTCTAAGATGTAAACGCAGAATCCGATCAAGCTCGGCAATCGTTTGCGGTAGTTCGCACGATCCGTGGGGACCGGGAACAATCTTCTCGGATTGTGCGCCATCGAGATGAGAGCTCCAGTAAGCGACAACACCGTCACTGCAGTTCGGACAGTGGTCTTTCCCCCGATCGCCAATAATTGAGTGATAGGGAACGCTGATGGGCACACTATTGATTACCGGCAAAGCCGGGCTTGTAGGCTTCAGACCCGTGATACTGTTGGGCAGACGCTTGGAACTTCCCGTGATTTGCGCGAGGTCCGCGCTGGTGAGCGAGTCCATCATGACTGCGGCCAGTCTGGTCGGAAGCGTAATCAGGCTAATTCCAATTTTTCCGATTCCATTGCTGGCCAGATCGCTCCCACGATGCGGAGTACAAATAAAGACAACACGCTTTATCCTGGGATTCGCGCGAAACTTTATCGCGCGAACGATCAAACTATTCCCGGAATTTTCTTTGAAAACGCTCCTAGCTGCTTGCCCCAGAGCCTTGTCCCACATTGCTTCATTGACCGTAACTACCTGGTCGTGAGTGAGCATCCCACCCATGCTGTGGCCGACCACGACGTACGGCTTGTGGTTGGGATACAGTTGATCGGCCTTGGCCAATTCCTCCCGTAACCGCAGCGCGGAATAGAGGATGGGATTGCCAGTCGGATACGCAAAGACCCAGAATTGATAATGCTTGCGGATCTCCGGGTCGGCTTGGAGTCCATTGATCGTCTTCACCCAATCGAATGGTGTTGAGAAAAGCCCGTGCACAAAGACCAGCGGAATTCGGTCCGGGTCGTACGGCTGGAGGAAATAAAGCCCTGTCGGTGCCGGATAGTTCGTGGCTTTGAATCCGCCAAGCAATCCCGCAAACATCAGATTCGCCGGCGGCGGATAGTAACTGAGTGGCGCCGAGAAATTCGCAGCCAGAGGACGCACTTTTCCTTGAACAGTCGCACTCGGTTGCTTTGCCGGACGACGCAGCGCGAGCGTTGCATCTTTTGCGTGGAAATCGAGGGTGGCTGTGACTGGTGCTGTGATTCCCCTCGGTGGCGCGAACTTTTCAGGTGGATTAACCCGTCGCACTCCTACTAGCGCGCCGCCGACACCTTCGTGAATGTTCTCCTTCCTGATCAGTTTCTCTTTGATCTGATCTGCGCCCACGAACGTAGTGAAGTAGTTCGGTGCCCAGACTGCGTTGACGGCGGGTTCCAGCCGTAGGTGATAAGTTTTATTGTCCGCTGTCAGGGTCAGCGGATGGTTCCACAGCCGTCCTCCTTCACTGTTGCGAAGCAGCATGGTCAGTTCACCGCAGGCGGCGTTGTAAGTATTGACGGCTGGTGTCTGTTGAGCGCCGGTGCCAAGCAGCGGAGCTGTCATAGCAGCGACTTGCAAATAATCAGCAGCTCGCTGCTCAACTGGAACCTGCGTTGATCGGGCCTCGCGCAGGATGTTGGCGGCAGGCGCGTATTGAAGACGGCCTGCTGTTTGCGGCGTCGTCGCGCAGCCCGCAAAAAACATGAGACATGTTCCGGTGGCGATGAGCTGAAGCCGACGTGAACTTTTACGTTGCGATGGCATCTCAGATTCTGGCTCGCGCGGTCTGATCTGCGTATTGGACTAAAGTCCTATGGAAAATGCAAAGATAATTTTGTTATTATTCTTTTTGTTTCACCTGAGACCGTCGGTCATTCCTGCATCAAATGCGAAATCCTGATTCGATTTGGTACCGCGTCTTGTTTAGCCTGACGTTGGCGATTCTCTGGGGATCCTGCGCGCCATATGGGCCGTACCACGCGAACACTTCCAGTGAACCGCTCAACTCGCTGCGAGGCCCCAGCGACGGGCGCTACAAATTCGCTTTCATCGAATTCGGCGATCAGGGCTCGGCGTTGGATACATCACAACGAGCCGCCGCCATCAACGTGATTCGCCAGGCGCAGCGCCCCCTTCTTTTCGTTTACATCCACGGCTGGATGAACAATGCCGTTTCAGGTGACGTCTGCCGATTTGAACACTTCATTGATATGATCTCGCGTCTTCCCGAGGTCACCCAGGGAAAGATTAATGTGATCGGTGTTTATATCGCGTGGCGCGGCAAGGACCTTAGCGTGCCGGGCCTGGATTTGCTGACGTTTTGGAACCGCAAGTTGACAGGCGGTTCGGTGGCAGCGCAAAACAGCTGCCTGGCTACTATTAACGAACTGGCACTGGCTGCGCGAGAGCCAGGCAAGCAGGTCCACCATTGCGTTCTCATGGGCCACTCGTTTGGCGGATTGGTCCTAAGTAATACTATTTCTCACTCAATCCTCGATGCCAGCAGCACGGGCGCGCGGAACGCGAGTCCTTGGGACATGGCGGTGGCGTTCAACCCTGCGGATGATTCCATCGGCACCCGGCAGTTGTTATCCGAGTTAGATTATCTTTATAAGTATGACCCGACCCGTGGCGCTTATGTAGGCAGGACGCCCGGCGCCGAAGAGGGGGCCGTGACGAACGAGAACCGTCCCCTTCTCATCATTCTGCAATCGGAGAACGATCAGGCGACAGGGAAATTTTTTCCAATCGGCCAGGGTCTCGCAAACACTATCAATCTTCATTACCACTGGGACAGGGTTCCAGTGCCTGGCAGCAACGGACAAAAAGTATCGGAGGGAGAGCTCCAGACCCACACGCCCGGCAATGATAAGTATCTGGTAAATTTTAACGTTGTCCCCTTGGGAGAAGCCACTGCGCCGTCGGGGCTAAGCACGTATGAGAACCGGGCTTTCGAAGCCAATCTTCGACAAAACGTGCGCGGCCGAACCTTTTTCACCAGCGAGAAGAACAATGGTCACGAAAAACAATTCTGTCGCGGTCCGGATTACAATCCGGATGACACGCGCCCTCCCACGGGAAACGAAGACTGGCACCGTTGGGAGTTTGTCTACACTGGCAATGCACGTGTGCCATGCTGGGTCGTGCGCGTACCGAAGGAAATCATTTGGGGTCACGGAGGATTGTGGAGCGATAACTCGGTAGCGATGTTCGGCGCTCTTTACCGTATGCATTTTCCCTTGAACGCGGAAGGTCAACCTGCTCCTTCTCAACCCGTCCGCGTCCCCCAAGGCCCGGATACCCAAAAACTGAACCAAGACAAGCTGCACTGAAGCGCGGCGTACTTCAGTGCTGCAGCAAACCAGGTTTTTTTCCGCGAATCCTGAGTGACTAGGAATCGTTAGATTTCGGAATCGAATAGAGTGAGACCAGGCGTGAGATCAGGACTGCGACATAGAGCAGGCCCGTCATCGCCTCCATGGCCGCAAGCCAACGCGCAATTCTTGAGACGGGAGTGATGTCGCCGTAGCCGACTGTGCTCAGTGTGATGAAGCTGAAGTAGAAGCCAGTGAACCCGTTCATCGATCGCGTCCCTGCGTTTGTGTTGTACGAGAAGGCTCCTCCAGGCGTCAATTGGTCCACGAGCCAGTAGGCCATCGTCCACATCAGACCAAGCATCAGGTAGGCGGAAATGCTCGCACAGAGCACTTCAGTGTTGACCGACGGCGCACGAAAAACGAAGCGCAGCAGATTTCCGACGACAAAAGCAATCAAAATGAGCCCGGCAACGAGGAAGACTGCAGGCGGAATCAGGTCCGGGCGGAAATGATTTATCCACCTGCCGGCGATCGCCGGAATCGCAAGCACGAGCGCGATGACCAGGACGCGTTTGCGATCTGCGACCGCAACGACGCCAGCAAGCAGGACCAGCGAAAATAAAGCCGACACAATGAGATCGCCGCCTTTGATTTCCTCGACAAAAGGCGCCCAGATGAAGAAGAGACCGAGAGCAATGAGAAGCTGCACCGCAGAGAAGCGGCGGAACTTTAGTCGCCGCGGCGGTGCGTGCATTGGCTGTTTCGATTTCCCGGTTTCGTTCACTCTGTCTTCACAACTTCGTCGCGTGAGAGGTTACTTTGTCCCCGATAATCCCTGTTACCTAAAGAATCCTCGAGTCTTTTAGCAGGATTAATCGTTACTTTACCCCGCCGGTTCTTTCTACAGGTTCGGGGCGCTTACCCGTCGGGTAGAGTAGCGTGAGGTTGAAGCGCACACCCCAATTGGGGCCGTAGCGTGGAGAGTCCGCATAGTATTTGCCGCCGATTTGGAGGCTAATCGGCTGTTTCCCAATTTTCAGAATCTGGCTCATTTGAAAAATGAGCGGCACAGTCCATTTCCCGTCGGCTGATGTGGCGTTCCAATTTGCGGTAGATTCCGTATCGATGGTGAAGGTCGTATGGGTCTTTGTCGTGTATGAAATGAATGGTTGGACGAACATCTGGCTAAGACTGCTGCGATGTTCCTCGATTACGACCGACCAAAGCTGGTTCATCAGCGCGCCTATGGTCCACGGGCCTGCCTGCTTTAGCACAACAAAAGTGGGTCCAATCGAGAATGTGCCTGAGCCGAGTAGGTCTTGTGTGCCGGTCGGATAAAGAAACGCTGGGCCGAGACCCCAGATCAATCCGAATGGCCCCCGGCTTCTTAGGCGAAAAAAAGAAGCTTTGCGTCGTGTCGCTAAGACCGTCCTGCGAACGGTTTTGCGGCTGAAGCGGCGAATCCTTCGGCAGGTTCGCGAAGTAGAAAAGATCGTGCTGGGAAACAATTGGCAGGATTGTGCGTATGATCAGGTTCCAATCTTTGCTAATTGAGAGCGGAACGACCGGCTGAATGTTAAGAGTGAACTTGTAGCCATTGCCTGTAGGGCCGTAGCCCCAATCCTCGTTTGCCTGAAAAGGCACGCTGATGAGTGAAGCGATTGGATTGGCGAGTTGCTTGGCTAACTGATCGGCCTCAGCAGCCTCATCAGGGGATTCGACTGCCAACGTCAAATTCTGGTTTGTGCGAAAGGGCGGCAAGTTGATCGAAGCGCCAACGTCAGGAGCGAAAGGTTCGGCAGCCGCGTTGACGTTTGCATCGAGCTGCAAAGGTTCGGCCGCGCAAATGGCCGGAACCACCGAGAGAATTCCCAGTGCCAGCGCGCTGACTCCTAAAACGATTTGAGCCTGTTTCACATTGGCTGCTCCATCTTTTTCGGTGCCTCTCAATCCACGACGGGCAGCGACCATCCAGCCGCCGCCCGTACGTTATGTGTAACTGCTCTTACCAATCTCCCAAGGACGCCGTGCCCATCGGACCGAAGCCATCGAACTGGTCAACTTCGATGTGATGGGGGCCCGCGCCCTCGTATGTCATCGTGGGCGGCGGGTTGATCAGCTGTTGACCCGGCTGAGCCTGTTGGGTTGCTGGCTGAGTCGTCTGCTGCGCCGCGAGCGCCTGCTTGTAAGCGTTGAATTGCTTTTGTCTCCCGACGTAGATCTTGTCCTTCGTCGCAGTGGGAAACACGTAATACAATTTCCCGTTATACTTCACGGCCGAGACCCTGTACTGGGCAAGTCCATTTATGGCCTGTTGTTGCTTGGGGGTCGTGACCGTTATGACCTTAAAGCCTGACTGCGCGAGCAGGTTCTCTTTCTGGGATGCAACGATTTCGGCGTTGTTGGTGGCGACGGTCTGACATGCTGCAATTAGTGCCAGGATCGCCACGGTGCTGACGTTACCTGTTAGGGTTAATAGCTTTTTCATATGTCGCCAGGAGCCTGCTGGAATCGCGTCAATATATCAGCTGCTTACCAATCTCCCAGAGCGTTCACGCCCATCGGGCCAAACCCACCGAACTGCTGAACTTCGACGTTGTGCGGTCCGGCGCTCTCCAGTGTGGGCATCAGAGACTGTCCCGCCATCTGCGACTGGCCTTGCTGAGCCATGCTTGCTGGATGGCTCGCCGACTGCGCCGCGAGCGCCTGTTTATAGGCATTGTATTGCTTTTGTCTCCCGACGTAGATCTTGTCCTTCGTCGCAGTGGGAAACACATAATACAACTTTCCGTTGTACTTCACGGCCGTGACCCTACCCTGGGCAAGTCCACTCACTGCCTGTTGCTGCTTTGGGGTTGTGACCGTGATTAGCTTAAAGCCCGACTGCGAGAGCAAGGACTCTTTCTGGGCGACAACATCGCCTGTACCGGTGGTCTGACACGCTGCCAATAGCGCCAGGACCGCCCCGATACCGGCGATACCTGTTAGTGTTAATAGTTTTTTCATGTTTTTCCTTTGTGTGTGTGTTCTTTGCTTTGTTAGTTCTACAAAAAAATTAGAGCTTGGCTCAAGACATTAATTGTTATCTCCGACCCCTGAACCCACCGCCGCCACGACCGCCGAATCCTCCGCCACCACCGAAGCGATCACCCCCGCCGCGTTGAAAGTCCTGAAAGCGTTGGCTCTCCTGCCCACCACGCGACCGGTTCTGTGCCTCGCGATCCAAGTCTTGCGTTTGGGAGCCTCCACCAGATCGGTTAAAACCACCGCCGCCGCTGGATCGATTATAGCTGCTCGCGCCAGATCGGTCGTAAGCACCTGTACCTGCACTTGAACGGTTGGAGCCGCTCGCGCCAGAGCGATCGGAGCTGCTCGCCGCCGACGATCGTTGCTGATAATTTTCGCTTGCAGTCTTTTGCTGACTGCTTTCTGCCCCTTGCCAGTTCGGCTGGGGCTTATTTACGGAATTCCAGCTTCCGTTGTCATATTTCTGCCAACCATTACCTGTGTTTTTGTAAACATTACCGTCGTGTCCGGCATACATATTGCCGCTGGCTGTTTTCGCGGCCGCGCTGTTCCCCCAGGCGGTGCTGGAAGCAGCAGCCTTTCCTCCCTGTGAGCCTGAAATGCCTGCCACCGTGCCATTCGCGGTGGAGTAATGTCCCATCGTGGCGCTCTGGTTCCCCCGCGAGACGTAAGAGCTACCCCATTGCGCGTTTGGATTCGAACCTTGCCTCGTCTGAGCGTAGGTTCCGGTGTAGGGGTTATAGGCCTGTGCTGCACTTCTGCTCCCGTAAGGTGTCGACACCGACGCGCCTCGAGCATAAGTCCCCGTGTAGGGATTATAGGCCGCGCCTCTGGTTGCCGAGCCATAGGGGCCGTAGGCAGTCTGTTTCCAGCCATAGGCTCCCGTGGCGGAGTTGTAGTAAGGCGTTGCATAATGATAACCGTAGCCCCCATAATAATATCCGCCGCCGTAAGTCGCTGCGTAGGGATAGTAGTAGCCTCCGTAAGCGTAAGGCGGCCACCAATACCCACTGCCGTTGGCTACGATCGCTCCCGTCGCTGCCCCCAGGATGAACCCGCCCAAATAACCAGCAGTATAACTGGATTGAACCGTGCCGTCGGAATTTGCAGTCTGCGTGACATAGGTAACGTTGTAAACCGGAGAGCTCGGCGGGATCGTGTAGATTTCTTGCGGGACTGACATGCACGTTGTCCACGGTCCGTTCGGAGCAGGAGCCATGAACCAGACTCCTTGTAGGCAAAGGTAATAAATCCCTTCGAGCTGGATTACCTTATCGCGCGTGTTCGTAGCATAAGCCATGGATGTCCCCTTGATTGGCTCGAACTTCGGCTCACCGCTGTAGTCGACTTTCACTTTAGCCTGTGCTTCCGCCGGTTTAATGGTCATGGTGGTTGGAACCTGCGCCAACAAAACTGCATCCTTGGCTTCGTCGGTTCCCGGAACGGAAGCGAGTATCGCTGAAGCAGGACTGCTGGGTGGAATTTTGGCGAAATCAGCCGGGAGGTCTGCCGTCGCGTAAGTCCACGGCCCCTGCAGATCGTTGGCGCTGAACCATCGGCCCGCGGTCAAATAGTAAAATTGCTGCGTTGGCGTATAAACGAAAACGACGCTGTCTGTATTTGTGGCGTAAGTCAGCTGTGTATCCGGAATCTGCGCGTAAACGGGTTGTCCATCGAAAAGAATGACTTCTGCCGGCTTGTCGCTATAAAAAACAGCCGGAGTAACTCCACCAGACTTGGCAGGCGGTGGGATAACCTTTTTGAGTGCACTCCATTGTTTGTCCTGCGCAACCTTGGACATGTCAGGCGGTAACTTCTTGGTGGCCGACCATTGCCCTTCGAGGCTACTGGCCGTGAGCCATTGCTGACCCACTGCAAGATAGTAGGTGGAATTTCCGTTATCGAAAAAGAGCGGCCACTGCGTGTTAAGAACGAACTTTAGGTTCGTGTTGGGAACTTCCGACAGGACTGGATCGCCATCCACGCTCAACAGGATCGATGGACGGTAGCCGACAAAGATCTTCGGCGGATCGTTGTTCAGCTGCACGCCAGCCGGTGCCTGCTGCACGGGCACACTCGCGATCAAGCGATGCAAGGAAATCGAAACAGTCGGTGGGACAAAGCTTTTAAACAGCTGCTCCGTCTTTTCCTTTGTAGCCTGATCCAATGAAGGAAAGTACGTGCCCGTGATTTCAGGATTCGTGATAGCGACGACCTTTGCAACGTTGTCCACGTCCGTGTGTCCCTTCATTTCTACGACACCGACTACTTCTTTGCCGCTCTTAGGCGTCAGCGAAATCGCCATTCGCCAGGTCAACTGCTGGAAGTCTTTCCAGTCATCCACCTGTGGTTGATAAATAATAAGTCGAGTCCCATTGCTGTACTTTTCACGCGGCCAGCCCGGATCGGCCGGCTGATCGGAGGTGACCGTGCCGGTTGCTCTGTCAAATGGCGACGCAAGGAGCGCCGAGACAACAAGTACGCAGTGAAGCAAAGAAATATTAGGCAATTTCATAATTGTGGC
>DATHGV010000260.1:0-2735 GCA_035490135.1 Candidatus Methylomirabilota bacterium
CCTCCAGCTGCACGGTGCCCGTGCGCAAGGTCAGCCTCCGTGGCTTCGATCCATGCCGGTAACCGGCCCGCTCCGTCACCCGCTGGCTGCGCGGCGCACCCAGCGCGGCTTCTACTTCTTCCTGCAACACCATCTCGATGACCTCCCTCACTCGCTCTCGAATCGCTGCCTCCAACCCCTCTCGCAGAGAACCCTCTTGGCCCACTTCCCTTGCAGTGCTAGTCTTCGCCATGGCGTATTCCTCCTGTGCCCTGAACCTCTCGCGGAGATTCCGGGGCTTTCTCCTTCACTGACTTCTCAGGAGAATACGCCTTCTACTTTTCTACAGGAATCGGGACAGAACCCCCGTTGGTGCGGCTTCACACACAGCGGGCGGAATTCCCTCCGCCGTGCGAATCGGCAGCAAGTCAGTATCGAGTAGGTCTGATTCGTTTTGCATCAGGCCGCGTCCTCGTTGTTCATGGGGGCGTTTTTTGAGTGCTCGAGCCGGATGAATGGGAAACCTTCAAGTCCGGTTCTTAGAGGGCTGGGCGCCAGCAATGGCGCCCGGCCACTCGACAGTAATCCCAAGGTAAGGTTAGCTCGGTAATCCGCGAAGTAAGATTCTGGCATTGTGTTGACAGGTTCGCTGTTCCCTCGTTACACTCCGACACATTCGGGCCGGACGCTCGGGGCCCGCTGTACGGTCCCAAAGCAAGTCCCGCCGATGTATTCCGCATCATTGGAAGAAGGAGGTATCAGCCATGAAGAACATCGTTCTAGTCCATGGTGGCTTTGTGGACGGCGCTGGCTGGGAGGGCGTGTACAACATCCTGAAGCGAGACGGCTACAGCGTCAGCATAGTCCAGAATCCGACAATATCGTTGGAGGACGACGTAGCAGTTACCAAGAGAATTCTTGCAACGCAGGACGGACCTACAATTCTCGTTGGCCATTCCTACGGTGGAGCGGTAATCACCCAAGCCGGAAACGATCCTAAAGTTTCAGCCCTCGTATACATCGCTGCCTTCGCTCCAGACAAGGGCGAGTCAGTGGGAACGCTAATTAAAGATCCGCCACCCGGCGCGCCTGTACCGCCGATACTGCCCCCGCAAGACGGCTTTTTGTTCCTCGACAAGGCGAAGTTTCCTGCTTCTTTCGCAGCCGACGTGGACCCGGAAAAAGCTGCGTTTATGGCTGACTCCCAAGTTCCGTGGGGCATGGGGGCCATTAGCGGCGCGATCAGCGAACCGGCGTGGAGGACCAAACCGAGCTGGTACCTGGTCACCACCGAGGACAGGATGATTCCACCTGACGCCCAGCGTGCCATGTCTAAGCGCGCGGGTGCTACGGTCGTTGAGGTCAAGGGAAGCCACGCCATCTACGTATCGCAGCCAAGAGCTGTAGCAGACCTTATTGAACAGGCCGCAACGAAGACGAAGGCCGCCACGGCTTAGGAATACGATCGATCAGCCTGGTTGACAATTCGGCCCGGCCTTCGACCAGGCCGGATTGAGCTGGCAACAGGACTCTGCGCGCCTCATCCGGTCGAAACCGGACGTTCGTCAGCGCCGGGGTTTTGAGGTAATAAGCGTTGCGCTCTCTCTAATGACATCTCTGATCGATTGGGTAACAAGCTCTGGTTGATCACGCTGAATGTAATGGCCGCTCGTCTTTGCCTCTCGCGGCTGTCCATGCTTCGATCGGTTAGCCAAATCTTCTTGCAAGACATGAAATACTGCTTCCGATTGTTTAGCCATTGGGTCGGAAGCCGCTGACGGCGGCATCTTTCCATGCTCAATCACCATGAGCGGTTTATCAAAATGCCAGGCCAACCGCTCGTTTCCCGGTAGGAATCTTTGGGTTCCTTTGCCACATCCCGATTGGAGACTTCTTGATCTAATTGGTTGAATTGTTTGTTTTGCTGTCTGTGATAAGATGAGCAAATAAGAATAACTATGGAGCTTCGTCAAATTCGCTCGTTTCTCTCTCTCGCAGAGACTCTGCGCTTCGGGCGTACAGCGGAGTTGATTCGACAAGAGGAGATCAAGCGGCGACTCGAATGTGTTGCCGGGGGTGGCCCCGAACTTTGAGAACTTGGTCCCGAAGGTATTCCCAATAGCAATCTCCTCGGCCGCGATGGTGAAAGAAAAGGGGCGGCCGATTGGGATTGGGATTTTTGAACTTGACGAACAGTTCTCCACTCTCGATAGTCCGGCCGCATAGTGTGCACTGCTGTACTTCAGGCATTGATTCCTCACTTCTAGAGGATCTTGAGCAGGCCTTTGCGATGCTTATGAGTCCTCTTACACCTTTTTGAGTCGATCTTTTAGCGTAGTCAGCGGAATCCAATCTTTATCCCATGCGCGCCTTCATTCTGGAGATGATGGCGTGCAGCAGAATAATGAACACCGCGCACGTACGCCGGACAGTTCTCCAGCTTCATCCCATCCGCCTCGCAATCTCTTAGAAACTTCACTGCGTCGCGATCTGCTAGCCTCACGTCTCGTAAGTCCAAAACGATGGTTCGGTAGTCCGTATCAAAGAGCGCTTCGATCCTCAAGGTCATCGTTATGTTGTTTGGCCCAGTTAGCCACGGCGTTGGTGCATTGCTGCCATCGCGGCTCTGGGTTGACGAAGATGCAACGTGGGGGCCACATGCAAATCACTGAAATCAAAGGTGTAGAGGAGAAATTGGATGACGAAACTTCGGTAAGTGCCGGCTTTTCGGGAGCCAAAAAGGAATCGCGGCTATT
>DATHGV010000261.1:0-31882 GCA_035490135.1 Candidatus Methylomirabilota bacterium
ATTGCCCAGATCCAGGCTTCCTTGAATTCCGATCATCGGCAGAAACAGCGCCTTCTGCCGGTGGTGAACGCGGATGGAACCTTGGCGGGTGTGCTGACGCGAAAAGATATTCGTGATCGCATAAATCAGGAGGGCCACGCAGCCCTGCGGCGCGCTCTCCGCGAAGTTGCGCGGACAAACGCATCACATGTGTATTCCGCTGTACCGTTACCCGTCGTTGTTTATCGAATGGCGGAAACGGGATTCACCCGTATGCCCGTGGTGGATCGCGCCAGTGGAAAATTTCTGGGCCTTATTTCTCTGGATGATTTACTGAAAGCCAGAGCCCGGCACCTCGAAGAAGAGCGCCGCCGTGAACGAACTTTGAAGTTGCGGTTCTTTCTGCCCGGGGGACGCATGGCTGAAGAAAAAGATATCCCTGTTAATCCCTAGAGCTTGCGCCAACACTCACTAACAAAAATAAAAGATCGAAGATAACCAGTGACGGTGTATTTCTAAATATGGCTACTGTGACTATCCCAAACCCGACCGAGGTAACTCCCGCGGCCTCCGCCCCGGCCCCGACGCCGTGGTGGCATGCGCCCGGCAGACCATGGAGAGCGTTTCGTGACCAGCGCGAGGATCAGGTCTTCCTGATTTTAACGCTCTTGATCGGCGCGATCGTGGGCTTGGTGGTTGTGGCCTTCATCCTGATCACCGAGCGAACCGGCGCGCGTTTATATCCCGTGGGCGCCGCCACGTGGCGAAGAATTCTTGTTCCAGTCGTCGGCTCGCTGACTATGGGATATCTGCTGTATCGGTTTTTTCCCGATGCGCGCGGCAGCGGCGTTCCGCAAACCAAGGCAGCGCTGTGGGCTCGCGGAGGACGCATTTCTTTCGCGACCGTCTTTGGTAAATTTTTCTGCACTTCCGCAACGCTCGCTTGCGGCATTCCGCTGGGCCGCGAAGGCCCGGCCGTGCAGGTGGGTTCGGGCATCGCTTCCATGCTCGGCCGGTATTTAGGATTGAAGCCGGAAAAAGTGAAGGCGCTTATTCCTGTGGGCGCCGCGGCCGCCATCGCCGCCGCATTCAATACGCCACTCGCCGCTGTAGTTTTTGCGCTGGAAGAAGTAGTAGGCGATTTACACGCGCCAGTGTTGGGTTCCGTGGTGCTGGCCTCGGCGACTTCCTGGGGAATGCTGCGGATGCTGCTTGGCAACGATCCGCTCTTTCAAGTGCCGCAGTACCAGCTCGTGCATCCGGGGGAGCTGGGAATTTATGCGCTTCTCGGAGTCCTAGGCGGATTCATTTCCGCGGCCTTCACCAGACTGCTGTTGTCTATGCGCGCATGGTTCTTGAGGCGACCGAAGAAAACGGTGTGGTTCCAACCGCTGGCCGGGGGCCTGACCGTCGGCGTGATGGCGTGCTTCGTTCCTCAGATACTTGGCGTCGGCTATAAATACGTCGGCGACGTCTTGAATGGCGGCATGGCGCTGAAATTAATGTTGCTGCTGCTGGTCTTAAAACTATTTGCAGTGACCATCAGCTATGCCTCCGGGAATGCCGGCGGAATTTTTGGCCCCAGTTTATTTCTCGGAGCCATGCTTGGCGGAATTGTAGGAACCTTGGCGCATCACATCGCGCCCGGCTATGTCGCTACGCCCGGCGCCTACGCACTGGTGGGCATGGGCACAGCATTCGCGGGCATTGTGCGGGCGCCGATGACTTCGGTGCTGATGATTTTTGAAATTACCCGCGATTATGCCGTCATCGTTCCGCTGATGATTTCGAATCTGGTCAGCTTTTTTATTTCTTCGCGCTTTCAACGCGAACCTATTTATGAGGTATTGGCCCAACAAGATGGCATTCATTTACCGACTGCGGGTTCGCGCATACAGGAAAGCCGGCGACAAGTTTACCGGGCGATGCATGCGGCGAAAGAAGTTTTAGATGCCTCCACCACCATTCAGGAAGCTCTAAATAAACTTTCCACCAGCCGGTTCCACGCCTGGCCGGTCGTCGATGAAAGCGGGGTGGTTGGCATGGTCAGCCTTAGCCGGCTGCAAAAGGCCCTCACTGAAGGCGCAACCCAGCAACCGTTAAGTGCAATCCTCCAAACGGGCGAATTCCCCCATGTGCACATGGATCATTCTTTGGCTATGGCGCTTGATCGCATGGGCGCCAGTCAACTCGACGTGCTCCCGGTAGTGAATCGCGCCAACGTGCACAAGCTCGAAGGAATTGTGACCCTGCAGGATGTCTTGCGGCTTTACGGCGTGGGCCCCACAGAAACAACGGTGGCTTCTGGCGAGCCTTCAACAACGCCTCCGCAACATTAGTCCAATTGCGTGCTGTACTGAACTGAGGCCGATGCTTAAATTTAGATTAAGCTAGAACCCGCCGCCGCCGCCACCGCCGAAACCGCCACCCGAAGATCCTCCTCCACCGAAACCAGAACCGCCGGAACTCCGAGGTGCCGAAGCCATTACACTGCTCGCGCGTGACGACATGCTGTTGAGGTTACTCGTGAAATTCACCGGATAAAAAATGGGTCCGGAGCTCCCACGATACCAACCGGGCGGTTGCGTCATGATCCCGTCAAAAGCTTTACTCCAATTTTTCTCCACCCCGAAAGCCATCGCAAAAGGCAGAAACCTCTCGAACATTTGTGGAGTCTTTATGGTTCGATTGAACCGATCGGCCTCCACATGATTCAGAAAATCCTCGAAACCCAGCACCCCTTCAAGCGCACGTGTCCCTTGCTCCGTGTGCGCAGGCATAAACCAGCCAAATGCACAGATCACAATGGCAGAAGCAATTCCACCAATGATGAATGGAACAGGCGCGATGCCCATGGCGCGCCCCAGGGCGCCACCACCCCATATCATGAGCGCGCCAATAACCACCCCAGCACCAATGTACGTAGAGCGAACACTGTCTGGCCGCCGCTTATAAAAGCCCTGCGACACGAGTGAATCGAAGATTCCGCTCCTCATGACGGGCAACGTTTTATAAAAACGGTTCTGAAGACTGTCCATGGAAATCGTTTCGCCTGCGGTTCCCGCGGTAAAGAATCCGTCCAGCAACGCTTGTTCGTGAGCCTTCAATGCGCCCCACTGCGAGCGATCTTTTTGCAAGATGAAGTTGTAATCCTTTTCGTGCATCAAACCGAGCATGCGGTCCTTCTGAACCTCTTCGATGACCAGGTAGCCGCGCACCGCAAGATCCACGATGGAAGCGGTAATGTCCCGCATATTGGCGGCATTATCCACGAGCGTGCCCGCTTCGCCTGGTGTGAGTTGATTCGGTGGCTCGTATTGTGCAGCGACGGGGCGCAGCCGAGGATCCCGGCCGCGCGTCCACCACAGATAAAACATCACGCAGAAAACACCCACAGGTAGAAACAGCGGCCAATTACTCCGCAAAAATCGTCCAATTTCATCCGCAGCGGTCGGCTCGCGAATGGCGCCTTTATCCATTGCCACCGCCACCGTCAAACCGGCGTGGTAAGGAAGCGGCGCGGTGGTTCGCACTTCAACGCCGTTGGCGGCGACATCAATTTCCGCGTCCTTGGCGCGTGACCCATACGCGCCGGTAAAAGCCGTAGCTCGAATATTGCTGGCTCCCGACGGCAGAATAATTTGCGCATGCGCGGATTGGATGGGAACATCCCACTCATCGCCTGTCACATTCCAATACAGTTCGTCATGGTCCTCAAAAAATCTAATGGCATCGCTGACGGTGTATTCGATGGAAACCGTTTGCACGGAATTATCGGCATCGGGAATGTAGATTTTCAACTTGCGGTAATGGCGCACCCGGCTGGACTCGAATTTCAGGCGATGCCCGCTGCCATCGGTGACCTGTTTCACATCCAGGAACAACGTGTAATTCAAACCTTGGGGCGTCACGTATTCCACGGGAATCGAACGGTACAACCCGTGCCAATTGGTTCCGATGAAATGCGCTCGAATCGTCTCGGTCACGTCGATGGTGCCATTACTTGTGACCACGATGTGCGCAACAAAATTTTCAATGCGAAGTTCCTTGGCGCTAGCGGTGGCCACACCCGACAACGCAAGAAGTCCGAGCAGCGCTGCGAACGCAAAATGCCGCGCTGCTGTGCGTGATAACCAGGCACACCGGCCTATAAACATGAATCGGGAGCCCTGCGCGCTCATGCGGACGCAGCGGGTGGAGTGTTGAAGCTGACTTTCGGGGCCTCGCGCTCGGCGGGAGCCGAAATCTCAAAAAATTCACGGGGCTTGAATCCCAGCATACTGGCAAAAATGTTTGTCGGGAATTGTTGAATTTTTGTATTGAGATCGCGAACCACGGCATTGTAGTAACGCCGCGCGTTTTGCACCGCATCTTCGATCTGCGTCAGCGAAGCCTGCAAGGCGGTAAAGCTTTCCACGGCGCGCAGTTGTGGATACGCTTCGGAGAGCGCAAACAAATTCTTCAGCGCGCCCGAGAGCATATTTTCGGCCTGCGCTTTCTCGGCCGGACCGCTAGCACTCATGGCGCGATTACGAGCGTTGATAACCGCTTCTAGCGTCCCTTTTTCGTGCGCCGCGTAGCCTTTGACCGTTTCCACCAAATTAGGAATCAAGTCGTAGCGACGTTTGAGCTGCACATCAATGTCCGCCCAGGCGTTATCGGTCTGTACCTTGAGTCGGACCAATGAGTTGTACATTCCAATCGCAAAAATCAGGATCAGAATGACAATGCCTAAAATGACGAAACCGGTCATGCGATGACCTCGCGGGCTGGAGTAAGCATGATGCTATAGCGAGCCAATATACGTCGCGACGCAATAGGTGTAAAGGCTCCGCGAACCAATTGCGACCCAGCCTCACCTAGTATCTCTAGCGTATAGTCAATGCTTCGCATTGCGACCCCGGCGGCTTCTCTCCCTACCGATCTGCGTTCTAACGAACATCGTTTCTAGTGACCGGCCGACTGAATGCTCTTTAAAACCATTAGCGCCTCCGTGTATGGAATTGACGCCTACCTCGTTGAGGTTGAGGTGGACGTAGGTTCCGCGAGCGCATGCAGGACTTTAACGTGGTGGGCCTTCCAGACAACGCCGTAAAAGAAAGCCGCGAGCGCATCAAATCGGCATTAAGAAATTGCGGTTTTGAATTTCCTTATGGCCAGGGCGTCACCATCAACCTCGCCCCCGCCGACGTGCGAAAAGAAGGCTCAGGCTTCCATTTGCCCACGGCCCTCGGATTGGCTGGATGCATGGGCCAATTTTTTGGCAAGCCTCTGGACCAATGTATGTTTCTCGGTGAATTGTCGTTGGACGGCGCCGAGAGGTTGAGGCCCTCTGTCGGCGAACTGGGCAAGCAGGTATACTTTCGTCTGTCTTCCTGGGGCGGTGAACTGGTATCCATGAACCCGATAAAATTGTAAACATTGCGGTATGACGGCAGTGCTCGATTGACTCTTTTTCCGGCACTGTGTTACCCATAATGCACTCGAATGTGCGTCCAAACGGCTATGGCGGGTGGCGACTCATAAAAATGGCTGAGCAGAAACACCTCGATGTCACGCTCGACACGCAGGTAGAAAGCGTCAATCTTGCCGAGGAGATGTGTTTGCGGGTCGCCGAAGCCGCGGGTTTCGATGAGGACGATTGCTACCGTATCGGAATGTCAGTGCGGGAAGGGGTCATCAACGCATTCCACTACGGCAATCAGGAACGTCCGGAGAAAAAAATTTATCTGGCTGTCGATTTAACGTCTGACAAAATGGTGATCCACGTTTTGGACGAAGGCAAAGGCTTCAATCTTGGCGACGTTCCCAACCCCCTGGCCGAGGAAAATCTTTTGAGTACCTCCGGACGCGGAATATTCTTAATGCGCTCCTTCATGGACGAGTTTGATGTGGTAGCCGGCCGCACCGGCGGCGCAGAAATCATTATGTCCAAAAAATTGCCAAACCCCGATGGCCACCCGGCGAATAATAACGACAAGGGCGATCACAACGCGTCGCATCAAACGTAAAGATCTCATTCGTGGAAAGGCGCTATGGCTCTATTACAGGCCACTTACAGGGATGCTGGAGCGGTGACCGTCCTCGAATTGAGCGGCCGCATAACCCTGGGTGAAGGCAGCGCCTTGCTGCGCTCCACCATGCGTGAGCTCCTGGACGAACAGCGCTTGAAGATTCTAGTGGACCTGGGAGATATCAATTACATCGATAGCTCCGGTATCGGCGAACTGGTAAGCGCCTATACCACCGCCAAGAATCGCGGTGGCGAATTGAAGCTGCTGCATTTGACCAAAAAAGTGCATGACCTGCTGCAAATCACCAAACTTTATACCGTTTTTGACGTGCATTCCGATGAAGTCACGGCTCTACGCAGCTTCGACAAAAAATCCGCCTAGCCCCATTTGGCATCGACCCATTATTTTTCGCGCGTTCTTGGTATGCGCGACGGATCCGCCGCGACGAAAAACGATTCCATGGTAAACGCTTCCTCTACAACCTGGATTTCTGAGCGCGCCACCCGACTGGGCTTTGCTATGGCCGGCGTAGCCCGTGCCGAGAAATTTCCCGAACTCTTAAGACAACAAGAGTGGCTGGCGCGTGGGTATGCAGGCGAGATGAAATATTTAACCGATACGCGGCGCAGCGACCCACAGTCGGCATTGCCCGGCATGCAAAGCGTGATTGTCTGCGCATTGCCCTACAACACCGGGCATGCACGAACCCAACAAGCATTCGGAGAACTTCATGATGCATCGGAGACGGGTGGTCCCCGCGGCTGGATTTCGCGATACGCATGGGGAGATGACTATCACGATGTCTTGCGCAAAAAGTTGCAGATGCTACTGAACGG
This sequence comes from Candidatus Methylomirabilota bacterium, assembly GCA_035490135.1. Lineage (GTDB taxonomy): Bacteria > Acidobacteriota > Terriglobia > Acidiferrales > UBA7541 > Acidiferrum. The sequence goes on from DATHGV010000261.1 coordinate 6,830, forward strand.
ATTGCGTGAACAGCATCCACAACCGTTTGAAGCTCGTATTTACGCGGATACCGGTCCCATTAATGAACGCGTGCTGGCCAAGCATGCCGGGCTTGGATGGCTGGGCAAAAATACTCTGCTGCTCAATGAGCGTATCGGCTCATTTTTCTTTCTGGGCGTAATTTTAACCACACTCGATTTGCCTCCCACATTGGGAAGTTCCGAAGTCCCCCCAGCGAACCGCTGTGGCACCTGTCGCAAATGCATTGATGCTTGTCCGACCCATGCGCTCGTTGAACCCTATGTGATGGACGCGCGAAAGTGCATTTCGTACCTGACCATCGAGTTGCGTGGATCAATTCCAGAACAATTGCGCGAGCCGATGGGCCACCACATATTTGGCTGTGACATTTGCCAGGATGTTTGTCCGTGGAACAGTCACACGCCGTTGACTTACGCCAATGAATTTCAGCCGCGTTGGTTTGGTCACCCAAGCGCCGCCGCATCCCCAGAAAAACAATTTACCCTCGACGAACAAAATGGCGCTTCGCCAGAAACACTGTTCTTGCCGCGCCTGAACTGGCTTGCGTCGCTGAGTCAAAGCGATTTCAGCGAAATGTTTCGCGGTAGCCCGATCAAAAGAACAAAATGGCAGGGTCTTATTCGCAACGTGTGCGTTGCCCTTGGGAATTCAAGATTACTGCGCGACTCGGCTGCCTTCGAAAGAATAGCGAGCGTATTGAGGCCGCTGGCCGCATCACCAGACCCGGTAATTTCCGAATCTGCCCAATGGGCCGTTTCGCGCATCCAAGCAAATGAGGCAAGCCCAATCGTGACCCATCGTGAAAATGATGTGAGATGAATTGCCGGCCCGTGCCGAACGGCTTGCGATGTGGGAACCAGGGAGACAAGCGGTATAATTCATCGATTACATTTGTCGACCACTTACCATTGCAGTGCTCGCCGGCAAATTGAGATTCTAAGCCCGGGATAGCTTCACACTTTCAAATCTGAGCTGGAGGAAAAATTCGTGGCCTTTACTTTACCGCCGTTGCCGTATTCGTTCGACGCATTGGAACCGCACATCGATGCCAAAACCATGGAAATCCATCACGACAAGCACCATGGAACTTATGTCACTAATTTAAACAAAGCCCTCGAGGGACACGCCGATCTTCAAAATAAATCCATCGATGATCTGCTCAAGAACCTGGACGCCATTCCCGAAAATATCCGCACCGCGGTGCGCAATAATGGCGGCGGCCACTGGAATCACAGTCTTTTCTGGCCGCTGATGAAAAAGGGCAGCGGTGGCGAACCAAAGGGCGATCTCGCTACGGCCATCAATTCCGCTTTCGGTTCATTTGCTGGTTTCCAGGAAAAAATCTCGGCCGCCGGCGTGGCCCGTTTCGGCTCGGGCTGGGTGTGGTTGTTGGTGCGCGACGGCAAACTGGCGATCGACTCGACGCCTAATCAGGATACCCCCTACCAATTGTCAGGCGGCGGAAAAGCCGTGCTAGGACTCGACGTTTGGGAACATGCTTATTATTTGAAGTATCAGAATCGCCGGCCCGACTACATTAAAGCCTGGTGGAACACCTTGAACTGGGACAAGTCCGCTGAACTGTACGCCCAATCCAAGAAGTAGCTAAGAATAGAACAGCAGAAATGCAAAAAGGCCTGCCCAAACACGGGCAGGCCTTTTGCATTTCAGGGACAGCAATTAAGCCATGCAGCGCTTCACTAACGGCAATACGTTAGAGCCTGACGAGAAGCCTTTTGGCAACTCCCCGTAGTCTCCGCGAGCTTCGCGGTTTCCTGGCGCCGTTGGAGCATTCGAGTGGCGTGAAGCCTCGCGAACCAACTCGAGACGCCCGCGCACACGGAACTTCGCCAGCAGCGAAGACACATGGAATTTTACCGTTCGCTCGGAAAGGTTCAAATCCGCGGCGATCTCCTTGTTGGCCAGGCTGCGCATAATTCCGCCGAGCACTTCATCTTCCCGGCGAGTCAGCTTCACAGAGGAGCCCGCAGAGCGGCCGGCTTGCAACAACTTGTCAGCCTTCTCTTTGAGCCCGTCGAGAAAGTCATTCTCCGCCGGAACCATGACGATGTAATCGTTGGGAGACTGCCCGCGAACCATGCAATGCATCGCCAGCAGTCCGGCAGCTTGCTCGACAGGGAACTGCCCGTCGGGCCCGGCTTCCACGTTAAAATGCGCCACACCAGTATTCTTCTCGTAGAAAAAATAGATCTCACGCGGTTGACCTGACCGCGCAGACAGATGTGCCTGTTCGTTTCTGCGAATAAGCTTCACTTAACTCCTCCAAATGCAGACTCGACTCACGCCGAGACCCGTTTAAGTTTTTTTACGATTTGCCCCTGAGCGAGGCCAGCTTTACAGACTAACTGCTAAGGAAAACAGCAAACAGAAGCCAAGGTTGACAGTTATTATCCCGTCGCCCTTGAAAAAGGGCACCCGACGTTCCGCGTGCGAGCACTGCACCGAACCGCTCCAACACTGCAAATTTTTGTCCAAACTACAATTTATTATATTCCTACACAAAACACAGTACTTACCCTGAGGAAGCCAGCGAAGCAATTATGATTGATGGTAGTAATTGCACGCACGACGCAGTTTTTCCTCTTCTTGCCTGCTAAAATATCGTTTTTCCCGCACCATTTCGATCGTTCGCTTCTTTTACACCCAGCTCACCGTGAATCAACGGCAGATAATTTGTCCAAACGCGCTTATCCAGCAAGCATCAGGGTGAATTAGCTGTGGAAAACTTGCTTCGAACAATGAATACACGCAAGTTCAACCGCCGATGATGCGTGTTTGATTCGCTGAGATTAATTCATAGCGCACATTTCGCCATCGAATCTTCCTGGTGATCAACGAATGCGCGAAATTCATCAGATAAAGAAATGGAATCGCGGCGGGTAGAGCAATATTTACCCACGCTTGACTCATGATTTCCGCTCGAGATGCTGGAAGAAGCTCCGTCACCGCAACGACCCGCAAGCTCGCACGGATCGCGGACAACAATAAAATGAAAAATGTAAGCGCCGCTAAATGCAGTGCGGGACGTTCATTTACCAACTCGCCGATCGCAAGAGCTAGTCCCAGGACTACCGTGACGCAGTACAGCAGATGAGTAAGCGCCGCTGCGCGCCAAATTCTTCCCGCGTAAACTCGAGTAATCAAAATTTGCCGGTTGGTAAATTCGAACAGCCCCGCCATATCGGTCTCCACGAAAGAAACCGTCAAGCATTCAGGAACGAAGAAAATTGACCGGCCCGCGCGCTCCAGCGAATGCGTAAGAGAGTAATCATCGCTTACCGACGTGCGCCATTCCTCGAGTACGCCGATTCCTTCGAAGACCGATCGCCGAATGGCCGTGCCTCCGCCCCAGCAAAAATTTTTGCCCTTTTCGCTGAGCATGGTCACAATCGGCGCATTCCACGCTGCCAGAAGTGCGGTAGCCAGGTTGCTACGATTGGCAATCAACCAGCGCATGGTAGTCGTCGCGCCTATGCGGTCGTCGTCCAAAGGCGCGGTCAGGCGCTGCAACCACGCCTTTCCAGGACGACCATCAGAATCAGTGAATACCAATACTTCGAATTCTTCCGGCAATTGCTCTACCGCGACGCGCAGGTTGTTCACCTTTTCGCCGCACTCCTGCGGCGGGCCCGCCACAATTAGGTGCGCGCTTACGCGCGAGCTGGAAATAACCCGATTCAAAATCGCGGCCGCAGGATCGGAGGCCGAAGCCAGAATAAAAAACAGTTCGTAATTCTGATGATTGAATTCCGTGAGCGAAACAAGGTTGCGCTCTAATCCCGGTTCAACGCCCTGGCACGGACAGAGCACCGCAACACGCGGCGCATGGAATCCCGGATCGGTGCGCATCCGCCGGCGCGCATAGGCGAGCCATTGCCAGCCCTGCCAGATCAGATACGCGCCCACGGCGATCTGCACGAGGGCCAGGAAATAGAAGAGGTTTTCCACGCGCCTTGAGCGTAGCAAAGTAAGATTGCTTGGGTTTGATTATCTGTGCGGTTAGAATCGCAGCGGTAAACGTCAAATAGGGGGAAATATGGCCATGCCATCAGTGAGTACCGCAATGGTGACTTCCGCGCTGGAATTGCCCGGATATCGCATCGTCAAAAATTACGGCATCGTGCGAGGAATCATCGTGCGCTCGCGCAGCGTAATTGGAAATCTGGGAGCTGCATTGCAAACCATCGTGGGTGGAAATATCACCATCTTAACTGACCTGTGCGAAAAAACCCGCGAGGACGCCTTCGAATTAATGTTGCAGCACGCCTTGCAGCACGGAGCGAACGCCGTAGTGTGCATGCGTTATGACGCTACGGAAGTCATGCAAGGTGTGACGGAAGTCCTGGCCTACGGAACCGCTGTGCATGTGGAACCCATCGCATAATTCGCGCTAATCGGAACGCAGCAATGCACGCTGATCACGGCTCATCGTGATTTGGCGCCCCCCTTTTGTGGCCCAGCCGAAGCCACCACGTGAGCCGCAAGATCTTCCAGGTCGCCGAGAGCACGGCTCGCCGCGATGCGTGCTTTTTCCATAAATGACGAATCCAGCAGGAACGCGGAGCGATCCACAAACGGATGATTGGCGACCTCGAAGGATTTGCGCGTACGGCGTGTCGCGCTGTTTCGCCGGATCAAATTCTCGTAAATTTGCAGATCGGTCTGAAAATCAAGAGCGTCCCCTACGCTCCATTTCTGCTGCCGCGCCAGGGCGCTCAGAAATTTGCGCCTGAATATCGCTGCATCTTTCTGCGACATCGGACGAGGCTTGGACTTTTTGGAAGCTTCCGGCTCGAAGCACGCGGCGGAAAGCGCCTGAACCGTTAACGCCAGAAGAGCCTCGCGTTGCAGAAGAGCCAGTCGATCGCGGTATTGAGAAGCATGCGCTTGCAGAGCGTGGCGGCCATTTTCGACCACGTAGGAATCCACAAAACGAGGAATGACCCGCTCTCCGACCAGCGCTTCGGGCAGTCGTTGAGCTAACTCACTTGCCAAGTCCGTGACATTTTGCGGCTGGCTACGCATGCGTGGAGTGCCATGTTAACAGGGTTTGTTTTACTGCATATCGTGCGCTAATCGGGATAGGGGAGACGGTCGCCCGTCCTCCCCTCCCACACGACCGGACATGCGGGTCCGCATCCGGCGGTTCGGCGGGTTGAACTAACCATGAGCCGTGAGCGCGGGAAGCCCGAACGAGGCGAAGTAAGCGTTGGACAGAGCGATTTTCAGCGCTGGTGTGTTCGCAAGGTGCCACGGCCCATCGGAGCTACCTGCCGTTTTCGCGGCGTCCTGCGCAGCGATGCCGCGCTTGCGGAGCTCCCGATACACTACCTGCCTCGCATCCAGTTCTTGTTCATCGGCTCGCGTCTTTGCTCCACGCTTCTTTCAGACCTCACCTCGCGGCTCGGCCCTTGCGCTTCGCTATCACTTCACCTCCATCTGGTTGTGAAGAGGACTTGCACCTCCAAGCTGTCGATAACATGCTCGGCACACAAAACAAGAACGGGCGCAAACTCCGCGCCCGTTCTTCCTTACGGGGACAGCCAATTTATATAGCTCTTCGGTTTTAGTGAATTGCGCGCGGGGCATCCGGCCCCACGTGCGGTGTCTTGGTTTTGGGTTCTGGAACGATTGGTGGAGGCGCCACAACTTCCTTCGATAGCGCGTGCTCCAGCACTTCGTCCAGCGTTCGAACGTATGTGATCTTGATGTCGCCGAGAATTTCCGGCGTCAGATCCGCTACGGCGTTAGGCTCATTGTCGGCAGGCAACAATACTTCCGTGATGCCCGCGCGCTTGGCCCCGAGAACTTTCTCTTTGACGCCGCCGATCGGCAGAACAATTCCCGACAGTGTCATTTCACCGGTCATCGCCAGGCGATCTCGCACCGGCCTCCCAGTCAGCAAGCTGACCAGCGCCGTAACCATGGCTGCGCCGGCAGATGGACCATCCTTAGGCACCGCGCCCGAAGGCACGTGAATATGGATGTCATGCTTGCGGAAAAAGTCCGTGTCGATGCCATAGCGTTCGGCGTTCGCGCGTACCCACGTGAGCGCCGCGGTCATGGACTCTTGCATCACTTCGCCCAAATGGCCGGTCATCGTGAACTGCTTACCCCCACGCATGCGCGTGGCTTCGATGAAGATGATGTCGCCGCCTACAGGTGTCCACACCAAGCCGATGGCCACGCCGGGTTTCTTGACGCGCTCTTCGACTTCTTTCTCGGTGCGATACTTCGGCACGCCCAGGTATTCACGGACGATTTCTGGCGTTACCACCATCTTGTCCAGTTTACCTTCGGCGATACGCCGGGCCTGTTTGCGAGTGACGGTAGCAATCTCGCGCTCCAGGTTTCGAACGCCTGCTTCGCGAGTAAAACTATGAATAATTTCGCGAATGGCGTCGTCGCTGAATTCCAGCTGTTCCCCAACTTTCAAGCCGTGTTCCGCGGCCTGCTTGGGAATCAGGTATTTGTGCGCGATATGCAGTTTTTCTTCCCCGGTGTATCCGGGCAATTCGATGATCTCCATGCGGTCGCGAAGAGGTTCCGGTATTGGATCCATCCAGTTCGCGGTAGCAATGAAGAGCACCTTCGACAAGTCAAAAGGCACGTCCAGGTAATGATCACGGAACGCGTAGTTCTGCTCTGGATCGAGTACTTCCATCAGCGCAGACGACGGGTCGCCACGGAAATCGCGGCCGAGTTTATCGACCTCGTCCAGCATGCAAACGGGATCGTTCGATTCAGCGCGCTTCAGTCCCTGGATTATTTGTCCCGGCAAAGCGCCGATGTACGTCCGGCGATGCCCGCGAATTTCCGCTTCATCATGCATGCCGCCGAGAGCCAGCCGCACGAATTTGCGGCCTAACGCTCGAGCGATGGATTTGCCGAGCGAGGTTTTGCCCACGCCCGGAGGCCCAACGAAGCACAGAATCGGCCCCTTCATTCCCGGCTGGAGTTTCTTGACCGCCAGGTAATCCAGAATGCGTTCTTTGACCTTTTCGAGATCGTAGTGATCTTCGTCAAGAATCTCGCGGCCCTTGGCGATATCGATTTCCTGGTTGCCCGAGGATTTCGACCACGGCAAGGAAGTCATCCACTCGAGATAGGTGCGCGACACCATGTACTCGGCGGATGCCGGAGTCATCTTGGCGAGGCGCTTGATCTCGCGGTCGCATTCTTTCTTGGCTTCTGCGGTCATGCCCGCTTCTTCAACTTTTTTGCGAAGCTCGTCGATCTCCTGCATGGAGTCGTCGGATTCGCCGAGCTCTTTCTGAATCGCCTTCATCTGTTCGCGCAACAAATATTCCCGCTGGTTCTGGCCCACTTGCTCCTGAACCTGTTCGTGAATTTTTGAGCGCAGCTCCAGAACTTCAAGCTCCTTGGAAAGCTCGCGAATCAAGGTCTCCAGCCGCTTGCGAACGCTGGGAGTTTCGATCAACTCCTGGCGAAGCATGGTGGACAGTGACGGCAAGGTGCCAGCGATAAAGTCCGCTAAACGGCCCGGGTCGTCAATATTCGCAGCCACTGAATGAAGATCATCCGAGAGCTGTGGAGAATGACTGACGACATCGCGGAATAAATCCTGGGCGTTGCGCTGTAGCGCTTCCAACTCGGAATCTTGCTCGGAATTCAAGTCAGGCTGGGCTTCAATACGCGCGCGCAGGTACGGCCGCAGGCTAATCAAGTCCACGACCTGTATTCTTTGCAAACCCTCCAGGAAGATGACCACGTTCCCGTTAGGCATCTTCACCGTCTTATGAACTTTTGCGAGCGTGCCGACTTTGTGCAGATCGGCGGCTGCTGGATCCTCAACACGAGGGTCAAGCTGAGCTACGACGCCCAGCAGCTTTTCGTCCCCCATCAAGGCATTAACTAACGCCAGAGAGCTTTCCCGTCCCACAGTGAGCGGCAGGACCGCCCCAGGAAACAGGACAGTGTCGCGGACGGGGAGGATAGGAAGAATCTCTGGTACGACGAATTTTTTCTCAACCATTATGTCCCCTAATCTAAAGCGCGGAGGAGAAAGGGTCCGGGCTTATGAAGCGTTAGATGCGAGCCAAAACAAAAAGGTGTCTTAAGATATAAGTCCCTGCAGCACAAAATCTTAGTGTATTTCACTCAATTATAGAACTTCCCGTAAAGTTCTCCCCAAAGACTCTAAACTTCACTTGTTCAATAAGATAACGCCCCATTCACCCTGACGCTGAAGATAGCTTACGCATTCCGGGCGTCGTTTCGCCGTAATGTTGAGTTACAAATGCGATAGCCTCCTCTCTGGATCTTACCAACCCCTCCAGCTGAGCATCTTCGAGCGACCGCAGAATCTTACTGAACAAAGGCCCCGGCTGATAGCCCAGGCTTTGCAGATCGTTCCCAGTCAGCAACTTGGCCGGACGAATCTCTTCGGCTGGCGTTTGCTCAAGGGTGCGCCGCACGAAATCGTAAGCGTCCAACTGCCGATGGCTCGACAGGCAATCCAGGCGATGCAACGCCAGATGCTCGTCAAAACGGGGCAGGCGAATGAACCGCTTCAGCGTGGAAGTTCGCATCCGCGATACATCCTTAAAGCGCATGTGATTGGCAATCAGCGCCAGAATCTGTTCGCTGTCCTGGTTTGAAAAACGCAGCCGCTCCAAGATTACCTCCGCCATCCGGACCCCCACGTCAACGTGTCCATTAAAGCGAATGCGATCGCCGGTTTCAGAAATCGGCCTGAACGTTGCCGGCTTTCCCACATCATGCAGAAGAACCCCCCAGGCAAGAGTGGCGGAACTGCCGGCCGGCATGCCCTCCAGCATAAGCAGCGTATGTGTCCAGACATCCCCTTCGGGATGGTATTGCGGCGGTTGCTCGACTCCCTGCATGGCCGCGACTTCCGGCAAAATGTGTTTCAGCAGACCCGTTTCATCGAGCAATTCCATGCCGCGGCGAGCCGCGCCTTCAGTCAGCAGCTTTGTCAATTCTTCGCGGATTCGTTCAGCGGAAACCTGACCGATTTCATGGGCCTGCAAACGAATGGCGGCAAATGTTTCTGCCTCGATGCGAAATCCGAAACGCGCTGAAAACCGTACCGCGCGCAGCATGCGCAGTTTATCTTCAGCGAAACGCTGTGCCGGTTCACCGATAGCCCGAATAATTCCAGCGTGCAAATCTGTTTGTCCCGCAACGAAATCAAAAACTCGCCCGGAATCGTGACGCATCAGCAGGCCGTTGATGGTGAAGTCGCGCCGTTGCACGTCTTGCTCGGGACTGGATGTGAAAACCACGCTCTCTGGATGACGGCCGTCGGCAGAGCCGATGTCCGATCGAAACGTAGCCACTTCCACATGGTGGCCGTCGCGCGGCACGATGATTACCCCGAACTGCGCGCCCACCGCTACCGCATCGGAAAATAAGGAAATCACGCGCTCGGGTGTCGCGTCAGTGCTTACGTCGTAATCGGCAGGCTCTCGGCCGAGCAATAAATCGCGCACACAGCCGCCAACCAGGAAGGCCTGGTGCCCTTCGCGAGTTAACCTGTCGCAAATCGAATTGGCAAGTTCGCGAGGCGTCACGTTTCGATTATGCGCCAGAGCGCAGCACGCGAGAAAACTTCGTGTCGCATGCGATGTTAACTGCACCCTAATGGCTAATACTTGGATGAAATAGATGGAAGAAAGGAAGCTGCTTAGCGATCCTCGGGCTTGGAATCGCCGCGCCGCAGCGAGCCGCCAAATTGTACTTTGCTGAAACCAAACCGGTCGCGCAGCCGGTCCGTCGCCTGCGTTAGTTTCTGCAGTTTTTCGCGGCGTTCTGCTTGAAGCAAATCGAGCTGCTCTCCGCCGTGACTGAAATTGCTCAGGCTGACACCCAGAAGTCGAACTTTTCGGCGGGCATCACGATGTTTCTGAAAAAGTTCCCGGAACACTGCATTGATGCCAGTGTCCAGCGCCGTGCTTTCACCCAGTGATTTGGAACGCGTGTGCGTATCGAACCCCGCATAACGAATCGTCACGGTAAGCGTGCTGGCGGCAAGGCCCGCCTCGCGAAGACGCTTGCAGGCTTTCTGCGATAGATGGCTCAGCACCGCGGTTAACGCCGCCGTATCATCGGTGTCTTCGTTGAACGTGTGATTCTGAGAAATAGACTTGGGTTCCGCATCGACCACGAACTCGTAGGAGTCGCCACCGCGCGCTTTGCGGTACAGCGCGGTGCCCCATTGCCCGAAAATTTTCTCCAGTTTTTCCTGAGGCTGCGCCGCGATTTGTTCCACTATTTCAATGCCCAGCGCGAGCAAAGCTCGTTCCGTGACTTTTCCGATGCCCGGAATTTTTCGCACCGGAAGCGGCGCCAGAAATCGCTCTTCGCTTCCCGCAGGAACCCAAACGAGTCCCCGCGGCTTGCCTTGATCGGAGGCTACTTTAGCAACCAGTCGTGTGGACGCCAGACCGCCAGAACATGGCAGACCAGTTGTACGAGTAATGCTGCGCAGAAGTTTATCGGCGGCGGCGAGCGGAGGTCCGTGCAGCCGTTCTGTGCCCGCCAGATCGAGATACGCCTCGTCGATGGACACCATTTCCACAACTGGAGAAAAGTTGGTGAGTATCGTCGCGACCCGATCGCTCCATTGCGTGTACTTCGCGTGATGACCATTCAGGAAAATCGCGTGCGGACAAAGGCGCCCCGCAGTTCGCAATGGCATCGCCGATTGAATGCCGAACTTCCGCGCTTCGTAGCTCGCTGCGGTGACCACTCCGCGTTGATCCGGTCGCCCGCCCACCACAACTGGCTTACCACGAAGTTCGGGACGCTCCAGCAATTCCACGGAAACAAAAAACGCGTCCATGTCGACGTGCAGTATTGAAGTAGCAGTCTGCGAACTTAATTCGGCAGGAGCATCATGCTTCGCCCGAAAACGTGCTAGTTCCGGCATGTCCAGCTAAGCCTACGCCGGTTGAGAATGTGCGACAACATGCAGCCTGCGCCCACGTCAGAATCCAAATGAAAAAATATCGCATCGATCGGATATTATTTTTGGGGGCGGCGTTCCGCTGCAATGACCCGCGGAATCCCTGCAAGATCGTTGCTCACGCCCACCGCCGTCCACTGACGCGCATCCAGCAGCGGCTGAACCGCAGGAAGACTGTCGTGCCCGAGTTCGGCAACGAAGATTCCGCCAGATTTTAAATGCCGTTCCGCGAGAGCAATCAGCCCAGCGTAAAGTTCGTAGCCTTCTTCGCCGCCATATAGCGCAATAGCAGGTTCATGATCGCGCACTTCGCGTGCCAGTGTATTTGCATCGCGCCTAGGGATGTACGGTGGATTGCTCACGACGAGATCAAAAGTCGATTCTTTCGCACCATCTGTAGCCAGAGCCCGCGTCAGATCGGATTCGAAAAAATGAATGCGATTTTCTAGGCCGTGACGAACTGCATTTCTGCCCGCCACCGCGAGCGCCGCCGGAGAAATGTCCGTAGCATAAACCGTGGCTGCGGGAAGTTCTTTCGCCAACGCAATCGCAAGACAGCCGGAGCCGGTTCCGATGTCCGCAATTATAAACCCTTCTCCGTTTGTTTTTTGCGCGCGGCCCGCGCGAAGTTCGCGCCGCGCCAAGCGGTCCAGCGCGACTTCAATAACATGTTCCGTTTCCGGCCGCGGAATAAGCACATCCGGCGTAACTTCGAATTCCAGACTCCAAAATTCCTGTTTCGCGGTAAGATGCTGCGTGGGTTCGCCGTTTGCACGACGACTAATCAAAGACAAGAAAGTGTCCAGCTCTTGAGCGCCTATCGGCTCTTCGGGATGCCCATACAACCAGGCGCGGTCGCGTCCCAGCACGTGCAGCAACAGCAATTCAGCAGCAAGGGTGTAGGAAGCGACCTGCTTCTCGCGGAGTTGTGAAATTCCCGTTCGCAGCGCGCCGCGAATATCCATGGGTATTTTTAGATCGCGATGCAGGATGTTTGACATTGGGAACAAGCAGCGAACACGCACTCGAAAACGATTACGCCGCGTCAAGCTCCTGATCGAGCCGTTCCGCTTCGTAGTGCGAAACCAAGCCGTCCACCAGCGGCGCTAGCTTGCCGTCCAACACATCAGTGAGCTGGTGGAGCGTCAAACCAATGCGGTGATCGGTGACGCGATTTTGCGGGAAATTATAAGTGCGAATTTTTTCCGAGCGGTCGCCCGTTTTGATCTGCCCACGACGTTCCGCAACGATAGCCGCTTGCTGCTTTTCCTGTTCCTGTTCATAGAGCCGCGCACGCAGAACGCGCATGGCCTTGGCTCGATTCTTGATCTGTGATTTTTCATCTTGCTGCGAAACCACCAGCCCGCTGGGCAAATGCGTAATACGCACCGCAGAATATGTGGTGTTGACGGACTGCCCGCCCGGCCCAGAAGAGCAAAACGTATCGATGCGTAGATCTTTGGCCTCAATTTTAATGTCGATGTCATCGGCTTCCGGCAACACCGCCACAGTGGCCGCGGAAGTATGAATGCGCCCTTGCTGCTCCGTGGCCGGCACTCTCTGCACGCGATGAACTCCGCTTTCATATTTCAGCTTGGAATAAACCTTGTAACCCTGAATGGCTGCGACGATTTCCTTTAGTCCGCCAAGGGAAGACGGTGAGCTTTCCAGCACTTCCACTTTCCAGCCCAATGTCTCCGCGTAACGCGAATACATGCGAAAAAGTTCAGCGGCAAAAAGGGCCGCCTCGTCGCCACCTGTGCCCGCACGAATTTCCACGATGACGCTCTTTTCATCGTTGGGATCTTTGGGAAGCAGCAGGAGTTTCAGCTCGCGCTCGACGGTTTCCTTGCGCGCCACCAATTGCTTCTCTTCGTCGTAGGCGAGTTGCTTCATTTCCGAATCTTCCGCTTCGCCAATCATCTGATGAGCGCCGGCCAGATCTTTTTCGATTTGCTTGAACTCGCGATGCTTTTCGACGATCTGTTCCAGCTCGGCGTGCTGCTTGGCTACTTTTTGAAAATGGGAAGTGTCCGACACCACTTCGGACGTCGAGAGCTCCTTGGTAAGCTCGTCGTAGCGTGCTCCTAACTGATCTAATCTCTCGGATAGTGTTACGGCCATAAAATCCTCACGAATTTACTGTTCAGATGAATCGACGAAAGGAAAGTAACAACTCGAAAGCCAACAGGCTTGAAGAGGAGCCGCTAATAGAAGTTTGCGTTCACTGAATAAAGCTTAACACGCTTTTCGTTTGCGACGCGCCCGCATGGCCGCGGCGCCCAATCCGATCAACACCAATGCTGCCGTCCCAGGCTCGGGCACGCCTACAGGAGGCGGAGTCCCGCCGCCACCGCCGGGTGTACCTCCACCACCACCGGTCCCAGGTGTGCCACCGCCGCCACTGCCGGGTGTACCTCCACCACCACCGCCGGGAGGGGGAGTCCCACCACCACCGGTCCCAGGTGTGCCACCGCCGCCACTGCCGGGTGTACCTCCACCACCGCCGCCGGGAGGGGGAGTAGACGAATTCCTATTCCCAATGGTTCCACCGCCGCCCGGCAAAGGAAAAAACGGCGCGACCGGTACAAACGAGGCTACCGGCCCACCAGGCGATTGAACTGGCCCAGGAAATAATGATGGCGGCGACGCGGAGAATGCCGCGAGGTAGGGCGACGACACTATAGCCGGGAATTCCGGGCCATCCAATTCCGACGAAGTTGGTTCGGCGGGCGCGTTCGGTCTGACCGGCAGAACCGAGATTCGATTCCCGCAGCGAGTACGCGCCATGTTGCTGCCGTCGCTGAGCATGGCTTCGCCTTTTCGCAGCGCCAGCTTGTTCTTGGTCCAAAAGACCTTGTTACCGATGCGATAGGAAACGTACACCAATTTCGGAGCATCCAGCGTCACGCGATGCGCTTTAGTGATATCGAAGTCCGCATAGTGTTGCGCGACCACCGGATCGCCTGCCATTGCTTCCCGCAGTTCCTTAGGCGATTGCGCGCCCCCGGCGATGACCGAGTATGGGTAAACAGTCCGCGAATGTCCTGTCGGCAAAAGGACCGACGAAGGAGGCCAGAACGGCGCTGCCACTGGCTCAGCGGTAGCCACAGTTTGCCAGGAATGAAAACCAAGCTCTAAAGAAACACCCAATAGAACGATACAGCCCAAACACAGTAAGGCGGCCGCAGCCACTACCCTGCTCCGGAACGGAACATGTCTATACGTCTGGGCAAGCTTCTCCACCAAGGTGACTTTTGGGGAGGCACGGCGAGTGCGGCGAAACTTGGACTTACGGACGGACACCTGGACACCTCAGGTCTTGGGCGGCGCACTGCTCGAGAGGACAGTACACCTTAGACCTTTAGAACAGGTCTTGATTCTAGCACTAGTCCGCATAGAACTCAGCAATAAAATTTGTGACCAATGAGTTAACATTCCTCTCAAACTGGCATTCCAACTCCATTCGCCAAGCGATGCGGGGAGCGCTGGGCTCTGTCGCCACGTGCTGCCGCGTATGGTGGAAATATAACGAAAGAGTAACTACCACCTTGACTGGCGCTTTCGTATTTTATTCGCTTCATTAAAACAAACTAAGAAAATCGCTCGCCGAGATAAATTGCCCGTTTGGCCGAAAGCTCAATCGTGCAAGGGCACCGGCGGCGAGCCTCTTACCCGGTTCTTAACGTATTGATTCCTTTGAACTGTACTCCATCATCTGTACACTCCCTCCATGCGTGTTCTCTTCGTCGGTGATATTGTGGGCTCGCCGGGACGCCAAATCGTTCGCGACCGTCTCGCCGACGTTGTAGCCCAAAAGAAAATCGATCTGGTCATCGCCAACGGTGAAAATTCCGCTGCCGGGTTCGGCATCACGCCGCGCCTGGCCGACGAATTTCTCCATGACGGAATCGACGTCCTCACTGGCGGCAATCATAGCTGGGACCGCCGTGAAATCATGGATTACCTGCCCCATGAGCCTCGCCTGCTGCGCCCCGCGAATTTTCCCGATGGCAGCCCCGGCAGCGGGCTCTTCTGCGGCACCGCCAAAAATGGCGTGAAATACGCAGTGTTGAATCTTCAGGGCCGCACTTTTCTGCCCGCCATTGACGACCCGTTTCGCAAGGCCGACGGCGAGCTCGCCAGGCTCTTGCCGGACGTAGATTTCGTCTTCGTCGACATGCACGCGGAAACCACCAGCGAGAAGATTGCCATGGGGTGGTATTTGGACGGGCGAGCCACGGCCGTCGTCGGGACGCATACGCACGTGGCTACCGCCGATGAGCATGTGCTGCCCCAGGGCACTGCGTACATTACCGATGTGGGCATGACCGGGCCTCATGGAGGCGTCATCGGCATGGATCGGCAGGGCATCATCAAAAAATTTCTCGATGGCCTGCCAGCCCGCTTTGAGGTCGCCGCGGGCGACGTTCAGATGAACGCCGTCCTGATCGAAACCGCCGACGAATCCCCGCGCAACTCCGCCGGCCGTTTGCGCGCCCGCTCCATCGAGCGCCTCCGCCTTCGCCTCGATCCCTAGCCCTCGATATTCAGCATTGATACATGGCGGGAAATTTCCGCTTCACTACACAAACTAAACAGCCACGGAGGGTGGCCCACCCCTCGGTTTGCAGGGTGGGTCTTGGTGACGCTTTGCCCGGATTTGTCTTGGTCGTGTTGCTGTCTTGAGTTGTCTTCGTCTTGACGCGCTCATTGCTCAGTACTGAGATGAGCCATTGGACTTAACGCGCGAACGCTTGTAACGGGCAACCTTGGCACGCCGTCAATGCTCTGAGCATTCAGGAAACTCAATGAACATAGCGAAGTTATTATTCAAATCGAGCGCGTCGCTCTGTCTCCTGGCCGCCACAGCCGCGATCGCTCCCGCCCAATCTGAAGGCGATGTCGCTTCCGTGCAATACGAAGGCGAGCTAACCGCCAAGCGCCGTCTCTTTCCCGAGGTGGGCGCGGGACTGCGCGCCGTCAAGCGTGGCGATAGCGACAAAACCTATGTTCTGAGTTCGCAAGGCTTGATGATTTTCGACGCCAAAGATCACAAACTCTTGACCATTGGCTCCGCAGCCGATGTAACAGCCTCCAAAACCACCGCCGCAGGAACCTCCAATCCAGAAATAAGTTTCGCGGAAGATTTCGACGTCGATGCCTCTGGCCAAATCTATGTCGCTGACCGCGCCGCGAATCTCATTGTGGAGTATTCCGCAGACGGCAACCGGATCAAATCCTTCCACGTGAACGCCCCGCTTTCTGTCGCGGCACTGCCGGACGGCGAGGTCGCTGTCGCCACATTGCACGACCCACGCTTGATCCTCGTTTTCGATAAGAACGGCAGAGACATTCGCGATTTCGGTGAATTGGAAGAGATCTCCAGCCGTGAGGATTTAAATCGCTATCTCAACTCCGGCTACCTCGCGACCGACGCGAAAGGGGATATCTACTACGCCTTCATCTACACGCCAGAACCGACTGTTCGCCAGTACGACCGCAACGGGTACGCCTCTCAAACCATTCAATTCACTGAAATTGAGGCATTCGCCGCCGCGCAAGCCGCCAGAAAGGAAATTGAACGCCAGGAGCGCAAGGGCAAGCAGCCCGCTTTCAAACCCATCCTTACCGCCATCGGTGTTGTGCGCGGCAACGGCGAAGTCTGGATCGCACTCCACAACCGGCTTTTGCGCTTTGACAAAGACGGGTATCGCAAAGCGACCTACCAGCTGTATACCCCGGACGGAGCCCGACTCGACGCCAAGAGTATCGTCGTCGAAAAGGATCGCCTTCTTATCGGCAGCGACCCCCTCGGCATCTTTGAGTTCGAGCGGCCCGACAGCAAGCTGGGGCAGTAAGCAATCTCAACTTCGGCTTCGCGACGCACGCGCGTGAAATTGGTTTCACGGACTAGCCACGGCTGCGGTGAATATCCAGTAATCCGTAGTGATACAAAAACGCGACATCAGACCAGAGTACCGACTCTCCTGCGAAAGAGTAGGTCTGTACCTTCGAGTCATCGCTCCTCGCTCTCTCGCACAAGCTGCCTAGCTCTCTTCTCACGCCCACAACTTGGGTCTGCCACATGAAAATAAATTTACAAACACTCCAAGTTTTTAACAGGCCAAGCAGCGCGAGAAAATAGTTATTGACGCTTTCAAACGAAAAATTATTTCATTTATCCCAGTAAAATTAAAAAAATATTCATAAGCAAGAGAAATTTGTCGTTGTGGAAAAACTGTGTACCGTGTGTGAATCTCGCCAAACGTCCCTCCGCACTTTTCTCTTGCCCCGTGCACTTGAATGGGCGACAATCCCGCGCTGTCACTCCCCGGCGGTTCGAGGGCCGGCAATTCCGAAAAGGACGCGAAGGTTGCAGGGGCGATATAGGGGCACCATCGCGGGCAAGAATCCGAAGACTTAAGAAAGATGAATCAAAGCCTGCTTTCCACAGGTTATGCACATCTGTGGAAATAACGTAGGCTTTCTATTTCCCTTATCCGATGACTATCTCCGCTAATTCCTGGGAAAAATTCTTAGACCACGTGAAGTCCCGGGTCAGCATCAACACCTTCACCACCTGGTTCCAGCCTACCCGCCTCAACCGCGCTGAAGGCGAAACGCTCTACGTGCAGATCCCCAGCACCGTTTTTCGCCAGGTTCTGACTCGCACCTATGGCGAGATCGTTAAGGCTGTTTTTCACGAGATTGGCACTCCCAATATGAAGGTGCAATATCTCTGCAATGATGACGAGCCCTTGCCCGCCGCCCCGGTGGTTTCCAGCATCAAGCAGTCCAAGCTCGATTTCGAGAGCAGCGACCATCAGCTCAATCCGCGCTACACGTTTGATAGTTTCGTGGTCGGCAAATCCAACGAGTTTGCGCACGCCGCTTCGCGCGCCGTCGCTGAGCAACCTTCCAAGGCTTACAACCCGCTCTTCCTCTATGGCGGCGTGGGCATGGGCAAGACCCACTTGATGCACGCCATCGGGCACACTATCAAGCAGCGCAATCCCGCCATGCGCCTCAGTTACGTGAGCGCGGAGAAATTCACTATCGAAGTCATCAACTCCATTCGCTTCGATCGCATGATCAGCTTCCGCGACCGGTTCCACACCGTGGATGTATTGCTGGTGGACGACATCCAGTTCATCGCCGGAAAAGAGCGCACCCAAGAAGAGTTCTTCCACACTTTCAACGCGCTTTATGAACAGCAAAAGCAGATCGTCATTTCGAGCGATTGCTTGCCCAAAGACATCAACTCCATCGAGGAAAGATTGCGCTCGCGTTTTGAGTGGGGTTTGATCGCGGATATTCAGCCGCCAGATCTGGAGACTAAAATCGCCATTCTTCAGAAGAAGGCCGACAACGATCGCTTCTCGCTTCCCGATGACGTTGCCGAATACATCGCCCGGGCTATTAAATCCAACGTGCGCGAACTCGAAGGCGCCCTCACCCGCTTGATGGCTTACGCCTCACTGACTGGCGTGACCGTTTCGCTTTCCACCGCGCAGCAGGTCCTACGCAACATCATCGCCTCGCAGGAAAAGCGCGTCACCATCGACTTGATTCAAAAACGCGTCAGCGAACATTTCAATTTGCGCGAACAGGATTTGAAAGTTCGCAGCAACACGCGAGCCATCGCTTTCCCGCGCCAGGTAGCCATGTACATCGTTAAGCAACTGACGACCGCGTCGCTGCCCGAGATCGGCCGCCAATTCGGCGGCAAACATCACACCACGGTCCTCCACTCCATCAATAAAATCGAAGAGCTCCGCCGCAACGACAAAGATTTGAATCGCACCATCACCCGCTTGATGGACGCGCTGCAGTAGGCCCTTGTCTTGGGTTTCCGTCTGCGTTCTTGAGACTTACTGCACTCCCTTTCCGGTATCGATTAAGCTTTACTTACAACTTTGAGGCTGAAGATGCGTCTCCTAATTCCGCATTTAGTTCTTATTGCTATGGTGGTCACAGGCGTGGTCATGTTGCTGTTTCCAGAAAAAATTCAACAAAGTGCAATCAGAGCTGATCGATTGAACCCTTTTAAAAGTTGGACTCGGTCAAGGGCATATATCTGGTCGTTGAAAATAACAGGTTCGAGCAACTGCACAGGTGGTCAAACCATAAGCGTTTCCGCATAGTGGCTCGCTGTGAACAATCGTTGCCAAATCTTTGAATAACCTGTTAACCCTTAAGGAAGAAATTGGGAGCGACGCAACGCAAGCCAGATTGCGGCCCGGCTTTTGCGACATTCCCACACTGAGCCACCTGCACACCTCCATACCTATGTCCCACTCAGCAAACTGGCTTGCCGCGATTTCCACCAATCCACAGCAGTCATCACCACAACAAGCCTTATAATTTTCTAAATCAAATTCAAAACCTGCTTGCTTATGAAAGCCTTTATCCGCTCATTTCCACAGCGCCAACAACCGCATTGCGCTTTATACTTGCTGTGAAAACGGGTAAAGTACGGCAGCGGTATAACAGTGTAAGGAAGGCCCATGACCGCAACTGCACCCGTCACGGCACGTGAGGATTATCAAGCGATGGAATTTAGCGTAACCAAGTCCGCGCTGTTAAATGAACTGACGACTACTCAAGGCGTGGTCGAGCGCAAAACTACCATCCCTATCCTGTCCAATATTCTTGTCGAAGCTAAAGGCTCGCGCCTAACCATTACCGCCACGGACCTGGAACTCAGCATCCGCACGTCCTGCGAAGTAAAAATTAAGAAAGAAGGTGCGGGCACCATCCCCGCCAAGAAACTTCTCGAACTCGTCCGCCTGTTGCCCGAAGGCGAAATCAAATTCCGTCTACTCGAAAATCATTGGGTAGAAATCATCAGTGACAAAAAGAAATACAAACTGGTGGGCATGGCCAGGGAAAATTTCCCCGCGCTTCCCGCGATGCCGCACCCTTTGGTGAAGCTCCCTGCGGCTACGCTGCAAAGTTTGATCGCTAAAACCAAATTCGCCATCTCCATGGAAGAGTCCCGCTACACTTTGAATGGTGGCTTGCTTATCTTGAAGCCGGACACCATCGCCATGGTCGCCACCGATGGTCATCGCCTCGCACTCGCGGAAACCAGCCAAAAACTCAGCGGCCTAAACGGCGAAGTGAAAGTCCTTATCCCCAAGAAAGCGATGGACGAAGTCGAAAAGCTTTCCAGTACTGCCGGTTCCGACGCCCAACTCGACTTTGCCAAAGACGAAAGCCATCTATTTTTCCAGGCTGGCCACCGCCTACTGATCTCGCGGATACTTACCGGCCAATTTCCTAATTACGAAGCAGTCCTGCCGCGCGAGAACAACAAAACCGTGGTCATCGAGCGTGCCGAATTATGCGACGCCGTGCGCCGCGTGTCGCAACTCGCAGACCAACGCTCACACGCCGTCAAACTCGCCGTCTCCAACGAAGGAATTGAAATATCCGCGTCGAGCCCAGAGTACGGCGAAGCCAAAGAAAATATCGAGAAGGACTACGCAGGTGACCCCATCGCCATCGGTTTTAATTCCAGCTACATGCTCGATTTTCTCGCCGCCGCGGCCGACGGCCCCATCAGCATTGAACTAAAAGACGAACAATCCGCCGGCCAAATGCGCCCCCTCGCCGACGAGTCCTACCGCTATCGCTACATCATCATGCCCATGCGCATCTGATTCGTTCTATTCGTTCTATGTTCTGCAAATAAAAAATCACTGCAATTTTTGCGCGCGTTGATGCGCAAAAAATCCTCGATCACAGTCCAAATCCTGACTTGCTACACAAGCCCCGCCCTGGCAAGCAAGTAAGCTGTAAATATCTATTAATAAAAGGTTTATAGGCCACAGTAAACGGTTTAACGCCTTGAGAAATTGCATTAAATCGGCTACACTAGTTGTGTTGTCGATTCGTTGTTAGGCCCTCCAAATCGGCACGTCGGCCAGGTGAAATTTTCGGGGTTTGGTTTCGCGCCAGGAACCAAATAATTATTTCGCTTGGAAAGTATCAGTCTTCGCCACGTCTCGCTGCGCGAGATGGGATGGAGCAGGAAACCTTACGAGTTTCAATCGCCACGGCGATCGAAATCAAAAGGTGAGGCGACGTACGGAGCATTCCGCAAGCACGCCTTCCTCGCTTCAAAGTTTTTACCAATTTTTTTTTAACGCTAAACAGCGCGTTCCATGGTCTTTTTGCGAACGTGGGGTTCGCAAAAAAATCAATCGCGTCTAGAAAAACATTTAGCTGCCCGTAATGAACGCCGGGCAAGATTTTTAAGCAAAATTCACTGCGGAGCTTTCATGGAAGATAAAGAACCGGTCATCGCTGCGACGCCAGGTCACAAGTACGACGCCAAATCCATCAAAGTTCTAGGCGGCCTCGAAGCTGTTCGCTTGCGCCCGGCCATGTACATCGGCTCCACCGGCGAAATGGGTTTGCATCACCTGGTCTGGGAAGTGGTCGACAATTCCGTTGACGAAGCCATGGCCGGTTACGCCGACGAAATAAACGTCACCGTACACGTCGACAATTCCGTCACCGTGGTGGATAACGGTCGCGGCATTCCCGTTGACATGCATGCTACGGAAAAGCGTCCCGCGGCCGAAGTGGTGCTCACCGTGCTGCACGCCGGCGGAAAGTTTGACAGCGACACTTACAAAGTTTCCGGCGGCCTCCACGGAGTCGGCGTTTCCGTGGTCAACGCACTTGCGGATTGGCTGGAATTGGAAATTTCCCGCGACGGCTCTGTGTGGGAACAAACCTACGAAAAAGGCAAGCCCACCTCCAAGCTCAAGCAGACCGGTAAGTCGCGCAAAACCGGCACGAAAATTACTTTCCATCCGGATCCCGCCATTTTCGATAAGTCTGTCTACAGTTTCGACACTCTGTCGCAGCGTCTTCGCGAGCTGGCGTTTCTTAACAAAGGCCTAAAAATCACGCTCACCGATGAGCGCAGCGAAAAAAGCACAGAATTTCGCTTCACCGGTGGCATCGCGGAATTCGTCAAGCATCTCAATCGCGGAAAATCCACGTTGCACGATTCGCCCATCTACATTGAAGGGAAACGCGGCGCCGTGGAAATCGAAATCGCGCTGCAATACAACGATACCTACGGCGAAAATGTTTTTGCCTTTGCTAACACGATTAATACCGTCGATGGCGGCACGCATCTTTCCGGGTTCCGCTCTTCGCTTACCCGGTCGATCAACAATTTCGCTTCGTCAACCGGTATGCTCAAGGAGCAAAAGGACGAAGTCACCATTAATGGTGACGACGTACGGGAGGGTCTCGTCGCAGTGATCAGCGTGCGTCTGCCGCAACCGCAATTCGAAGGACAGACCAAAGGCAAACTCAATAGCGACATCAAAGGTGACGTAGAGCAGCTCGTTAACGAAAAACTCGGCGAATGGTTCGACAAACATTCCACCGTGGCGCGCCGCATTGTTGGCAAATGCATCGAAGCCGCTCGCGCTCGCGAAGCCGCACGCAAAGCCCGCGAGCTCACCCGCCGCAAATCCGCGATGGATTCCAGCGGTCTGCCTGGCAAGCTCGCTGATTGCCAGGAACGCGATCCCGCGCGCTGCGAACTTTTCGTCGTTGAGGGCGAATCCGCGGGCGGCTCGGCAAAAATGGGCCGCGACCGCAAATTCCAGGCCATCCTCCCACTCAAAGGAAAAATTCTTAACGTAGAAAAAGCCCGCTACGACAAAATGCTCGGCCACGAAGAAATTCGCGCCATCATCACCGCGCTGGGAACCGGCATCGGCAAAGACGATTTCGACGCCAGCAAACTCCGTTATCACAAAATAATTTTGATGACCGATGCGGACGTCGATGGCAGCCACATCCGCACGTTGCTGCTGACATTTTTCTTTCGCCACATGAAGGAACTCATCGATCGCGGCCACATTTACATTGCGCAGCCGCCGCTCTATCGCGTAAAGCGCGGCAAGACGGAGCGCTACATTCGCGACGAGCACGAATTTGCGCACGAACTTATGAAGCGCGCCACCGAAGACCACGTCGTCAAGGCCAAAGAAGGCGTGAATCTTGAAGGCAGCGGCTTGACTTCATTTCTACTGAACGTTCAGGAATATCAGGCCGCCGCCGCGAAACTGGGCCGCCGCCTTCGCGAGCCCGGTCTCGTGGAACTGCTTTCCGAAAGCCGCCTCGAAAAGAAAACCGACTTCGAAGATAAAAAGACTCTGGAAAAGCTTTTGAAAGAAATTGAAAAGTCCAAGCTGAAGCTCGAAGGAAAAGTCACCTTCGACGAAGAACACAGCTTGTACGAAATCCAGTTTGGCCCGCCGCACAGCCAGAAAATCAATTGGGCTGTGGCTTCCACTGCCGAATATAAGCGCCTCCGCGGCCTCGCCAAACAAATTGAGGAATTCAATCATCCGCCATTTACGATCTCCCGTAACGGCGACAAAGTCAGCAAAGCCAACGCCAAAGACGTTCTCGACTACGTAGTTGAGGACGCCAAAAAAGATTTCACCATCACGCGTTTCAAAGGCTTGGGCGAAATGAATGCCGAGCAGCTTTGGGACACCACCATGAATGCCGACACCCGCACGCTGCTGCAGGTGAAGCTGGAAGATGCCGTGGCCGCAGAAGATATCTTCACCACGTTGATGGGCGAAAACGTGGAAGCACGCCGCAAATTCATCGAGGAGAACGCCCTCGAAGTTGTGAACCTGGATATTTAATTTCGTAATGATTTATCAACTGGGATGGAGCACTTTACCCGGACTGCGCGGATTGGCGTGCAGTGATTTTCGCGCCACGCCGACAACGGTGCCCGATAACGAACGCGGTGTGGCGGTCGAAATTGCAAGCGAAGAGCAGCTCGACACGTTGTTACAGCAACTCGGAAATTATTTCGGGCCGAAGCGCTTTACCAACGCGGCAGACGCCTTTGACACTGTGAAAGCATTTGTTTTGGATCGATCAGCGAGGGAATGACATTTGAATTTCTGGCCAGGTTTCATGGTACAGCTCGATGGCTTCGCGCAAATTTCCACCAGCACTTTCGACATCGTTGCCTTGCGAAGTGACACTCAGTTCCGGGCAACGTAAAAGTTTTCTTCTTTGGTGATGAGGACGGGGAATCGGTAAGTCCTATGGCGATGCTAGCGCGACAAGCGTAGTCAGGCGAGAACTCTAGATTGTTGTCGCGGATAAAGCCGCGGCAGTGAAATTTAAAACACAGAAATTTTAAGGCACGCGAGGATAAATGGCGGACGAGAAGAACACTTCAATACTGCTTCCTATCGATATCGAAGTAGAAATGCGCAAGTCGTATCTCGACTACGCCATGAGCGTGATTATCGCGCGCGCGCTTCCCGATGTGCGCGACGGGCTCAAGCCGGTGCAGCGCCGCATCCTGGTGGCCATGAACGATCTGGGCCTCGCTTCCAATCGCGGCTATCGCAAGTGCGCAAAAATCTGCGGCGACACTTCCGGTAATTATCATCCCCACGGCGAAGCGGTAATTTATCCGGCGCTGGTTCGTCTCGCGCAGGATTTCAACATGCGCTACCCGTTGATCGACGGCCAGGGAAATTTTGGTTCTGTCGATGGCGATCCCCCGGCGGCGATGCGATACACCGAGGCGCGTCTCGCGAAAATTTCTGAAGATATTCTTGCCGACCTCGAAAAAGAAACTGTCGATTTCATCCCCAATTTCGACCAGACCCGCGAAGAACCGGTCGTTCTTCCTTCGCGTATTCCGAATCTCCTGGTCAATGGCGCCAGCGGCATCGCCGTGGGCATGGCTACGAATATTCCCCCGCACAACCTGCGCGAAATCGTCGAAGCCGCCATCCTTTTAATCGATAAGCCCGACACGCCGCTCAAAGAAATAATGAAGATTGTGCCCGGCCCTGATTTTCCCACCGGCGCGTACATCGCCGGCCGCGAAGGCATCGAAGCCGCCTATCGCACTGGCCGCGGCAGCTTCATCATGCGCGCCAAAGCGGCAATCGAAGAAGCCGCCAAGGACCGCGAAAACATCGTCATCACCGAAATTCCTTATCAGGTCAACAAATCCCGCCTCATCGAACGCATC
>DATHGV010000262.1:0-7513 GCA_035490135.1 Candidatus Methylomirabilota bacterium
CTAGAGGCTTGAGGATTTGTGTTGGGGTTCCACTCGTCCGGAGTGCGACGTAACGGGACTTAGAAGCAAAAAAAGGCGAAAGACGTTTTTAGACTGGTGATTCAGCCATCTGTTGGCGAGCCTTTAAAAGCATTTCTGGCGTGACCTCAAGTGGTTCTAGCAACGGCTCGTTATCCAACATGAGTCTGACCTTGTTCCTTTTTCCGGTCCGAGAGTCGCCAAGAACTTCGATGTGGAAAGTGCGAGACGGGACGACGAACCTGAAAAGCGGCGAGTAACGAATACCAAGGAATGAGTTTATACCGATCAGAAATACGACATCACGGTCGTAGAGAAGACGATAATCATATTGGGCATTATCATTTGGCAGGAACGTTTTCCATCCAGAGGCTCGCCGAAACGAAACTAATCCCGGAGTTTTGTCTGGGTCGGAGTCGGTCGCAACCACAAATGCGTTCTGTACCCTCTCTAGCAGGTCGGGAGGGGTGCGCTGTATACGCCAGTATGCGCGAAGGCCGATAGCCGAAGACAAAGCCAGCACTCCTCCTAGCACAGCCAAAAGGAAGCCGAATCCCTGCTGAGCACGACTCGCGCTGTAAAGTGAGAATATGGCGACCGCAATCGCCTCGCCGATTCGCGAAGTAAGAATAGACTCCAGTTCGGTTCCCGTCAGTCCATAAAGTGTGACGATAGTCAATCCGATCCTGCACGCAAGCCACCCGATTCCCATAGGGGTATGCAAGTGAAATAAGGCCGCGATGAGAAATAAGAAGGCCAGGGTGAAGTACCACCCCGAAGCAGTTCGCGCTCGCTGTCTAAGTTGGATTCGGCTGGCGGCATCTGCCAGTAATTGAAATATTTCCTTTGTAGTATTCAACATTTGAGTTTCCGAAAAAGTATCCCATACACAAACAAAGATTTCCTCTGCTTGCACTCTTCAGTGCCTGCCAGACATACATTACGAGTCGAGGGTCCTGCCTAAGACAAGAGCTAAGGAAATAGGTTGCATTTCGCTGTGAGGGTGCACACAATTCGCAATCGCTGTTTGCTCGAATATTTTCCATCAAATTATTATTGTTCGCACAGGAGGTGACATGCTCGATCGCCGGAACTTTCTGACTGCCGGGGCCATTGGATTGGCGGCAACTCTCACCTTCCGTGGGAATTTGCTGGCTCAACTGCAAGATGCGCCAACCTCGCTGCCCGATCGCTCGCTCTTCGACAAGAACGAGGAAACCTACTGGGCAGAATTGCGCAAGCAATTTCTAATTCCCGCGGACGAGGTTTATTTGAATAACGGCACTGTAGGCTCCAGCCCAGCGCCGGTCTTGCGCGCCATCTTCGACGGATACACCACTACCGAAAAGATGGACCAGCAGGACCCCGAGGATTATCCCATCTGGGGTTATGCCGCATGGAACGAGTTTCGCGATCCCTTGGCCGCATTCGCAGGCTGCCATCGCGACGAGATCGCGCTATTGCGCAACGCCACGGAAGCCAACAGTTACATCGCCAATGGCGTGGACATGAAACCGGGCGATGAAGTCCTGATGACCGATCAGGAACATCCCGGCGGCGAACATCCCTGGAACCTCAGAGCCAAACGCTACGGCATCGTGGTGAAGAAAATCACTCTGCCGCGGCCGGTGAAAAATGCGGCAGAAGTGCTCAACCTTTTCAACGAGGCCGTCACACCGCGGACACGCGTTATTTTTTTCAGCCACATCACTACATTCTCTGGCGTGGTTTTGCCCGCGAAGGAAATTTGTGCGCTGGCCCGTTCCAAAGGCATTCTTTCCGCGGTGGACGGCGCGCATGTTCCGGGCATGATGCGTTTCAACGTGCACGACATTGGTTGCGACATGTACTCTTCCAGCCCGCACAAGTGGTTGCAGGCACCCAAAGGCTCCGGCTTTCTCTACGTGCGCGACGAAGTGATTGACCGGCTTTGGAACACCATTGCCACGGAAGGCTGGGACGACACGAAGATTCGCGCAGAGCGATTCCAGCGCATCGGCAGCTCCAACGTCCCCGCGCTTTGGGGCCTGCGCGCCGCGATCAAGATGGCCAGCGATATTGGCCTCGAGCGCATTGAACGGCGGCACCGCGCTCTTGCCGACTACATGCTCGCGGAAATGAGCAAGCGGGGCGCAATTTCCTGGACGTCGCCGGATGCAGCGCTCCGTTGCGCGATAGTCACCGTAAATGTGCCGCCGGTTCCGCGCATGGATCTGGAGAACTGGCTGTGGCACACGCACAAAATTCGCATCCGCGGCGCCGATCCAAACAAGCTGCGATTATCGACGCCGTACTATTTGCAGAAAAAAGACATCGACCGCTTTCTGGAGAAGTTCGACGACTACAAGCGAGAAAAGAAGCTGGCGTGATTTCCGCACTGAGAAAAAGAATTGATTTGAGTCAGACGATGCAGACAATTCTCCAATGCGCGTTTGCCACGATTTTCATCACTAGCGCTGGTGGACTTTATGGGACGCCTCGACCAGCAACGGGCGAACCCAACCAAGCCAGCGCAGCTTCGCATACGTCCCCCCGATCTCGCTCGCATGGAGGACATTGTTCAATCCTACGTGTCCGAAAAGAAATTCATGGGCTGTGTACTGGTGGCTCGGGGAAGCAACGTGTTGCTCAACAAGGGCTACGGCTTCGCTAATCTGGAGTGGGAAATACCTAACTCACCTGCAGCGAAGTTCCGGCTGGGATCGGTTACCAAGCAATTCACTGCGGCCTCGATCCTGTTGCTGCAGGAGCGCGGAAAACTGAAAGCGACTGACCCAGTGAAGAAATACATGCAGGACGCGCCTGCCGCGTGGGACAAAATCACCATCTTCAACCTGCTGACGCACACTTCCGGGATTCCAAACTTTACGAGCTTTCCAGATTATGAGTCCCAGGAACCGTTCGCTACCACGCCCGAGAAACTGGTGGCCCGTCTTCGCGACAAGCCGCTCGAGTTCCAGCCCGGAGAGAAGATGAGCTACAGCAATTCCGGGTACGTTCTGCTGGGCTATCTCATCGAAAAGATCAGCGGCGAGAGTTATGAAAAGTTTGTCCAGGCAAACATCTTCACGGCGCTCAGCATGAAGGATTCCGGTTACGATTCAAATTCGGCAATTATTCCGCACCGTGCCTCAGGATACGTTCCAGGTCCGAACGGTCCAAGCAATGCGGGCTTCATCCACATGACTGTTCCCCTGTCGGCGGGCGCACTGTATTCCACGACGGAGGATCTGCTGCGTTGGGAGCAGGGTCTGTTCGGAGGAAAGTTGCTTACGCCGAGCTCGCTGCAAGAGATGACCACACCATTTAAAAATGATTACGCGTTCGGGCTGCTGGTGCACAGCGTGAATGGACGGAAAGTAATCGATCATGGCGGCGGCATAGAAGGCTTCAACACCACGCTCGCCTACTACCCTGACGATAAGCTCACGGTGATCGTACTAGGCAATCTGAATGGTTCGGCGCCGCAGGAAATTGCTCAAAGCTGGCGGCTGTGGCCCATGGCGAAAAAGTTGTAACGCCCTCGGAGCGCACAGAGGTCCCGGTAGATCCGAAGGTGTTCAACGGCTATGTAGGGAGGTACGAGCTGGCGCCCAACTTTATTTTGACCGTTACGCGGGAAGACGATCATTTGTTTACGCAGGCAACGGGGCAGCCGAAGCTTCAGATATATCCAGAGAGCGATCGCGATTATTTTCTCAAGGTTATCGATGCGCAGATTACTTTTGTGACCGACAGCAACGGCCGGGCCACGGAACTGATTCTGCATCAGGGCGGCATGGACCAGCATGCGAAACGGCTGGAAGGCGAGCCACCGCCGGCAAAGGAGCACAAGGAAGTAACCGTAGACCCGAAGGTATTCAACAGCTACGTCGGGAAGGACCAGCTGGCGCCGAGTTTCATTATGACCGTTACGCGGGAAGACGATCATTTGTTTATGCCGGCCACCGGACAACCGAAGATTCAGATATTTCCAGAAAGCGATCGCGACTATTTTCTCAAGGTTGTCGATGCGCAGATTACTTTTGTGACCGACAGCAACGCCCGGGCCACGGCACTAATTCTGCATCAGGGCGGCATGGACCAGCACGCGAAACGGATGGAGTAAACCTCACTCCCTTGTGGTGTTTAATCGGGAATATCGAATCGAGCGAAACGCCGTAGGGCAAAAATAAAAATGCTGCGGTCTAGCCGCAGCGTTATAACATTCGCAAAAATAAAACCCATCCCTTCCAGGCTGGGCCGGAAAGGAATGGGCGGTGCTTCAGTCTAGTTTGCCTGCTGTGGCTTAGTTTCCCGACTGCGCACCGGCTGTGCTGCTGTGGTCGAACTCCAAAGCAAGGCGCTTCCCATTCGGGTAAATTGCCGTTAGCTCCCTGGAGCCATCTGGCTCGGTGAAAATGCTATAGGCATCCTGGGGATTCCGACCCGCCTGCTCGGTCAGATGAGCGGATAAGGTGGCTACGGTCTGCTTACCTTGGAGTAGTTTGACTTGAACCGTGGGACCGCTGCCATCCCATTCGACGCGGTAATCACCGCGTTCGATTGGTTTGCCATCGATAACGACGTTGTCAGTCAATGCAAGTTTTCCCTTATTATTTTCCCCGGCCAGTGCGGCCGAAGAAAACAGCAGCGCACTGCTAAACAGCAGTGTTGTGATTCTCGACATTTTCATGAACAGCTCCTTTTTATTTTCCGTGCGTCGCTCCGTGCAGGACACAGCAGGCGTTGCCGCGGAATAGTTTCAATTTGTTTTGTTATTTAATTCGATGCGGAGAAGAACTTAAGGTTTTGTAAAAAACTGTTAACAACATTTATTTGTCATCCAAAAAATGGAAGAGATACATCAAAAAAATCGCACGTTTCGCAAACGTAGTATTGATCGGCTACCATCTATGCAAATCGGAGCGTGTGATTCCGACGAATGTTTACGCGATATAGAGTTTCTAAGCGGTATAGAAAAGAGAACTTAATGCAACGAGTGTGGCCCTGCCTTTTGGTTCTTATTTTCCTGCCAGGTGCAATTCGTTCTCAGACTGTCAATGACGAGTCCAAGATCATCGCGCTGGAAAATCTCTGGAATCAAATGCAACTGCATCACGACGCCGGCGCGATGGAAAAAATCCTGGATCCGGACTTCGTGCTCACCGATTACGACGGCGCGGTGCTTTCCAAGTCGCAATTTTTGGCTTCTGTCCGGGATGTCTCCGATCAACTCACTGTAGAGGTCTCCGAGGACATGAAGCTGCACCGTCACGGCGACACTGTCGTCGTCACCGGCGCAACCCACGAAAAGGGAACCAACAAAGGCAAGCACTACGAACACCGCGGGCGTTTCACGGACACGTGGATCCTCAAAAATGGAGAATGGATCTGCGTCGCCAGCCATCTTGGACTGCTCTCCAAGTAACGCCGCGGTCTGTTGAAATTTCCACGTTTAGCGACGTTGCGGCATTCTCGGCGCCAAGCGCATCCCCCGGTCTCTTGGGAGGGTCAACTGCTATCGTTACATCACTTCGCTATTCCTGACCGCTGCGCTTGCGGCTCCAGTGGCAATGATGGCCATCCACGTACCTCAAGAGGACCGCAATCAAAACCGAGTCTACGATTCGTTCGCGCAGCAGGGGTCGTCGAGACCCTCCCAACGTTTAGCGCTACAAGCGTCTTCGTGCGCCAGTTGTGCTGGTTAGCTCCCTGACTGGGCGCACCTCGATAGTGCCGACGCGAGCGGGTGGTATTTGCGAGGCGAGTTGGATCGCTTCGTTCAGATCGGCGGCGTCAATTAGATAGAACCCAGCCAAAAGCTCCTTCGTCTCGGCGAATGGGCCGTCCCTGACGGATACTTTTCCGTCGCGGACGCGCACGACTCTAGCGGTGCGAGCAGGCTGCAGAGCCTCCGAGGCAACCCACCTGCCCGCGTCTCGGAGGCCGTTGTCGTAAGCCATACACTCGTCGTCGGTCATGGCCCCGATGTCCTTCTCTTCCCCGTAGACAAGGCACAGGTACTTCATAAAGTCTCCTCCATGGCGGATCAACGCTGGGTTCAATACAATAACGCAGGAACGGGACAAACAGTTTCCGGTGCCAGTCCTCGCACCCTCGCGCGGTAGAATTCGCCCCTCCCGCCCGCGCCAATCGCAGCGATGATTTCGTAAGGACCCAGTTTGGTTCCAAGGGAGAGGGCCATTCGGTGTGGGGATCATACAGATTCAAGAGCGCAATCGACGAATCGGAAGTTAGCGGCGGGAAGGGCACATGGACATCTTTTTCCTCGCGAGCCATTTTTTTGAAGTGGCAACATGGAGGTAACCAAGACCCGAAGAATCCGTGCAAGGAGAACGCTGATGGCTCTTCTCGATTCTATAGTGGGCGCGCGCTTTCGAGATGAAAAGGCCGGCCGTGTGGTCGTTTTCTCCGGGGATCGCCGCACTCGCGGCTATCTCGTAAGGTCCGAATCTGAAGAGCTAAAAATAAAATCCTTTCTAAAGATGTTTTATTTTGCTCACTTTTCTATCCTCTTATTGGGTTATTTCCTCGCATCGGAGTGGTCGAGGGGGATCTACCGTGCCTTAGGGAGGCCAGAGGAGCATTTGTTTAGGGCTATGTGCATTTCTCTGGGGGTATATCTTGCGGTTGTGGCGGTCCCCTATTTCCTGCTTTGGAGGTCCTACAAGAAGGCTCTGGTGAGTTTCGTTTCGCTCGAAGATGAGGTGTTGGTATCGGGAAGGCGTATTGGGCGGCAACCAATGTTTATTTTTATCGCCGCGGGGTTGATGCTCTTGGGTTTGGCGGTGTTATTGGCATTTGCTGTTGGCCACAAGCCATGATGTCGCGGTGGATTCAGTCGAGGCGGTTCGCCGCTTTTCGTCAGGGGATCCGTGCCAGTCTTCAACGGAGACATTCCGCGTACTACTTCAATGCGAAAACCTGGCGCTGCATCAATACAAAATACAACCCGCCGGAAATGAGGAAGCCGACAAACCAGGCATAGTCGTAAAGCCACCGCAAGGCCGGTACCTTGAGGCCGATCAACGCGATGGTGACGCCGGCGAGCAACGCGACGATGGCTTTTGGATTGAAGCCGTGCTGATATTCATACGCGCCGCCTCTTCGATACAAATCCTCCACAACGAGGCGACGGTGCCGCACCAGGTAATAATCGCAAATCATGATTCCGGCAATGGGACCCAGCAGAGCCGAACAACCCACCAGCCAGCCAAAAATGTAAGAACTGAAATCACGGAGTAGTTTCCAAGGCATCATCAGAATGCCCACGACGCCGGTGATGAGGCCGCCGGTACGGAAAGAAATAAGGCTGGGACGCAGATTGGAAAAATCGTTGGAAGGAGACACCACATTTGCCGCCACGTTGGTGTTGAGCGTGGCAAGAAGCAGAGCCACAAGCGCGATTAGAGCGACTACCGGCTGATTGAAGCGTCCGAGCAAAACAACTGGATCCCAGATGGCCTCGCCAAAAATTACCGCTGATGCGGAC
>DATHGV010000263.1:0-2031 GCA_035490135.1 Candidatus Methylomirabilota bacterium
AACTGCAATTCCATGCCACCGTCAACGATGGCGAACGCCCGCGTGTGGTTGGAGCCGTTGCTGAACCACTGCATCGTACCCGTGCCATCCGGGTTCACTGTGTAGGTTCCGACGATGGGGTTATCGGCGGTGCCACGTTGAATGACGAAGCCGCCCAGATCGGCGGTATCATGAAACTCAAACGTGCCAAGGCCGTTAAACCACATAACGCCGGCGGCATCAGCCGGAATGTTTGTCGTATTGCTATTCGGGTTGCTAGGTCCTAAGTGCTCGCCCGAACTGCTGTACCCATAAACGCCAGTGAGGCTTGCATTGGTATAGTTCGTAGCGAAGTGGCCGCTCGCATAGACCTTTGGGACTAGTGGCAAAACTAGAGCAAAGAGCAATGCGGCCAGCGCCGTTCTGTTTTGTAATGTCATTTTCATAAGTGTTATTTCCTTTCGTTGTTTTGGCCTTCCGTAGCTTCTCGTCATTGGGAAGTCATTTCTGGCCGTTCACAGGTGTACTCCGTAGGACTTGCTCGGGCGTTACGCGGAAAGTTGCGAAAACCGCAGATGACACGGATGTCACGGATGGATTTCCTCACTGGCGTCCGCCGCGGCGGACGCCCTACAATTAGATGGATGCCCGATTCGACGCGTTGGGTCTGGCACCGCCAGACGCCCTACCCGTTTTCTAGCTGTGTTATCCGTGCAATCGGCGGTGAATTTTGTTTTTTGTCGCAAGGTGAACGCGGCGGATTAAATCGACAAAGCGCGGACCAGAGCGCAGCGGATACTTCCGGACTTGGAAAATTCCGGTAGGTTGTTCCAGTTCGGCTAGAACTTTTTCTTTAGCTGGACGTACCAGAACCGGCCTTTGATCGTGGTCAGCGATTCATCGTAGCCGTTCTCAAAGGAGGCGGCCACGAAGGGGGGATCCTCATCGAACACGTTCTGCATCCCGAGCGTGATCGTCGTGCCATTCAACCAGGCGCGCAATCCACAGGGACTGTATTCGGCTGTGGAGACAGGAATCACGTTTTTCTCTTTGCCGTCCTTCAGCTTTACGTTTTTGCCGCCACCTTTTGCCAAGCCGGGTACTCCGGTTGCCGATGGCGGCGGCAGGTTGAACGTGTACGATGCGATCAAGTCGAGCGTAGTCCACTCGGCCACTTTCCGTGCGCGCTGAGGAAAAGGTGCAGCGTTATCTCCCGGACCGCCAGTTCTAGGCATATTTAGCTTCGGCGATCCTGTGAGAGAAACATTGTCGTCCTCGTATTGGCCAATCCAATGAACTACCGCACCAATATCAATACCCTGCATCCACGTATCAGCCAGGCCGTCGTAGAACAGACTAAAATTGGCCCGATTCCATGGCAGCGAGTTGCTCAGGTTGAATCCCGGAGGCAAAAACTCACCCGCGATACCAAATCGTTTCGTGTTGGGGTTAACCTGGAGCTCAGCCCGTGAGAGCCACGTGCCGTTGACCGTGAATGTCAGTCTACCAAAATCCCCGTGACCAAAAATCGCAGAATCCAGAATATAGATCGCTTCGTAATCGAGACCTTCGAAAATCGCGCCGGAAAGGTTTTCGTTAGGATCGATGACCAGCGTAACTGCGCCCCGGTCTGGTTGACCATTCGGGAGAGGTGGTGTGCCAGGTGGCGGAGGCGTCCGAAACACCAAGCCGGGAAGATCGGCCTCAATGATGAATTGCGCGCCGAGGGGCGAGATGAGCGATCGCAGATCAATATGCCACCAGTCCGCGCTTACAGTAAGGCCCTTGAGCCATTTCGGGCTGTAAACGATTCCGTAAGACCATTCATAGGCCACTTCCGGTTGTATGCGGGGATTTCCACTAATGCGCTCCTCGATCACTTCCTCGGTCAATCTCGAAAACGGATCGACCACCGGTGCGAAGCCCTGCGTGCCTGCAGACGACATCTCGAATAGTGTTGGCGCATGGAACGCTTCGGTGTAGCTGCCACGCAAGGTAAGCGCGCCGATATACTTCGGGTCAAGCGGCTGCCACCGCACCGAGACCTTTGGC